>CANGIZ010000009.1 GCA_947454025.1 Bacteroidota bacterium | reverse complement strand
CCATAATTTTATAAAAAGTTGCAAAACAAGTTTTATACATTACCGAATTAACGTATTTTTGCGACCCTAAATGGAGGGCGTAGCTCAGTAGGTTAGAGCGACAGTTTGTGGCACTGTAGGCCGTGGGTTCGAGACCCATCGTTCTCCCCCAAAAAAACCTATCCCAACCGGGATGGGTTTTTTTATAAAAAAGCGTCAATATGCATCTACTTATTATTCCTTTAATGACCGCTTTATTAGCCTGGTTTATCGCTTGGTTTTTTATAAAAGCCTTGTTCATTAACTGGAGCCAAGGACTACAAAAGCAAATTGCGTCTTTGCAATTAAACCAACTCATTTCGAAAAATGCAATGGATACTCAATTTGAAGCGGTACTACCATATATAGACGAACAACTTGACCATTTTTTTACAACAAAATTGGGAGAGAAAATGCCCATTGTTTCCATGTTTATTGGTGATAAAACGGTGGCTCAGTTAAAGTCGGTATTCCTAGAAGAACTGCAGTTATTATTCCCCGAATTAGTCGGAAAATTAGCAGAAAATAGCAAAGCAGATTTTGCCCAAAATTTACACAAAAAATGGAAACCCATCTTGGAGCCTACCCTGCTTAAAGCCACACGTACTTATCGAATATTGGCATTTATATTTGGGCTGGCTTGGGGATTCTTAATACAAGCCATCACTCACCACTCTTAATTGCCGCTCATATAATGTAGCGGCCACCCCTTGATTATATAATAGATATTTGCAATCTTAATAAACCGACGAATAAATAAAGAATCTAACTCATTATGAAATATATATCAATTCTCGTATTTACATTTTTAATACAAGTAAATACATACGCACAAATGCCAGGTATGGCTGGAGGCCGGAACGCAGCCGCAGGTCAAAACATGGGGCACTTTTATGGTAAAATAGTGGATGCTACCAATAAAGGCATCGATGGTGTAACAGTACAATTAAAAGGCACCAAATTTAATCCAACAACCAAAAAGAACACCGATGTGATTTTAGGCACGATGTTAAGTGCTTCCAATGGTGATTTTAGTTTTGAAAACCTACCTGTAATGGGCAATTTTAAATTAGTAGTTGCAGGAGTTGGTTATAAAAAATTAGAAAAGCAAATTAGCTTTAATATCAAAATGGGTGGTGGCCAAAATATGCAAGACATGCTTGCGATGGTAGACAAGGACCTAGGCAATATTAAACTGGAAGAATCCACTGAAGAATTAAAATCAGTGACAGTGACTTCGACTGCAAAACCACAGTTCGAAATGGGCATTGATCGCAAAATATTTAATGTAGATAAGAACTTAACAAGCCAAGGACAAACAGCTGTGGAAGTGATGAAGAGTATCCCAAATTTAAACGTGGATATTGACGGAAACGTTACATTAAGAAACGCAGCCCCTACATTATTGATTGACAACCGCCCTACCACTTTAACAATGGATCAAATTCCTGCCGATATTATTGATAGAGTAGAAATTATCACCAACCCTTCTGCTAAATATGATGCAACGGGTGGTAACGCAGGGATCCTAAATATTGTGTTGAAGAAGAATAGAAAGAACGGTTATAACGGCGGTATCAGAGCCGGTGTAGATATGCGCGGGAAAATTAATGGCGGTGGTGACATGAATTTACGAGATAGCAAATTCAATTTCTCTTTAAACGCGAATGTAAATGGTCGTAAATCAATTAGTACCTCTACCACCGAAAGAACTATTCTTGGCGCGCCGGTTCCAACAAGTGTAAAAACCATTAACAATAGTACTGGCAATGGCTCCTTTAATTTTTATCGTGCTGGTGTAGATTATTTTGCAGACAATCGCAACACATTTTCATTGTACTCCAATATTATGCAAGGGGAATTTGCGAATGCAGGTACTCAAGAAATTGATTCAACTATCAATGGCATATTAAACCCATTCAATAAAGGAAGTAATTATAATTTATTAAATTCTTCGAAATTTAATTTCCTTAATAAAGGTGGTCAATTAAGTTACAAACATTTATTCGCCGACAAAGGGCATGAACTTTCTGCAGACTTTAATTACAATGAAGCTGATAATAAAAACTGGTCTATCATTAATTCTTCTTTGTTAAATCAACGAAGTGCAGGTAATGGAAACAATAAGAATTACTCATTCAACATGGATTACGCACGTGAATTGAAAAACGATGTAAAGTTTGAGGCGGGTGTAAAATACAATGATCGTTCTGAGTACAATAAAAGAGACCAGTACCGTAATGAAATATTAGTAGATGCCATTAGTAGTCAATACCAATATGGTGAAAAAGTGTATGCAGCTTATTCTAATTTGAATATGAAGCAAAATAAATGGAGTTTCCAATTGGGATTAAGAGCTGAAAGCAGGGCTTATGATGGCAATATATTAAACAAAAGAGGTACAGATTCATTGCCATTCCATTCAAGCTATCCTATTTCCTTGTTCCCAAGTGCATTTATTAACTATAAAGTAAATGATAAACAAGACTTACAATTCAATTACTCAAAGCGAATTAGTCCTCCCAACTTTTTCCAACTATTGCCTTTCCCAGACTATAGTGATCCTCAAAATATCACTGTGGGAAATCCAAATTTAAAACCACAATTCACCCATTCTTTTGAAGTTGCATACAACAATGCATATACAAAAGGTTCCAACTTTTTAGCAACTGCTTACTATAAATATAGCACCGACTTAATTACGAGTTATGTTTATAGAGACATTAACCGAGCATCTACTAATTTAGATAGTGCCTATTTTAGTTCATCTATCAATGCCAATTCAGCCACTGTTTATGGTCTTGAATTAAGCAATAAAACTGCTATTACAAAATGGTGGGATATGAACTTAAGTTTTAACTTATTTAAATCTGCTATTAACGCAACTATTCCTGGCCAAAATGTAAACAATGACTTAACCAGCTGGTTTAGTAAAATGAACAACACTATTAAATTTCCAGGCGGATTTAGTTATCAATTTAGTGGCCAATACCAAGCAAAAACGATCTTGCCTCCAGGTGGAAGTAGCGCAGGTGGCGGTGGACGTGGCGGCCCTCCAGGCGGTGGTTTTGGTGGCCCTCAATCAACTGCACAAGGTTATAATTTCCCTTCTTATGATTTTGATATGGCCATTAAAAAAGACTGGACTTTAAAAGGTGGGAAAACTGCAAGCTTATCATTTAACGTAAACGACGTATTTAAAACAAGGGTAAATAAAACCTATTCTGAAAGCCAATACTTTATTCAAAACGTAACCCGTGTTCGTGACCAACAAATGTTTAGAATTAACTTCTCTTATCGCTTTGGTAAATTCGATGTGAATTTATTAAGAAGAAAAAGTACCAAAGGTGACGAAGGCGGCGGCGGAATGGATTCAATACCTCAATAATAGAACTATCTATAAATAAAAAAGCCAGGACAACAATCCTGGCTTTTTTATTTATTAAACGCGAAGCATCTATTTTTTAACTTCCTTTCCTTCTAACATCGGTACAAATGAGAACTCCTCAAAAGATTCCCTTTTCGCTAAGCCATCTTTTTTCTTAGTTAACCTTAGCATGCGTTGCACCCCATCCGATTCGTCAACTGGAATTACCATCACCCCTCTTACTTTTAATTGCTCCCATAATTTTTCAGGAATATTAGGAGCTGCTGCTGTGATTATTATTTTATCAAAGGGGGCTAGTTGAGGCAATCCTTCAAATCCATCCCCAAAAAAGAATTGAATATCAGTAAATTGTTGTTTAAATAAGTACTGTCCAGTTTTAGCCGCCAATTCTTCCTGCCTTTCAATGGTGAACACCTTTGCCCCCATAGCTGCTAAAATAGTAGTTTGATACATACTACCAGTGCCAATTTCCAACACTTTGTCGCCTTTTTTTACTTGCAATAATTGTGTCTGATAAGCAACCGTATAGGGTTGTGAAATGGTTTGATTCGCTGCAATGGGGAATGCACGATCTTCATATGCAATTTTATCAAACGCAGAATCTAAGAAAAAATGCCTTGGAATCATACCAATAGCATTTAAAACACCCTCGTCTGTAATACCTTTCTCTCTTAATTGAGCAACCAATTGCTTTCTTAATCCTTTGTGTAAATAAGTATCCTCTGTTTTACGCATGTATCTAATTAATTTAACTGCATATCAGCAATGATACCCTTTATTTTGTTTTGTAATAATTCATATTTCGCATCAAATTCTGAAGCGTTCGCCAATTGTGTACTTACACTAAAATAGAATTTTATTTTAGGTTCAGTTCCACTCGGTCTTGCAGAAATTTTACTGCCATCCTCCGTTACAAATTGCAATACATTGCTCTTTGGTAAATGTATTTTCCAAGTTTCCCCTGTTAATAAATTCGTGCCTTTTTGCAATTCATAATCCAATAAGGTAGCTACTTTAGATCCATTTATGGTTGCAGGCGGTGATTGTCGATACCCTTCCATCATTTGCGCAATCTCTTGTTGTCCGTTCATCCCTTTCTTCGTAATGCTAATAAGGTTTTCGTAATAAAAACCATACTGCACATACAATTCAATCATCTTATCAAATAAGGTTTTTCCCTTGCTCTTTTCATAAGCCGCCATCTCACACAATAATGCAACAGCACTTACTGCATCCTTATCTCTTATTTGGTCGCCAATCATTAATCCAAAACTCTCCTCTCCTCCAATCACATAATTTTCTTTCCCTTCTTTCTCCTTTATCAACTCCGCAATCCATTTAAAACCTGTTAATACATTATAACAAGCTACTTTGTTTTGCTTTGCAACTTCATTGATCATTTCGGTAGTAACAATAGTAGTAATCACCATATCGTTAGCTTTGGCTACCCCTTTTGCTCTGCGTGCTTCCATCATATAGGCAAAAGCCAAAACCGCAGTTTGGTTGCCATTCATTAACACCCATTCTCCTTTGTGATTTTTTACACCAACACCCACTCTATCTGCATCGGGGTCTGTGCCTAATAAAATATCCGCATCTAATGCCGCTGCTTTTGCCAAACCAATACTCATGGTTTCACTTTCTTCGGGATTCGGATAGGCAACTGTTGGAAAATTACCATCTGGAGTTGATTGCTCTTCCACCACATGCACATTCGTAAATCCAAACTCAGACAATACATTTGGCACCAAGGTAATACCTGTACCATGTATTGGAGTATATACAATTTTTAAATCTTTTTGCGCTGCAATTACTTCGGGATATACACTTAATGATTTTACCATTTTAATATAAGCGGCATCCATTGCATTGCCCAATAACTGAATATTCGCTTCACCGCCAGACCATTTCACATCATCTACTGATTGTATTGCTTCTACTTCAGTTATTACATTTTTATCATGAGGAGGAACCAATTGACCACCATCATTCCAATAAGCTTTGTATCCATTGTATTCCTTTGGATTGTGTGAAGCGGTACAAACCACACCGGCCTTACATCCTAAATGTCTTATTGCAAAACTTAATTCTGGAGTAGGTCTTAATGCCTCAAACAAATACACTGTAAATCCATTGGCTGCAAATACCTGTGCTGTTGTTTCGGCAAAAAATCTTGAATTGTTTCGGCTATCATGTCCAATAGCCACACTAATTTTTTCACCTGGATAAGCCTTTGTTAAGTAATTGGAAAAACCTTGCGTAGCCATTCCAATAGTGTATTTATTAATTCGGTTGGTGCCAACGCCCATGATACCTCTTAAACCACCTGTACCAAATTCCAAGTTTTTATAGAAAGACTCTTCTAATTCCGCTGGCTGATTTGCCTGCAAATCAAGAATGGTTTGTTTAGTTGCTTCGTCGTAATTACCCGCTAACCAAGTAGCTACTTTTTGTTCAATTGTTTGACTCATATCTGAACTATTTAAGACTGTTTGAGAATAACTGGCAAATTAAATAATTCCGCTTAAAATCTACCCGAAATAAGGCATTAGTTTTGATGTGCATTATTTGAGGGTATTTTAGCGTCAATCAAGCCCGAAATGGGCTAAATTTGTAACAATCCATTATGAATCTATAAACCCATATTATGGCATTGATTGCGGAGCTTTTGTTTGGCCTTATAACGGTCGCTGCTTTTTTTCTTTTTGGCAAAAATTTATTCGCCATTAGAAGAAATATTTTAATTGGAAAAGAGATTAACCTGAGTGACCAGCCTAGTCGCCGATGGAAAAATGTTTTACTATTGGCTTTAGGTCAAAAAAAGATGTTTCGCAATCCACTGGTTGCTGTATTGCATATCATTGTTTACGTTGGATTTATCATAATCAATATTGAATTGTTAGAAATTATTGTAGATGGCATTTTGGGCACCCATCGTGCGTTTGCTAGTTATTTGGGAAGCTGCTACAATTTTGTCATTAATAGTTTTGAAATTTTAGCCGCATTGGTATTTATTGCATGTGTAATTTTCTTTAGCCGACGCAATATTATTCGATTAAAAAGATTTATTAGCAAGGATCTGAATGGATGGCCTCGCTCCGATGCCAATGCGATTTTGATAACTGAGATTGTTTTAATGAGTTTGTTTTTAATCATGAATGCTGCCGACCCTGCAAGTGATTTTGTAATTTCATCACATATTAAACCATTGCTAAAAAGCTTTTCCGAGGCTCAACTAAATATAATTGAACAAACTGCATGGTGGATTCATATTTTAGGCATCTATGCATTTATGAACTACCTGCCTTATTCAAAACACTTACATATTATTTTAGCTTTCCCGAATGCCTATTTTGCTTCTTTATTGCCAAAAGGTGAGATGCACAATATGGTTTCCATTCAAAACGAAGTATTGTATGCCATGCAACCCGAATTAGCTCCAACCGATGCCGCAGCTCCCGAAAAATTTGGTGCACGTGATGTGATGGATTTAAGTTGGAAAAATTTAATGGACGCTTATAGCTGTACCGAGTGCGGAAGATGCAGTACTGCTTGTCCGGCCAATAGCACTGGAAAATTGTTAAGTCCGCGTAAAATAATGATGTCAACACGTGATCGATTAGAGGAAGTAGGAAAGAATTTTAACAAGCATAAACAATTCGTAGAAGATGGGAAATCTCTTTTGCACGATTATATAAGTGTGGAGGAACTAAGAGCATGTACCACTTGCAATGCATGTGTTGAAGAATGTCCTGTTAGCATTTCTCCTTTAGATATTATTATTGAATTAAGACGATCACTCATAATGGAAGAAAGCAATGCGCCTTCTGAATGGAATGGCATGTTTAGCAATATTGAAAATAATTTTGCACCTTGGAAATTTTCACCTGACGACAGAGACGCGTGGACAACTCAGTCATAATAAATAGTTGAAATTAAAAGGAAGCATATAAATAAGATAGTATGAAAGTAAGCACAATGGCCGAATTCATGGCGAAAGGAGAACAACCCGAAGTATTGTTTTGGGTGGGTTGCGCAGGCAGCTTTGATCAAAGAGCGCAAAAAATCACTAAAGCCTTTGCAACCATTCTAGACAAAGCAGGTGTACGTTACGCCATTTTAGGAAAAGAAGAAGCATGTACTGGTGACCCTGCTCGTCGCGCAGGCAATGAATTTATGTTTCAAATGATGGCATATCAAAATATTCAAATTTTGAATGGGTATGAAATTAAAAAAATTGTAACTACCTGTCCTCATTGTTTTAATACTTTAAAAAACGAATATCCTGCATTGGGTGGGAATTATGATGTAATACACCACACTAGTTTTTTACAAGAATTAATTGAGCAAGGAAAAATCAAATTTACTGATAGCAATGAATGGAAAGGGAAATCGATTACCTACCACGATAGTTGCTATTTAGGTAGAGCGAATGAAATATATGAAGCACCCCGAAAAGTGTTAGAAAGCTTGGATATGGAATTACGTGAAATGAAACGTTGTAAGTCCAAAGGATTATGTTGTGGGGCAGGCGGTGCACAAATGTTTAAGGAGGAAGAAAAAGGTGACAAAAGAATTAATACCGAACGTGCCGATGAAGCGATAGAAACCAAAGCCGACTTTGTGGCAAGTGCTTGTCCGTTTTGCAATACCATGATGACAGATGGCATTAAAAATAGAGATGAGGAAGTTAAAACTGAAGTATTAGATATTGCCGAAATTATTGCCAAAGCAATTCAATAAAAAACATTGAGTTGCTTACTATTCAAAATGAATTGTACCTATTAAAACTGTGAAAATGACTGTAGATTTAGCCACCATATTACCTGCGGACTTTCATCCACAATCCAAATTATGGATTTATCAAGCCAACCGCACTTTTACGATGGGTGAATTATTCCAAATTGAAGAGTTGTTGGAAAATTTTATTGATAGCTGGAAAAGTCATGGCGCACCCGTGAAAGGTTTTGGCACAGCCCTGTATGGCCAGTTTATTATATTAATGGCAGACGAATCATTCACAACAGTGGGCGGTTGTAGCACGGACAGTTCGGTACATGTAATAAAAGACATTGAAAAAATGACTGGCGTTCAAATGTTTAATAGAGAATTGCTAGCATTTTGGGTAAAAGATAAAGTACAAACTATTCCAATGGCACAAGTAGCCTATGCATTAGAAAATGGCATCTTACAAAAAGATACTTTGTACTTTAATAATTTGGTTGCCAATAAAGCAGAGATGGAAAAAAATTGGATGCAACCTATTAGCGAAAGTTGGTTAGGTAAAAAATACATTAAGTAATTTCCCCTACATTACAAATGATCTAGACTTATGAAAACTGTTTATGCCATCCCCAATTGCAATACCGTTAAGAAAGCATTGGATTGGTTACAAGCCAATAAAGTAGCCCACGAATTTCATGATTATAAAAAGAAAGGGATTACAGCAAGCCAATTAACGGCATGGAGCAAGCAAGTGGGCTGGGAAGCTTTAATTAATAAAAAAGGAGCTACTTGGAGACAATTGCCCAAAGAAATACAAGCAACCATTACCACTCAAAAAGCGGCTATTGCTTTGATGATGGAAAAAACATCTATCATACGTCGTCCCTTAATTGAAGAAAATGGAAAAATTATTGCACTTGGTTTTGACGAAACTGAATACAAGAAAGCCCTAAAATAATTTAGGGCTTTCTTGTTGTAAACCTATTTCTTCGGCTTGCTTAATGAGTTGCTATTTATTCTAATTCTTATTACTTAATATTCGCAGCTAAAATTTTCTCTAAATCCTCTCCTCTTAAATCTTTAGCAATCACTACCCCTTTTGGATCTATCAAGAAATTGGCTGGAATACTTTGGATACCAAATTGAACAGCTACGGCATTGTTCCAGTATTTTAAATCACTCACATGTGTCCAGGTTAAGCCATCCTTTTTAATCGCTTCCAACCATTTGCCTTTGTCTTGATCCAATGATACACCTAATACGGTGAACCCTTTTGTTTTAAAAGCATTATATGCTTTGACTACATTAGGGTTTTCAGCTCTACATGGACCACACCAGCTAGCCCAAAAATCAATCAAAACATATTTGCCTCTTAATGAACTTAAGCTAACAGATTTACCATTTACATCGTTTTGTTTGAATTCAGGTAATACAGATCCTACTTTACCTACACCCGCAGACTGTAAAGATTTTTCAATTAAATCCGCGAAAGGTCCTTTTTTTGCAGGTCCATCAAGGATAGCATACAATTCAGCAATATGGTCTTTAATATAAGGAACAAAATTGGTTGTTTGTATTAAAAATAAAGTTGAAACAGGCGATTGGTTATTTGCCTTCAATAAATTCGTGATAGTTGATACAAAATCAGCTTCCTTTAATTCAATTTGTTTTCCGATTGAATCCTTTGTTGCTGCTGTAGCACTGGTTGCTAATGATTTTGTAGCAAATAAACTTTCAATTTTTGGCGTCAACGCTTTCATATACGTTAAATACAAGTCCTGTGAAGCAGATCCTTTGTATTCGATTGTATTAGGTTGTTTGATATCGCCCGACATTACCATTTGATCGTTTCCTACAAATACAGGAATTTTTGCCTGCATACCTGAAAATCCAATAACGTAAATACTAGGATCAGCTACTTTATTCGTTAATTTAAATTTACCTCCCACCAATTTAGCGGAGTCTACGATTTTATTAGCCATCCCGTCAATTAAAGAGACTGTTGTTCCTTCGGGTAGATTTTTAATGTCTCCATCAATTTGTAGTTTTTGCGCTTGAACTTGTGTGATGGCAAGGAATGATAAAATTCCAATAGCTATTTTTTTCATTTGTTATTTTTTTTAGTAGCCAAATTATCGGCACTTATTGATGATCAAATATAAGTAGTAAATGTTATTATTCAGGCTTATGTCTTGCAGACAATACCTTAACGACATCCCTTAATGTATAACCTTTTGCTTGTAAAAGGATTAAGTAATGAAAAAGTAAGTCCGCTGATTCATCCAAGAACAATTTTTCATTATCATCCTTCGCCTCTATTACTACTTCCACCGCTTCCTCTCCTACTTTTTGAGCAATTTTATTAATGCCTTTTGCAAATAAACTTGCAACATAAGAACTGTCTGGCGCAGCTGTTTTTCGTTGCGCAATGACAGCTTCCAAAGTATTCAAAAAATCGGTGTTCGCTGGTTGATTTTCTGTTCCCCAACAAGTATCGGTTCCATTATGACAAACAGGACCTAATGGATTGGCTTGGATCAATAAGGTATCATTATCGCAGTCCGCAGACATGCTTACATAATTCAAAAAGTTGCCACTTTCCTCTCCCTTAGTCCATAACCTACTCTTGGATCGACTAAAAAAAGTTACTTTTTGTTGAGACAAAGTTGCGTCAATAGCTTCTTGATTCATAAAGCCCATCATGAGTACCGCTTTTGTATTGGCATCTTGAACAATGGCTGGCACCAAACCATCTTCGTATTTTGAAAAATTGATATTCATACTTGAAATTAATATAATGTTTAGATAGATATTGTGATTTTATTTAAAAGGCTATAACCGAATAGCAATGCCTTGTTTATGTAAGTATTGTTTTAATTCCGGAATGGCTACTTCCTTATAATGGAAAATACTAGCAGCCAATGCTGCATCTGCTTTCCCTTTTGTAAACACATCATAAAAATGTTGTTCATTTCCTCCACCACCCGATGCAATAATTGGCACTGGAAGGTTTTCGGCTAATTGCGCAGTAATATCCAAAGCAAAGCCCTGTTTGGTACCATCATGGTTCATAGAAGTTAATAATATTTCACCTACCCCTAAATCCACCGCTTCTTTTGCCCATTCAGTGACTAGTTTATCCGTTTTTGTTCTTCCTCCATTTAAGTACACATACCAGTTGTTGTCTTGTTCACATTTAGCATCAATGGCCAATACTACACATTGGCTACCAAAGTTTTTTGCGAACCTTTTGATAATGGACGAATCGTTGAATGCAGCCGTATTCACGGAAATTTTGTCTGCACCATTTTGTAACAATACACTTACATCTTCTTCCGTTTTAATACCCCCACCCACTGTAAAAGGAATATTAATGCGATGTGCAATTTTATTCACCAATTCACTTAATGTTTTTCTTTTTTCAATGGTTGCCGTGATGTCTAAAAAAACCAATTCATCTGCTCCTTGCGCTGCATAAAATGCGCCTAATTCGATAGGATCACCTGCATCCCGAATTTGTTCAAAGTTGATCCCCTTTACAGTACGACCATCTTTGATATCTAAGCAAGGAATGATTCTTTTGGTTAACATAAATTTCTATTTTACAAGGCTGATACTAAAATTTTGAAAGTTCCTCTAAACTAATTCTGTTTTCATAAATGGCTTTGCCTACAATTGCTGCAGAACAACCTATTTCGCGCAACTCGTGCAAATCCTGTAAATTACTTACACCACCACTTGCAATTAATTGCAAGCTTGGAAATTTTGCAATAATCTTCTTGTACAGTTCTATAGATGGTCCTTGTAATTTTCCATCCTTTTGAATATCAGTACAAAACATTTGTTCAATTCCCTTATCCATATAAGATTGCATAAAAGCATACACATCTATTTCTGTTTTCTCCAACCAACCGCCAATTGCAATTTTCTCCTCAAAAACATCTGCGCCTAACATAAATACAGAAGCGCCAAAACGTTCAATCCACTCTTCAAAAACATTCCTGCTTTTTACTGCCAAACTTCCAATGGTTGCATAGGTTGCTCCTGTATCTAGAACCGTTTTAAGCGTAGCTTCTTTTTTAATCCCACCGCCAAAATCAATTTTTAAACGCGTTTGATTCGCAATCTTTTCTAACACTTTCCAATTCACCACCTCTCCTGATTTAGCCCCATCCAAATCCACCAAATGCAAACGCATTAGACCGATGCCCTCAAAAGCCTTGGCAACTTCCAAAGGATCTTCATTGTATATTTTCTTTTGCGCATAATCGCCTTCGGTCAAACGAACGCACTTGCCATCAATTAAATCTATTGCGGGAATAATTTGCATACTCTTTTATAAATTGATAAAGTTTTGAATAATCTGTTCACCCACTTTAGCAGATTTTTCGGGATGAAATTGCACCCCATAAAAATTGTCTCGATGCAAGGCACTGCTATAGTCTTGAATATAATTGGTAGTTGCAATGGTATGTGCACCTAATGCTGCATAATATCCATGCACAAAATAAGTAAATCTATTTTCAGCAACCCCTTTAAACAAATCTGTTTTTAATTGAGTAATTGTATTCCAACCTATCTGAGGCACTTTTATGGTTGCTTCATTTGGCTTAAAAAGTTTTACCTGCTCTTCAAAAATACCCAAACAAGTAGTATCATTTTCTTCCGAATAAGCACACATTAATTGCATTCCTAAACATATTCCCAATACAGGTTGTTTCAAGTCCTTAATTACTTTATCTAACCCTCTTTCTTGTAAATAAGCCATTGCAGTACTTGCTTCCCCAACGCCGGGAAAAATTACTTTATCAGCTGCTCGAATGGCTTCCACATTATCAGTGACTGTTGCAGTTTCGCCAAGTCGCTCCAATGCATATAACACCGACTGAATATTTCCTGCATTGTATTGTATGATTACGATATTCATATTAGTTCAATACTGCTTTTAAAAATTGTTCGGTTGTTTCATTAACTGACTTCCCTTTTGACAATGCATTAATATATGCGGATCCAATGATAGCACCATTGGAGTAGGCACAAACAGCATCAAAAGTTTCCTTGTCCTTAATACCAAAACCTACTAATACCGGATTCTTTAATTGCATCGCTCGCAGTTTTTGCAAATACAAAGCTACTTTTGAAAAATCTTTATCTTTTCCCGTGGTTGCCGATGAACTTACCGCATATAAAAAGCCAGTACTTAATGCATCTAATTTTCTTAATCTATCTTCTGGTGTTTCTGGCGTTACCAAAAACACAAAATCCAATCCATTCTCTTGAATCGTCTTCCCGTATAAATGCTCAAATTCATACAAAGGCAAGTCAGGAAGAATCAACCCATCTACGCCAACTGCTTTTGCTTTTTTACAAAATGCTTCTAACCCATATTGTAAAATAGGATTCATATAACCCATCAAAACCACAGGGATATGAATGGTTTCACGCATATTTTTTAATTGCTCAAATAGCACTTCAATGGTCATTCCATTTGCCAATGCCACATTCCCACTAGATTGTATTACTTCGCCATCGGCTAAAGGATCGCTATATGGCATACCTAATTCAATAATATTGGCGCCATTAGCTTGCAAACTTTCCATCACTTCCAAAGTACTATTCAAATGGGGGAAGCCTGCTGTACAATACACGTTTAAAACACGGGAGGATTGTTGTTGAAATAAAGCTGATAACCTTGACATAATTAATATTTTTTAGTTTCCATTGCCTGCATATAAGTTGACAAATCCTTGTCGCCTCTTCCACTTAAACAAACAATTACAGTATCTGTTGGTTTTAAATTCATTTTTGGCAACACCGAAAATGCATGTGCAGTTTCTAAAGCTGGAATAATCCCTTCAATTTTTGACAAATGAAATGCCCATTCTAATGCTTCTTCATCGGTAGCACTCATAAAAGTTCCACGTTTACTTTCATATAAAAAAGCATGCAAGGGACCAATGCCAGGATAATCCAATCCTGCACTAATACTATGTGGCTCTACCACTTGGCCATCGGCAGTTTGCATTAATATACTTTTACTACCATGTAAAATGCCCGTAGTGCCTAATTGTGTTGTAGCAGCACTCATACCTGAATGTACTCCATGCCCGGCTGCTTCTACTGCAACCAATTCCACTGTTTCTTCATTTAAAAAATGATAGAATGCACCTGCTGCATTGGAACCACCACCTACACAAGCAACTACATGTGTTGGTAATTCAGTACCCGTTTTTTCTTTTAATTGTTTGCGCATTTCATCGCTAATAACACTTTGAAAGCGTGCCACCATATCCGGATAAGGATGAGGCCCCACTACACTTCCTATAATATAATGTGTTTCATTAGGCTCATTAATCCAAGCACGAATGGCTTCATTGGTAGCATCTTTTAACGTTTTGCTTCCACTTGTTGCTGGAACTACTGTTGCACCCAACATTTTCATTCTTGCTACATTGGGCGCTTGACGTTCAATATCCTTCTCTCCCATATACACCACACATTCCATACCTTTTAGTGCACAAACAGTTGCAGTTGCAACACCATGTTGTCCAGCTCCTGTTTCTGCTATAATTTTTGTTTTCCCTAAGCGTTGCGCTAATAAAATTTGTCCAATTGTATTGTTTATTTTGTGCGCTCCAGTATGACACAAATCCTCACGCTTTAAATAAATATGCGCTCCAATTTCTTTACTTAATCTTTCGGCATAAAACAATGGAGTGGGTCTTCCTACATAGTCTTTTAACAATGCATGAAACTCTTCCTGGAAAGCAGGGTCCTGCATTATTTGCAAATACTGTTTTTTTAAGGTCTCCACATTCCCATATAACATTTCGGGAATGTAGGCGCCTCCAAATTCACCATAATACCCTTCGGCACTTGGCACTTGATAATTAATGGTCTTGTTAAATAAATGCATTGATAAAGGTTTTAATTTTTTCTAAATTTTTCACACCCGGTGTTTCTTCAAACTGACTATTCACGTCTAATGCTACCAATGTTTTGCCTGCTTTGGTTTGCTGCATCACTTCAATGCCACCAACATCATTGGGTCCAATTCCTCCACTTAAAAAGAAAGGCTTGTTGATCGAATGACCTTTTAGCAATTCCCAATTAAAATGAGCCCCAGTTCCACCATACATTTTACTATCGGTATCGAATAAAAAATAATCTGCTACTTCAATAAAAGGTGCAATTGCTGGCATCTTATCGCCGACTCTAAAAACTTTAATCAATTGAACATCTGATCCTAACTTTGCTTTTGCAGCTTTAAAATAAGCTTCATCCTCATCCCCATGCAATTGTACCATATCTAACCCCGCTGCATTTACTATACTAAACAAATCTTCGATTGATTCGTTCACAAACACACCTACTTTTTTAGCAGCACTAGATGTAAACTTTTTTAAATCACCTAGTTCCATCTTAGCAAGTACATACCTTTTTGAAGGTGCATAAAAAATAAAACCAATATAATGCACCCCCATCGCTTCTAAAGCAACAGCTTGATTTATATCGGTAATCCCACATACTTTTATTTGCAAATCCTTCATCTTATCATTTTATTTGCTTACTAAATTCCTCAAATGCTTTTGCAGGATTTTCCTGTTTCATGAAATATTCTCCCATCAAAAATCCATCAAAACCTTCTTGCTTCAATAATTTAAAAGTTGCCAAATCATAAATACCACTCTCTGCAATACTCAATTTACCTTTTGGTAATAAATCTTTCAACTTAAGAGAATGTTCAATGTTCACTTCAAAGGATTTTAAACTTCGATTGTTTATGCCCACTAAATCAACCTCCTCACATATATAATCCAATTCTGTTTCGTCATGCAATTCTAATAATACTTCCATGCCCAATTGCTTTGCCTTAGCTGCTAATAATTTGGTCTCGGCTGGCTTTAAACAAGAAGCAATCAATAAAATCACTGAAGCCCCAAATGCTTTTGCTTCTATGACTTGAAACTCATCAATAATAAATTCCTTTCTTAGTACTGGAATTTCATTTTTTACTGCAATACTTAAATCATTTAAACTACCTCCAAAATAGGGACCATCTGTTAACACCGATACCCCTGATGCGCCAAATTGGGTGTAAGCTTTTGTGACTTCCACTACATCTGCTACTGCATTGATAATGCCCTTAGACGGAGATTGTCTTTTAAACTCAGCTATAATTCCCGTTTTAGAAGCATCTAATAAATTATTTTTTAATGAGTAGGTCTTTTCTCCAAACAAAGGCATGGCTTCCAATTGCGCAACACTTATTTGTTGTTTACGTTCAGCTACTTCACTAACCTTGGTTGCGACAATTTTTTCTAAAATATTCGTACTCATTATTGTAAGCTTATTAATTTTTGTAAACAATTATTCGCTGCACCTGTCTCTAAACTTTTTACTGCAGCTTGATAAGCCTGTTCATAGTTTTCATATTTACCTGTTAAGTTTAAAGCCATTGCTGCATTGGCTAACACCACTGCATTTTGTGACCAAGTGCCTTTTCCTTGAATAATATTTTTAAAAATAGATGCCGCTTCTTCAACAGTTGCACCACCACTTAATTCTTCCGCAAAAACACGCTTTTTCCCTAAGGCATAGGGTGATAATGTGAATTCACCTTTATTGGTTACAATTTTAGTATCGGTTGTTAATGAAATTTCATCATAACCATCCAAGCTGTTAATTAAAGTAAACTCCTTACCCAAGGATTGTAATACATAATTGTAAATCCTGGCCATCTCTAAATTATATACACCAATCAATTGATACTTTGGTTGTGCTGGATTCACGATAGGCCCCAGCATATTAAAAAAAGTACGCACCCCTATATTACGACGAATGGGCCCTACTGTTTTTAATGCGGGATGAAATAAAGGTGCATGTAAAAAACAGATACCCGCTTCCTTAACTTCCTTTGCCAACTGTGTTTGGTCATTTTTAAAAGTATACCCTAATTGTTCCATTACATTAGAAGATCCGCTTACACTAGAAGCACCGTAATTACCATGCTTCACAACTGGTTGTCCTGCACCAGCTACTATAAAACAGGCAAGGGTAGATATATTAAATGTGTCTTTGCCATCTCCTCCTGTACCTACAATATCAATGGCATTGTCCACACCTAAATCTACTTTCACTGCCAAAGACAATAATGCATCTCTAAAACCCATCAATTCCTCAATGGTAATGCTTCGCATTAAATAAACCGTCACAAAGGAGGTGACTTCATGCTCATTGTATACCCCTTGTGAAATTTGCACCAACACCTCTTTTGCCTGCTCCCTTGTCAAGGTTTTGTGTTCAAATAAATATTGTAATAATTTTTTCATCGGTCTTTTCTATTTATCCATTATTAGTTTTTTTTAGAAGGTTGCTATTGCACTTTTTATTTTTTCAACCAGTTCGCTAAAATTTTTGCGCCATCTGGGGTTAATACACTTTCAGGATGATACTGCACCCCCTTTACATCATAGGTTTTATGTTCCAATGACATAATATATCCATCAACATCTTTCGAAGTAATGATTAAATCCGATGGCAAATCCTTTTCATTCACCACCCAGCTATGATAACGTCCTACATTAAAAGTAGTGGGCAATCCTTCAAACAAGGTAGATGTTGCAGTTAAATGAACTGGTGTAGCAATGCCGTGGTATACCTTACTCAAATTACTTAAGCTGCCTCCAAAAGATTCCGCAATGGCTTGTTGACCTAAACAAACTCCAAAAATAGATTTAGTAGCTGCATATTCTTTAATCAAAGGCAATAATAAACCCGATTCAGAAGGAATACCAGGGCCAGGAGATAACAAAATCTTATCATAGGCTTTAACATCCTCCAATGGAATCTCATCGTTACGAAATACTTCCACCTTCGCATCAGTCGCTATCTCTCTAATCAACTGCACTAAGTTGTATGTGAAAGAATCGTAATTGTCAAAAACTAATATTTTCATGTAGGCTCTTTTTCTTTAAATTATTTGATCTTAATCGTGTATTTTTTCAGCCAATACCATGGCTGTTTTCAATGCATTCAATTTATTATTCACTTCCTGTAATTCACTTTCTGGCACACTCGCCGCTACTACCCCAGCACCCGCCTGATAAGTAAGCGTGTTTTCTTTACTCAAGAAAGTACGAATCATAATAGCTTGATTACATGTGCCATTGAAACCAACAAACCCAATACAGCCTCCATAATAAGAACGTTTAGTAGGCTCAATGGAATCAATAATTTGCATGGCTTTAAATTTAGGCGCGCCACTTAATGTACCCGCCGGAAATGTTTTTGCAATTAAATGAAAGGGATTCGAGCCTTCTGCCACCTTACCCTCCACTTCACTCACAAGGTGAATTACGTGACTATAATAATGTACTTGACGGTATTGCTTCACGCGCACTTCGGTACATACTCTACTTAAATCGTTTCTCGCTAAATCAACCAACATCACATGCTCCGCATTTTCCTTTGGATCCTCTAATAATTTTTGAGTCATGTTTGCATCTACAATTGCATCTCCAGTTCTTTTAAATGTTCCGGCAATAGGATGCACTACCGCTTTGCCATTATTAATAATGATTTGCGCCTCGGGCGAAGAGCCCATTAATTTATAATCCCCATAATCAAAGAAAAACAAGTATGGAGATGGATTGATATTTCTTAAAGTACGATATACATTAAATTCGTCCCCCTTGAATGATTGTTGAAAGCGACGGCTTAATACAATTTGAAAAACGTCACCACGCATACAATGTTGAATTCCTTTTTTAACCGCATCACGATATTGTTCATCGGTAAAATTAGAAGACTCTTCCCCGTCTAATGAAAATGGATACTGTGGAACATCTTTGCTTTTTATAAAGGAAACCAATGCATCATACTCCGAGCTAATGCCATCTAATTTATTCTCACAAATAAAAATTTCGTCTTTAAAATGGTTAAATGCAATTACATATTGATATAATCTATATCTCATTAATGGCACTATAGGTGCGCCTTCCTTAAACTGAATCGTGTCAAAAAAAGGAATCGCATCATATGCAGTATAACCATAAAGTCCTTGCGCAAATGCAGCTTCTTTTACCTCTTGCCCTTTCATCTCATATTGTTGCATATAGGCCCAAATACGATCAGGAGCTGTATGCACATTTTGAATCGTTTCTTTTTCAGGTTCTTGATTAGGGTATTTATATTCAATCTCGTTTAATGAAGATATTTCGATACCACCAATTGCATTTACGCCAATAAATGAATAACTATTTTCAGATGCGTGTGAATCGGTACTCTCTAATAAAATCGTATCTCTGAATCGATCTCTTAAACGAAGATAAATTCCTACTGGTGTGAATGTATCTGCCAACATGCTAGTGACAGTAGTCGTAATCAATTTCTTTTGCATATGCTCCTTAGTTCAATTTGTTCTTTCTCAATTATATGTTTCATTCCCAATTATTAAAAAACAAAACCCCGACATTGGATGTCGGGGTTTATGTATATTTTGACAATAATAGCTATGTCACTACAATACCCCAACGGAGTTTGTATGCCACCACCACATATTGTTCGTTTTAGTCATTTTCTTTAATTCTTTCACAAATTTACAGCATTGCTGTATCTATGCCAAAAAAATCTCAAACCTTACTAGCACTGCTTATTAGCCTACTATTGGCTGTTAGTATCCTATAAAACCCCCTTGGTACTTGGCAGGGCGTCACTTTCCGGGTTACGTTTTACAGCCATTTTAATCGATTTCGCAAAAGCCTTGAAAATAGCTTCGATTTTATGGTGTTCATTATCCCCCTTGCAGCTAATATTTAAATTGGCTTTTGCTGCATCACTAAAGGATTTAAAAAAGTGAAAAAACATCTCCGTTGGCATTTCCCCTATTTTTTCACGCTTAAACTCCGCGTCCCAAACAATCCAATTTCTTCCTCCAAAATCAATTAATACCTTGGCCTCTGCCTCATCCATTGGCAATGCGTATCCATAACGCTCCATACCTCTTTTATCCATTAATCCTAGAGCGAATGCTTCCCCTAATGCAATCCCTACATCTTCGATCGTATGGTGTTCGTCAATATGCAAATCGCCGTCACATTTAATATTTAAATCCAAAGCGCCGTGACGTGCAATTTGTTCTAACATATGGTCAAAAAATCCTAAGCCTGTTTCAATTTGTGCATCCCCTTTGCCATCTAAATTTAATTCAACACTAATTTTAGTTTCCTTGGTATTACGCACATGGGAAACCTTTCTTAATCCTAGCTTTAAAAAACTATAAATTTCTGACCAACTATTGGCTTCAAATGCAATGGTTGATCTCAATTCCAATTCCTGCTCTGCAGTTAAACTATGTAAAGGAGATTTTAAATAAATGGCTTTGCAATCCATATTTTTTGCCAATGCAATATCACTCCACCTGTCTCCAATTACAAATGAATCATGAATATCAAAATGAATATTATTTAACAAATGAGTCAACATAGCAGTACCCGGTTTACGCGTTGGCTTATTGTCGGCGGCAAAAGTATCATCAATAAATATTTCATCAAATACAAAGCCCTCACCCTTTAATGTTCGCAACATTAATTGCTGATAAGGTTCAAAGCTTTCCATTGGATAGCTTGCAGTTCCTAATCCATCTTGATTGGTGACCATTACTTTATGAAAACCAAACTCAGCGGCAATTTTACCCAGATAACTAATTGCTCCTGGAACAAAACTTGTTTTTTGAATGGAATCAATTTGATAATCCGACTTTGGTTCTTCTAAAATAACTCCGTCTCTATCAATAAATAAAATAGGTTTCATAATTCTATTGTTTAGTTGCGCTTACTTTTTTCTTTTAGCCGCTTGTACTTGCGCAAGGGTAATCTTACTAGCCTTATTCGACCAACTGTTTCTTATATAACTTAAAACATCGGCAATATCTTGGTCTTTAAAATCAGGATTCGGCGTCATTACATTATTATAGTAGTAACCGTCTAAAGGTATTTTTTCGCTGTACCCTTCTTTTACAATACGCACCAAACGCGCAATATTATTTCCCACCACATTGCTGGAACCGTCTAATGGCGCGTTCATATTGGGTACGCCACCACCATCCGCTTGATGACAAACCAAACACCTGGTTTCAAATAATTTTTTACCATGCACCAAGTTTTGTGCATTCACCATACATGGCAATAAAAAAGAAATGAATAGTACAGTAAAATATTTATTCAATTGCATAGTATTTTATTGAGCGTAGGTAATTTTAAAAATAGATCCGCGACTGTCATCACTAACATACAATGAGCCATCAGGACCTTGTGCTAAACCACATGGTCTTGATTTTGCTTTACGAGGATTCATTACTTTTTCTTCACCTGATAAGCCAGAAAATCCATTCGCAAAAATCTCCCATTCACCGCTTGGTTTCCCATTTTTAAATGGCACAAATGCTACAAAATAACCTTCTTGAGGCAAAGGAGCTCTATTCCAAGAACCATGAAAAGCAACAAATGCGCCATTTTTATATTTTGCAGGAAATTGATTGCCTGTGTAAAATAACAAAGCATTTGGAGCCATATGTGCTGGGAAAAATACTGCCGGATTTACTGCATTTTCTCCACCTTCTTTTTTACCATCTCCACCATATTCAGGTGAAAGTATTTTTTTCTTTTGATATGGATCAAAATAAATATAAGGCCAGCCTGCATTGTCCCCCTCATGTAATTCATACATCGTTTCTGCTGGCAATTCAGCACTTTGCGCATCACTATAGTACTCTGGATAAAAACTATTTAACTGATCACGACCATGTTGCATCACAAATAAAGAATTGGTTTCCTTATTCCAATCCAATCCTACCACGTTTCTTAATCCTGTTGCATATCTTTTGCCATCCCCATACACTTGATTTTCCTTGCTACCATCAAATTTCCAAATACCTCCTGCTGAATCTAAAATGGGACAAGGCATCATCCCTTTTGATCCTTTAATTCTATCTTTTTCTTGACAAGCATTGGAATAAGCTCCAATATTCACATAGATATTGTTTTGGTTATCCAATGTGATTGATTTTGATGCGTGTTGATTTTTAGCAATCAATCCCTTTACAATTGTTTTTGGGCTCAATGGATTTACGACTTCGTCTTTATCATTCAATTGATATAAATAAACATCATTATCTGAAGTGGCATATAAGTCCTTTCCTTTTACATAAATACCAGTACCACCATAATTCGCCCAACCAGTAATTTTATCTGCTACTCCGTCTTTATTCACATCTTCTAAACGGATAATGCTTTTTCCAGCTTTATTCGGGTACATTAATTTTGCAAACAAAACTCCATTCTGAGTTATGGTAATATGTCTTGCACTACCAATGGTGTCGGCAAATAAGCTTGCCTTAAACCCTTGAGGTAATGTTAAGCCAGCATTGTTTTGCGCTTGCAATTGTGTTGCTATTGTCAACAACAATAAAAAGAAAAAGTTTTTTAAATGTTTCATGCCGCAATTGTATTTTGTTTATTTATTTAATTTATCTAAAATCGAATGATACTACTTTAAGAAAATGTTTTTTCAATCCATTCTGCCATCGCATCTACTAATTCGGTATTCTCTTGCTCGTTACCTACTGTTATACGCACACTGTCCTCGCAATTAGGCAAACTAGAACGGTCTCTTAAAATGATTCCCTTTGTGCAAAGATATTTATACAATTCAGTTGCATGCGGAATTTTTACCAATAAAAAGTTGGTGTCCGAAGGATATACTTTTTGAACATGGGGCATGGACGCAATCACTTCAGCCAAAGCAATACGCATTTCCACTAAGTGCTGAATCATGTCATTTACTTGTCCTACTTCCTCTAAAGCCTTTAATACCAATTCTTGTGCAACCAGACTAATATTGTAAGGTGCTTTTACTTTATTTAAATAGCCTATAATGGGCTCATTTGCAAAACACATTCCAACCCTTAATCCTGCCAATCCCCAAGCTTTACTTAAAGTTTGTAAAACGACTAGGTTTGGATAGTCTTCCAAAGACTGTACAAAGGATTTTTGCTTTGAAAAATTAATATATGCTTCATCTACAACCACGATCCCATTAAAATGATTTAAGATGGTTTCAATATCAATTCTATCCAATGAGTTTCCCGTAGGATTATTAGGCGAACAGATCCAAATTATTTTTGTGTTTTCATTCACAAGCTGTTCGATATGTGCCACATTTAATTGAAAATCGGGCAACAAGGGGGCAGACTGTATAGCAATATTGTTAATATTTGCGCTTACCTCATACATCGGATAAGTGGGAGGACAAATAATGATATTATCCTTGCCTGGCTCGCAAAATGCACGAAATAACAAATCAATAATTTCATCACTACCATTGCCTAAGAATATTTGAGACGCAGGTATTTTTTTAATGAAAGCTAATTTTTCCTTGATCTCTTTTTGATACGGATCTGGATATCGGTTATACCATTTAGTTAATGGCGACCCCAAGCTATTTTCATTTGCGTCCAACAATATACGCGCTTCCCCACTAAATTCATCTTTTGCAGATGAATAGGGTTTTAGTTTTTCAATATTGGGACGAACCACTTTTTTTATATCAAATTGCATATGCTACATTTTTGATTGTATATCATTTAATCTTACCGCCACCGCATTGCCATGTGCATCTAAACTTTCCGCATTGGCCATTTCCATCACCGCCTGACCAATATTAATCAACCCTCTTTCAGTTAACTGCTGAAAGGTGATTTTTTTAACAAAACTATCTACACTTACTCCACTGTATGCATGCGCATAACCATTGGTTGGTAAAGTGTGATTCGTTCCACTTGCGTAATCGCCTACCGATTCGGGTGAATAGTTCCCTATAAACACCGAGCCTGCATTGGTTACCTTCTCAGCAACAATTTCGGCATTTTCAATGGACAAAATTAAATGCTCAGGTGCATATTGATTTACCAATAACAATACATCTAAAGTATTGTTCAAAATAATTGCTTTTGAGTTTTCTAATGCCTTGGCCGCTAATTCTTTTCGAGACAATTGAGCCAATTGCAATTCCAGTTCAGCTTGTACATTGGCAACCACCTTTTCATTGCTCGCCACCAATAAAACCTGACTATCCACACCATGCTCGGCCTGTGACAATAAATCGGCTGCAACAAAAGCAGGAATGGCCGAGTCGTCGGCCCAAACACAAACCTCGCTTGGGCCTGCTGGCATGTCAATGGCAACACCACTTTGTTGCACTAATTGTTTGGCTGCAGTTACGTATTGATTCCCCGGTCCGAAAATTTTATTCACTTTTGGAACCGTTTCAGTCCCATACGCCATGGCCGCAATCGCCTGTACACCACCAATCGTATAGATATGTGTTACCCCTACCAATGCAGCTGCATAAATAATGGCTGGGTGAATTTCCCCTTGATCATTGTTTGGAGGAGTACACAAAACAATATTTTTACAACCTGCAATTTTTGCAGGAATTCCTAACATCAAAACGGTAGAAAACAAAGGAGCCGTTCCACCTGGAATATAAATACCAACAGTTTCAATGCCTACTGATTTTCTCCAACACCACACACCCGGCATGGTTTCAATACGATCCATTTTTTGCAATTGCGCTTGATGAAATTTTTCAATATTCCCTTTTGCTAATTGGATTGCCGCTTTCAATGCACTTGACAATAAAGCTTCTGCATTTGATTTAATATTTTCGTCTAACGCAATGGTTTTTAAATTTACTTTATCAAATTGCTTAGTGAATTCAAATAAGGCCGTATCTCCCTTAACACGCACTTCGTCAATAATGGCCTGAACCTTTGGCAATAATTCACGCGCATCAAAGCTAGGTCTTGCCAAAAGCGAGTCCCAGGTATTTTGTTCAGGTTGATTATATACTTTAATCATTATAAAATCATTTTTTCAATTGGAATCACTAATATACCCTCAGCCCCTGCATTTTTTAATTGCTCAATCATATCCCAAAAATCACTTTCAGCAATGACACTATGCACACTACTCCAACCCGGCGAAGCCAAAGGCAGCACCGTTGGGCTTTTCATACCAGGAAGCAATGCAATGATTTTTTCTAGTTGATCATTTGGTGCATTTAATAAAACATATTTATTTTTCTTTGCTTTTTTAACCGACTCCATGCGGAATAACAAACGATCTAATATTTGTTGTTGTTCAGTAGAAAAATTTTTGTACTTGATTAATACTGCTTGAGATTTTAAAATGGTATCCGCTTCCTTTAATCCATTCATAAATAAAGTAGATCCGCTGCTTACTAAATCACAAACCACATCGGCCAATCCAATGCCTGGTGCAATTTCCACGCTTCCACTAATTTCATGCACTTCGGCATTGATCTTATGCTCGTCTAAATATCTTTGAACCAAAACAGGATAACTGGTGGCGATTTTTTTACCTTCTAAAAAAGCTGGCCCAGTAAACTCTTCATTTTTACGCACTGCAAAACTCAAACGACATTTTCCAAATCCTAACTCATACGCAACTTCTACCTTCTTTGCTTTTTCATACACTACATTTTCTCCCACAAATCCAATGTCAGCGACACCATCTTCTACATATTGAGGAATATCATCGTCTCTTAAAAAGAAAAGCTCTAATGGAAAATTAGTTGCATCTGCTTTTAATTTGTTTACGCCGTTACCTATATCAATGCCACATTCCATCAACAAACGCATTGAATCTTCATTTAATCTCCCTGATTTTTGAATCGCTAATTTTAATCGCATTGTACTTATTGTTGTAAATTAAAAGGGCTTACTGTTGAGTAAGCCCTTTGGTTAAATATAGTTACATATCTACATCCCATAGCTTACCCAATGGATAGCAAATGATGATGGTGGATATGGTTGTTTAAATTCATGGGTCAAATTTACAACCCTTTTGTAAAATACCCAACAAAAAAGGAATATTTTGCCTAAATTGGATCTATAACAACCCTGATTACTCAACTAACAATTGTTTTTATGCGCTTGCTACCCCTTACTGCGATATTATCTATTGTATCGCTTTCATTTTGTGCTCAAAAAGAAGCAACTAGTCCAACACCTACGCCAACACCTGTTGTGACCACTCCAACATCACCCAACACCCCTTCGGTGACCGACACGACTAAAAAATTAGTGTGGTCGGATGAGTTTGATAAAGGCACAAGGCCTGATACCACAAAATGGGCGTATAATATTGGTACCGGTCAGGGTGGATGGGGAAATAACGAAATGGAATATTATACCAGCGACTCCACCAATGCAAGAATCGAAAATGGAAATTTGATCATTGAAGCTAGAAAGGAAAGTAAAGGTGGCAAAAATTATACATCAGCAAGAATGTTGACACAAGGTAAAAATACTTGGACTTATGGCCGTTTTGAAATTCGTGCAAAA
The DNA here is from genome assembly GCA_947454025.1 of Bacteroidota bacterium. Lineage (GTDB taxonomy): Bacteria > Bacteroidota > Bacteroidia > Chitinophagales > Chitinophagaceae > Sediminibacterium. The sequence goes on along the minus strand of CANGIZ010000009.1, from coordinate 20,797 downwards.
TTGCCAAAGGGTTTGGGTACCTGGCCTGCCATTTGGATGCTAGGAGACAATATTAATACCGTAGGTTGGCCAACTTGTGGCGAGATTGATATTATGGAAGAAGTAGGAAAAGTACCCAACGAAATTAATTGGTCTGCGCATTCTAAAATGTTAAATTGGCCAATGGGAACTCAAAAAACATATAAGACCACCGTAGCAGGTGTAACAGACGATTTTCATGTTTACAAATTAAATTGGACAAAGGATTATATGCAATTTTATGTAGACGATACATTGTATTATACAGTACCAAATGATGGCCGCGGAACTGATTACTATCCTTTCGTGGCCCCTCAATTTTTAATTTTAAATTTTGCCATTGGAGGCAATATGCCGGGCTTTGTAATTGACGACTCTATTTTCCCTGCGAGAATGGAAGTGGATTATGTACGTGTATACCAATAAGATTCAAATTGATAAAAAAATAACATGGTTAGAAAGTATAAAATAGTAACCCTACTCGTTGCTACATTATTATTGCAACTTAATTGTATTGCGCAAAATGCGAATTTGTTAATTGGCACCTATACGCAAAAAGGAAGTAAGGGAATTTATGTTTTTAATTTTGATACGGCAACTGGCAAAGCGGTGGAATTAAGTCATACCGATAGTTGCGTAAGCCCCTCATTTTTAACCATCACAAAGGACAAACAATTTGTTTACGCTGTGAATGAAACAGCGGAAGGGAAAGTGTCCACTTTTAGTTTAGTAAATAACAAATTAAGTTTGTTACAACAAAAAGCAACCAAGGGTGCGGATCCCTGTTATATCACTTTATGTCCCGATCAACACAATGTTTTCGTAGCGAATTATACAGGCGGAAGCATTACACAATTTCATCGTTTTGCTGACGGACTTTTGTCCAATGCACAACAATTTATTCAACACAATGGTAAAAGTGTAAATGCAGCAAGGCAAGAAAAAGCACACGTGCATGGAACCTTCTTTAGCCCCAATGGCAACTATTTATTAACGCCCGATTTAGGCATGGACCAAGTAAGTATTTATCCCTATCAAAGTGGTGCTAGTTTGCCCCTAAATGTTACTAATGCAAAAACTATTATTTCCAAGCCTGGTGCGGGTCCAAGACATATTGCATTTTCAAAAAATGGTAAATTTATTTATGTTATTGAAGAGCTAACAGGTAGCATTAGCGTATACAATTTTACAAAAGGACAAACCAACTTACTGCAAACTGCTTACACGCATGCAAGTAATTTTACAGGCACCCCAGGAAGTGCCGACATTCATCTTTCTCCGGATGGATTATTTTTATATGCAAGCAATAGAGGAACCGAAAATAATATTGTAAAATTTCCAGTACTTCCCAACGGGAAACTCGACGAAAAACATATGGCCATATTTGCGAGTGGAGGAAGTAAGCCGCGTAATTTTACCATTAGTGAGGATGGCAATTGGTTGTTAGCAGCGAATCAAGACACTGATAATATTGTAGTTTTCAAAAGAAATAAAATCAATGGAGATTTAATAAATACAGGAAACACCATTAAGGTTTCGATGCCGGTATGCCTTGTATTATTTTAGGTAGCAATCAACTATTGTTGTTCAAACCATACAGGATCATCCGAAGGACCCTCGGGGCACATATAATTAATGAATAATTCTTCCCCAACTTTAATATCCATTAACGTGGTTATTGAAATGGTTTGATTTTCAAAATCCATATCGTAGGCACAATTGGGCTGATTGGAATGATTGTATATGGAAATATATCCTAATGCAACGGCAGCCATTTTACTGTCTTCTCCCCATTCAAATATATAATCGTATAATAAGGTTTGTTCTAATTTTTCACGTCCATTTGCATCCACCACAATAACAGGGGCAATTTCAATAGTCGTATTAGCTGCAATGGGTTCGATTGTATACACGCCTCTGCCACGATTTTTAGATGAAGCTATTGTTAAGAAAGGAAGAATCATGGCCTAAATATAGGGCATCCTTAGGATTTTTATTAACTTGCACCCCATGTCAGATGAATTAAAAATAGAGGATGTTAATTTGTCAGAAGTATTCTTGGAAGTATTGTCTCAAAATGACGAAGCGCTTTTAAGAACATTTTTGGATGAGCAAAATATTAGTGATGTAGTGGAACTGGTGAATGAATTCCCAGCACAAGAAGCTACCATCATTGATCACATGACTGTGCACCGTGCTGTGAGTGTATTTAAGATTCTTGACATTAACCAACAAAAGGATATTATAAAAGAATTGCCTGCTCGCAAAACTGCTAAGATCCTGAATGAATTGCCTCCCGATGACCGTACCGACTTTTTGGAAGAGTTACCCAAAGCAGCCATCCGAGATTTAATTAAATTATTGGATCCAGAAGAACGTAAAATCACATTGTCTTTGTTAGGTTATCCTGAGGATAGTGTGGGTCGTTTGATGACCCCAGATTACGTTTATGTTTACGAACATTATACTGTTGCTCAAGTATTGGCAAACATTCGTAAATATGGAAAAAAATATGAAACAATCGACGTTATATATATCATTGACGAACATGGATGTTTAATTGATGACATTCGAATTAGAGATGTATTAATTGAACAGCCCGATGCGATTATAAAAGATATTATTGACGGAAGATATGTTGCCTTAAATGTTTATGATGACCAGGAACATGCAAGTCAGGTATTTAAAATGAATAACCGCACTGCGATTCCGGTTGTGGACGACAACAATGTTTTGTTGGGTATTGTAACCATTGACGATATTCTTTGGGTTGCAAATGAAGAGTTCAGTGAGGATATGCAAAAAATGGGAGGTACCGAAGCCTTGAATGAACCCTACTTGGATATTTCATTGGGTAAACTTTTCAAAAAACGTATTACCTGGTTGGTGATCTTATTTTTAGGTGAGATGTTTACTGCTACTGCCATGGGATTTTTTGAAGGAGAAATTCAAAAAGCAGTCGTATTAGCATTATTCATTCCATTGATTTTGTCAAGTGGTGGTAACTCTGGTTCACAAGCATCTACACTTATTATACAAGCAATGTCGGTTGGTGAAATTACCATTGCCGACTGGTGGAGAATTTTAAGAAGAGAATTGATAAGTGGTTTATTACTAGGAACCGTTCTTGGTTTAATTGGATTTTTTAGAATCATAGTTTGGCATACCATTAAACCTGGCTATTACGGTGAGCACCCCTTCTTGGTTGCATTCACTATTGGATTTACTTTATTAGGGGTGGTGATTTGGGGAACCATCGCAGGTTCCATGTTACCCATTGTATTAAAAAAATTAGGCGCCGATCCGGCTGCCTCTTCTGCACCATTTGTTGCAACACTTGTGGATGTGACTGCGCTCATTATTTATTTTAGTGTAGCGATGTTAATGCTTAGCGGCACTTTGTTATAGCAATTGATTTTTTATAGCTGTGCCTGGATTATTTTTTTTACGCTGTTTTCCCATTCTTCTTTCGTAATACTCAATACAATGGAGTCTCTTCTGGTTCCATCAGGTTTGGGTAAATGACTTCTTAATACACCTTCCACGGTGCATCCAATTTTTTGCATGGCCGCAATACTTCGTTTATTTGTATTGTCTGCCCTAAATTCTACTCTTTTAAAATGCATTTGCTCAAAAGCAAATTGTAGTATTAAATATTTACAATGTTGGTTGAGTCCTGTTCCCCATACTTTTTTACTGTACCAAGTATAGCCTAATTGTGTGGTTTCAAAAGGCAGTTGAATATCGTAAAATCGAGTACTACCTACATAGCTTTGTGAAGTCTTATCAAAAACAATAAAAGCATAGGCTGTTTTGGATAATCTGGCATCTATTGCAGCTTGGATATACCCTTTTAAATCTTCGGATTTTTGAATTGCCACCAAGGAAAATTGCCATAATTCAGGCTCATTTATAACGTATTGAACCAAATGTTCAATATCCGTAAACGTTATAGGTCTTAAAATTACCCGATCATCTTCTAAAACATAGTCTTTTGTGAAATCAAATTGGTCCATTGTTGACATACATTAAAATATTAATGTTTATTTTTGTTTAAATTAGCTATTAATACTCAAAAAGTCAAAATATGTGTGGAATCGTAGGTTATATCGGTCATAGAGAAGCATACCCAATTGTATTAAAAGGTTTGAAGCGTTTAGAATATCGTGGATATGATAGTACCGGTGTTGCTATTATTCAAGATGGTCATTTACAAGTACACAAAAAGAAAGGCAAGGTTGCAGAATTAGAAGAAGCCGTGGTTGGCAAAAATATGCATTCCCATATTTGTATTGGACATACGCGTTGGGCTACACATGGTGAACCATCCGATCGAAATGCACATCCTCATTTATCCAACAATGGCCGTTTAGCGATGTTGCATAATGGGATCATAGAGAACTATGCACAAATCAAACAAGAATTAACCAGTAAGGGGTATACATTTAAGAGTGATACCGATACCGAAGTATTGTTAAACTTTATTCAAGACATTCAAGACAATAATAAAAGTTCATTAGAAGAGGCATTGCGTATTGCTTTAAAAAGAATCGTAGGTGCTTATTGTATTTTATTAATTGATCAGGACGATCCTGAAACTATTATTGCTGCACGTAAGGGAAGTCCTTTGGTAATTGGTATTGGAAAAGGTGAACACTTTTTAGCAAGTGATGCCTCTCCTATCATTGAATACACCAAGGAAGTAGTGTATGTAAATGATTATGAAATTGCGATTGTAAAAGCAGACGAATTAATATTAAAGAATTTAGGCAACGAAAAGCAAACTCCATTCATTCAAAAATTAGATATGGAATTAGCTGCCATTGAAAAAGGCGGTTATGATCATTTCATGTTGAAAGAAATTTTTGAACAACCCGAAACCATTTTCGATTGTTTAAGAGGTCGTTTATTGCATGAGCAACAACAAATTGTAATGGCGGGTGTTGATAATCATATTGAGGCTTTAACTAAAGCCTCAAGAATCATGATTGTGGCATGTGGAACCAGTTGGCATGCAGGATTAGTTGCAGAGTATATGATTGAAGAATTATGTCGCATTCCTGTTGAAGTAGAATATGCATCAGAGTTTAGATACCGCAACCCAGTTATACATCCGGGTGATGTAATCATTGCCATTTCACAAAGCGGTGAAACAGCCGATACTTTAGTGGCATTAGAAAGTGCTAAAGAAAAAGGCGCGTTTATATTTGGTGTGGTAAACGCTGTAGGAAGTAGCATAGCTCGATTAAGTCACGCAGGTGCATATACGCATGCAGGACCTGAAATTGGTGTAGCAAGTACAAAAGCATTTACAGGCCAGTTGGCAGTATTAAGTATGATGGCTTTAAAGATGGCAAAAGCAAAAGGAAGCATTAGCGATGAGCGTTACGTTTTCTTATTAAATGAATTGGCTTCCGTACCAGAAAAAGTAAAAGAAATTTTAGCAGATACTAGTGTGATTGAAAGAATTGCTAAACAATATAGTGGCGCATCTGACTTTTTATACCTAGGCCGTGGTTACAATTTTCCTATTGCATTAGAAGGTGCCTTGAAATTAAAAGAAATTACATACATCCATGCTGAGGGTTACCCAGCTGCCGAAATGAAGCATGGTCCAATTGCATTGGTAGATGAAAACTTGCCAGTAGTTTTCGTTGCTACTAAGGATATGTATTATGAAAAAGTAGTGTCCAATATTCAAGAAATTAAAGCAAGAAAGGGTCAAGTAATTGCAGTAGCCACTGTTGGTGATAATGTATTACCAACGATGTCGGAAAATATTATGTTTGTGCCTGAAATTGACGAAGTAATTGCACCTCTATTAAGCGTAATTCCTTTGCAATTATTAAGCTATTACGTAGGTATTTACAAAGGAATTGATGTGGATAAGCCAAGAAACTTAGCAAAGTCAGTAACTGTGGAATAAATTAATCCTTACATTTACTAAAATATAGTAAAATGAAAAGGATCACTATTGCTTTTGCATTCTGCATTGGATTATTTGCATGTAAACAAAAAACGACACCGTCTAAAGACAGTGCTGTGTTTGGTCAATTTTTGGAAACCTATTATCAGGAACAATTAAAGTTAAGTCCATTACAAGCCACCATAGTGGGTGATGAAAGGTACAATGACCTTTTACCAAATGACGGTTCACTCGCAGTTATTGCTGAATGGAAACAATTCAATACTCGTTTTTTAGACAGTTTAAAAAACTATGATCGTGCATCATTGAGTGCCAATGATCAACTTTCATTTGATAATTTAAAATACCAGTTAGAGATCAATCTGGAGGGGAATAAATATCATTTTGAATATCTACCCTTTAATCAATTTGAAGCATTACCCCTTACCATGGGGCAGTTTGGATCTGGCACAGGTGCACAACCATTTAAAACAGTTAAGAACTATGAAGACTGGTTAAAAAGAGTTGCTGCATTTTCAGTTTGGGCCGATACTGCCATTGGCAATTTTAAAAAGGGCATGGCTACAGGCATCGTCTTACCAAAAATATTGGTAGAGCGAATGATTCCTCAAATGCAAAGTATGGTAGTAACAGATCCTAAGAAAAGTTTGTTTTACGGTCCTATCCAATTATTACCAAAAGATTTTTCAGCAGCCGACAAGGCAAGACTTACTAAGGATTATGAAAACTCAATTATAAATGTGATTGTGCCTACCTATAAAAAATTAGGTGACTTTTTACAAAACGAGTATTTACCTAAAGCTAGAACAAGTGCAGGTTTCTCTGCAATGCGAGGCGGTACTGAAATGTATGCATACGAAGTAAAATTAAATACGACCACCAATAAAACTCCCGAAGAAATTTATCAAACAGGTTTGAGTGAAGTAGCAAGAATTAGAAAAACCATGGACAGTATTAAAAATGCGGTTGGATTTAAAGGTGACTTACAAGCATTTTTTGAATTCATGAAGGAAGACAAACAGTTTATGCCTTATCATGATGCAAAGGAAGTAATTGCAGCATTTGAAGACATTCACCAACGCATGGCTCCTAATTTAAAAAAGATGTTCTTGCATGAGCCTAAAACACCTTTTGAAGTAAGACAAACCGAAGCCTTTAGAGCAGCATCTGCAAGTGCGGAATACAATTCAGGGTCTTTGGAAGCAAAACGACCTGGTATATTTTACGTGCCTATTTTAGATGCTACTAAATTTAACACAACATCAGGTATGGAATCCTTGTTTTTACACGAAGCGATTCCTGGCCACCATTACCAAATTTCATTGACGCAGGAGAATACTGCACTACCTAAGTTCAGAAGATACGGCGGTCACAATGCCTATGTTGAAGGATGGGCTTTGTATTGTGAATCCTTAGGAAAAGAACTAGGATTATATAAAGACCCATACCAGTATATGGGTGCATTGGGTGATGAAATTCACAGAGCTATTCGATTGGTTGTGGACGTTGCTATTCATACTAAAAATATGAGTCGCGAAGAAGCTATCAAATACATGATGGACAATGAAGCCATTAGCGAACAAGGTGCAACTGCCGAAATTGAAAGATATATGGCCATCCCTGGTCAAGCTTTGGGATACAAAACAGGTGCTATGAAAATTGCAGCATTAAGAAAAAAATATGAAGCCAGCTTAGGTGCTAAGTTTAATTTAGCTGAGTTCCATAACGAAGTATTAAAAGATGGTTCATTGCCACTAGCGGTATTTGAAGCAAAGATGGATACTTGGGCTGCTAGCAAAAATTAATCACCGCTTATCCACTCATTCTATCTACTACCATGGAAATAGATGAAATAAGAAATTACGCACTCTCTCTGCCTGAAACAGAGGAGTGCTTTCCTTTTGGGGAAGATAACTTAGTACTTAAAACAAAGGGTAAAATATTTATCATCTTGGATTTAATAGCTTTTCCTGGGACCATGAACTACAAAGCCACTCCAGATGATATTATTGAACAAAGGGACCAATATCCCGATGCTATTTTTCCTGGATTTCATATGAATAAGAAGCATTGGAACACTTTACATTTAAATAGACAAGTTCCTTCAAAGCTCATTCAAGAGCTTGTTTTCTGCTCTTATCAATTAGTGAGAAAGTAGCTCAAAACTGCTGCCAAAATTAAAAGGCGTACCTTGCAGTCTATTATGAGTACGAATTTTAAAGAACTAGGGTTAATAGAACCCATTTTATTGGCTTTATTTGAAGAAGGTTACACTACCCCAACTCCCATACAAGCGCAGTCTATCCCCATTTTATTAGAAGGAAAGGACTTATTAGGTTGTGCCCAAACGGGTACTGGAAAAACAGCTGCTTTTACCCTACCTATCATACAACTACTTTCTGCAAAGCCTGTAGAAAAAAGAAAAAGAATTAAAAGCTTAATTGTTACGCCAACGCGTGAATTAGCCATTCAAATTGCTGATAGTTTTAAGGCCTATGGCCGACATACGCAATTAAATTGCACTGTGATTTTTGGAGGTGTAGGACAAGGACCACAGGTAACTGCATTAAAAAATGGAGTGGATGTGGTAATTGCAACACCGGGCCGTTTATTGGATTTAATGAACCAAGGTTTTATAAGCCTCCGAGATGTTGAGTTTTTTGTTTTAGACGAAGCAGATAGAATGTTGGACATGGGCTTTGTACACGACGTTAAAAAATTATTAGCGGTATTGCCTAAGAAAAGACAGTCTTTGTTTTTCTCTGCCACCATGCCTCCAGAAATTGTAAGCTTGGCGAATAGCATTTTACACAATCCAGAAAAAGTAACTGTAACACCCGTTTCATCGACTGTAGAAATTATCGATCAAGCTGTTTATTTTGTTGACAAAGTAAATAAGAACGCCTTGTTAGTAGAGGTTTTAAAGAACCCAGCTATCAAAACCGCATTGGTTTTTACAAGAACCAAACATGGTGCCGACAAAGTAGTCCATTTATTAACAAAGAACAATATAATCGCGGAAGCGATTCACGGGAATAAATCTCAAAATGCTAGGCAACGCGCATTGAGTAATTTTAAAGACCAAAGTACAAGGGTATTGGTAGCTACTGATATTGCCGCAAGAGGTATTGATGTAGATGAATTAGCGCATGTAATCAACTTTGACATACCAAATATACCTGAAACCTATGTACATCGAATTGGTCGTACAGGTCGAGCAGGTGCCGAAGGAACCGCATTGTCATTTTGTGATTTTGAAGAAAAAGCCTACTTAGCGGACATTGAAAAGTTAATTGGCAAGAAAGTGCCTGTTATTTTTGAACATCCCTACCCGATGCAACAATTTCATGCCAATAAAACCTCTCAAGATGCTGGCTGGGGTAAACCTAGAAATACGAGGGGCCGTGCTCCACAAAATGAAGGTGGCTTTGGAGCGAAAGGGGGGCAAAAAAGAAGATTTAATTCGAGTAAACCCAAGCGCGGATAGTATCTTTGAAATAACTAATACGTTATTTCATGAAACAGTTTCTTTTGTTCTTACTAATAGGTACGAGTAGCATTACATTCGCACAAGATACAACTGTGCAAAAATCGGACTTGCAAAGTGCTGCTAAACTATTTGACTTACAGTTTACCCCCAAGGAGATAGATACTTTATACAGTGACGTAATTGACAATATTGCGAACTATAAAGCCATGCATAAGTTGTCATTACCTAATAGTGTACCACTAAGTTTATGGCAATTGCCTTTGCCAAAACATGCGCCAAAGTTAACAACAGGGGCCAAATTGCCACTTACAAAAGTGGAACTGCCTGCTAATAAAAATGATTTAGCGTTTTACAGCATAAGTGAATTGGCCTACCTTATAAAAAATAAAAAAATTAGTTCGCTTGCATTGACACAATTTTTTATTAACCGTATTAAAAAATATGGCGACACTTTAGAATGTGTGATTAGTTTGCAAGAAGACATTGCTTATGCACAAGCCAAAAAAGCCGACGAAGAATTAGCACAAGGAAAATACCGTGGCCTGTTACATGGCATTCCTTATGGTCTAAAAGATTTATTCGCGGTGAAAGGAACTAAAACAACCTGGGGTGCTGCACCTTATAAAAATCAGGTGATTAATGAAGATGCTTTTGTGTATACGCAATTACAAAAAGCAGGTGCCGTTTTTGTAGCAAAGTTTACCTTGGGTGCATTGGCCATGGGCGATTACTGGTATGGTGGTCGTACACGTAATCCGTGGAATTTAAAATATGGTTCTTCAGGGTCCTCCGCTGGTTCAACAGCAGCAACGGTTGCAGGATTAGTTCCTTTTGCCATTGGCACTGAAACTTATGGCAGTATCGTATCCCCTTCTACTCAATGTGGCGCAACAGGTTTGCGTCCCACTTTTGGAAGCATTAGCCGTTCAGGTGCAATGGCATTAAGTTATAGCTTAGATAAAGTAGGGCCTATTTGTCGCAGCGCCGACGACGCTGCCATTGTATTCAACTATATTCATGGCACTGATGGTAAAGACTTGTCCGCTACAAATGTGCCTTTTAACTACGCTCCAATTAAAGACATTAAAAAGTTACGCATTGCTTATGCTAAAAATTATTTTGACCAAATAAAAGACACATCCAGAAACGAATGGAAAGTTTTAGCGAGCTTTAAAAAAATGGGCATTGAATTAATCCCTGTTAATTTTCCAGACAGCGGCATTTATAATTTTAATATAATGGACGTTGTAATTGGAGTAGAGTGTGCAGCACAATTCGACGAAATGACGCGTTTAAATATCGACGACGAATTAACCCGTCAAACTAAATACGATTGGCCCAACCAGTTTCGTACAGCAAGGTTTGTGCCAGCTGTTGAATACATCAATGCGCAAAGACATAGAACAGTTTTAATGCAGCAAGTAAACGAAGTGATAAGTAAATACGACGCGATTATTTGTCCATCCCGCGGAGTGGAAGGCAATCAAGCAGCCATTACTAACTTAACAGGTCATCCAGTGGTTTGTGTTCCTACCGGATTTGATAGTAAATATAATTTACCAACAGGTATTACCTTTGTAGGAAACTTGTATGACGAGGGGACTATTTTAAATATCGCCAAAGCATACCAGCAACAAACCAACTGGAATAAACAACATCCAGCATTATTTAAATAGAAGCGTTTTATGAACAATATCAAAAAAATAGCAGTAGGCCAATTAGGATATGGATTTATTAAGGAGCTTCCGAAAGGCAAGGACGAATACTATTTACGCAATAAACAAAATCGTAGTGGAATTCAATACCGAAAACTATCTGCGTTGGAAATTGAAATTCTAGTACGCAATCGAAACACAAGTGATGATTGGAGTAAAATTTTAGTTTCTAATGAATTCAATCCAGAGCTGGTGAAGAACTGTTCGTTTTTTGGTTTGATTCGTATCGGTAATTTAGAAAATAGCTGTTTATGTTTTAGTGATTTAGTAGTACCTATTGGTATTTACAATTCAACCATTATTAGTTGTGATTTTGGAAATAATGTTTCAGTGCACAATGTGAACTACATGTCTCATTATATTTTAGGGAATGAAGTGATCATAAATAATGTGAACGAATTAGTAACGACCAACCACTCTAAATTCGGGAATGGTATTATTAAAAAAGGCGAATCTGAATCGGTAAGGATCTGGTTAGAATTATGCAATGAAAATACAGGACGTAAAGTATTGCCTTTTAATGGCATGACTGCTGGGGATGCCTATTTATGGACAAGACACCGCAACGATGTACTGCTTCAAAAAAAGTTTATTGAATTAACCGATAATCAATTTGATAACAAATTAGGCTATTACGGAAAAGTGGGTGATAGAACAGTGATCAAGAATTGTAAAATCATTAAAGACGTTTGGATTGGAGAGGATGCTTATTTAAAAGGCGCTAATAAAATAAAAAACGTAACCATTAACTCCCACCCCGATGCAAAAACACAGGTTGGTGAAGGTTGCGAATTGGTAAATGGAATTATTGGATATGGTTGTAGAATTTTCTACGGAATTAAGGCGGTTCGTTTTGTTTTGTCCGATTATTCACAATTAAAATATGGCGCAAGATTGATTAACTCATTCCTTGGACCCAATGCTACTATTTCATGTTGCGAAGTGTTGAACTCTTTAATTTTCCCTGCACATGAGCAGCACCATAATAATAGTTTCTTATGTGCCGCATTGGTAATGGGACAAAGCAATATAGCAGCAGGTGCAACTTTAGGATCCAACCATAATAGTCGTGGAGCGGATGGTGAAGTAATTATGGGAAGAGGATTTTGGCCAGGACTTTGCGTGAGCATTAAACACAATTCCGTTTTTGCAAGCTTCTCATTATTAAACAAAGGTGATTACAATTACGAATTAAATATCCCAATTCCTTTCTCTTTAATTAGCAATGACCCACTTAAGGATGAGCTAGTGATTATGCCAGGATATTGGTTCTTATATAATTTTTATGCATTGGCCCGAAATGCTTGGAAATATGTGGACAGAGATAAACGTAAATTCAAGACCCCTATTTGGGAATATGGCTATTTAGCCCCCGATTCAGTAAATGAATTAATAGAAGCTAGAAAAATTATTGCAAAAGCAGTAGCAACTGCACAATTAACCAAGGACAAGAAAACCATTCCTGCAGATGAAGCAAAATTATTGAGTATCGGCGAAAATTTATTGCAAACCAAAACAAAAAAAGCAATTGACGCTTTAGAAGTAACTGTCACTGGATTTGAAAACAGTAAGCGTAAAACTAAATTAGTGAAGTGCTATGACGCTTACCACATGTTTGAAAAAATGATTTTCGTTTATGGAATGGAAGCAGTGCTACATTATACCGAAAACAAAAAAGGCAAAGCAATACTCACTACTTTACAACAAACAAAAATAGGAACTACACATTTAATTTGGACCAATATTGGAGGTCAACTTATTCCTCAGAAAAATGTAAATGACTTAATAACTAAAATAAAGAAAGACAATATTACAAGTTGGGATCTGGTTCATGCGTTTTATGAATTAGAATCTGAAAAGTATATTTCCCGAAGAGACCACCATGCCTTAGCTTGCCTTGAAACCATTACCAATACTCCTTTGAGTAAACTTACGACTACTAAATTGACAGATTGGATAGATAACTATTTTGAGATTAAGAAAGACATTACTGCAAGGATCCAAAATACAAGAGCAAAAGATTACGCAAATCCATTTAGAAAAATGGTTTATGAAAACGAAGCGGAAATGAATGCCGTAGTGGGTTCCTTAAAAGACAATAGTTTTATTAATGAACAAAATGCTGCATTAGAAAAATTAGGTATTCAATTAACGGAAATCAAAAAGCAACTAAAATTGAAGTAAGGACATTCCTACTCCTAATTGCCATTGCGTTGTTTTCCATTTGGTTTGGTCTTGCAATTCATTTATGTTTTGCAAGCCAACTACATACCTGCCATATAAGAAAAAGCCACCAAGGTCTAATTTAGCACCTCCCACAAATGCAAATTCGCCACTTTTAAATGCCATAGTTGCATTGCCTACCCCATCTTTTTTTTGGTCCAACAAAATACTGTATTGAGGTCCTGCTTGAATTGCAAAACTTTTTACAGGCTTGTATTCTACCAATAATGGAATGGACAAGTAATTTAAATGATAGGTTTCGGGTTGTAAATTATTATTGCCCATTACATCTACAATACTTGGATTAGTTTCCAATTTAGTTTGTGACAAAAGAAGTTCAGGTGCAATTCCAAACTTTTCATTGATGCCGAAACGTAAATTAACCCCTCCATGATAAGAAGCGGTATTATGGTCCACTGCTACCGAATTTACATTAGAGAAATTCTGTCCCACTTTGATACCTAAACTAAACTTATCCTGTGCATTTACATTAACAAAACAAAAACAAATAAATACGATGCAAATATATTTTTTCATAATTTTTTTTTTGGGGGGGGGTTACACTAATTCAATTAACGTAATTTCTGGCAAAATGCCTACCCTTCCTGGGTAACCTAAAAATCCAAATCCACGGTTTACATACAACTGCTGTGTTCCATTTTTATAAATACCTGCCCATTGTTTATACACCCACTGAACTGGACTCCATTTAAAATAAGGATTCTCTAAACCAAATTGCATTCCATGGGTATGACCTGCAAGCATGAGTTGTACTTGTGGATATTTTGGAATAACCTCCGCTTCCCAATGGCTAGGATCATGACTCATTAAAATAATAGGATCATCGGGATGCACTCCTGTCATAGCTTTGTCCATTTTTCCATATTTAGGAAAACGTGCTTTTGCTCCCCAATTTTCAATGCCTACCAACTGAATATATGACCCTTCTTTTTCAATCTTTACATTTTCATTCATCATTAATTTCCAGCCCAAATTCGCATGCACTTGCATTAGATCCTGCAAGTTTTGCTGTTTGGCTACTGGGTTTTCCCATTGCACGTAATCGCCATAATCATGATTGCCTAAAGTACTAAATACACCATGCGGAGCTTTAATTTGACTAAATGTATCCATCCAACTATGCATCTCGGTAGCTCTGTCATTTACTAAATCACCTGTAAATAAAACCAAGTCTGCTTGTTGTGCTTTGATGAGGTCAATTCCTTTTTGAACTGCAGCATGATCTTGTAAACTTCCGCTGTGAATGTCACTGATATGAATAATTTTAAATCCCTTAAAAGCCGAAGGCAATCCTTTTAAAGCAATCTTCTTTTTGATTACTCGGTAATTGTATTTATTGCCAAAACCATATACCAATGAAAAGAATAAAGATGAAGCCATGCCCACTCCTAACCAACTTAAAAAAGCGGATCTTGGAATGCCATTTTCTGTACTAATGAATTGTGCTCCAGTATATGAAGTGATTTTGCCCAAGGTCCAAAAAGTACCACGACGGATATCGTCAATCAGAAAAACAAGGGCCATCAATAGCTGGGTGAACATCCAACCCATACTCATTGAAAATATATATTGCCTAAAATAGGGGTTATTTAAAAATGGAAATAGCAAAAATGAACCCAAACTAATTAGGCAAAAGCTCCAATAAAGGATGCTTATCGCCGACTTAAGCCCCGAACCACTGCCTTGCAATAGGTTTTTTATGACCTGGTAGATGTAGAAATCAATAATAATCAATACCAAGAGCAAAATTGAAATAAAAAGGGGGTTTCTCATATAGGGATTTAAAGCACAAAAATAGGGCCAAAAGCCTTATTTTTGGAAGAAATTAAGGATACCTATTTTATGGCAAGAATAATTGGAATTGCGAATCAAAAAGGGGGTGTAGGCAAAACTACCTCTGCGATCAATATTGCAGCGAGTTTAGCTGTATTGGAATACCGAACACTTTTGATTGATGCAGACCCTCAAGCCAATAGCACCACGGGTGTAGGATTTGATTTGCATAATATTACTACGAGCTTGTATGATGGAATGATTAACCATACTCCATTAAACGATATTATCCTTAAAACAGAGATACCTCATTTGGATTTAATTCCTTCGCATATTGACCTTGTTGGTGCCGAAATTGAATTAGTGAACTTCCCTAACCGTGAAAATGTGTTAAAGGAATTATTAGCGCCATTGCAAGACCAATATGATTTTATTATCATTGATTGTTTGCCTTCGCTTGGTTTAATTACAGTGAATGCACTTGTAGCATCAAATAGTGTGATTGTTCCTGTTCAGTGTGAGTTTTTTGCATTGGAAGGATTAGGTAAATTATTAAATACCGTAAAGATTGTACAAAGCCGATTAAATCCGGACTTACAAATTGAAGGAATATTAATGACTATGTACGATGGTCGTTTACGTTTAAGCAACCAAGTAGTAAGTGAAGTACGTAAGCATTTCGACGATATGGTTTTTGCTACCATTATCCATCGCAATACCCGTTTAAGTGAAGCCCCAAGTGTGGGTAAGCCCGTTATCTTATATGACGCGGACAGTAAAGGAACAGTGAATTACTTAAACTTGGCAAAAGAAATTTTACAAAAAAATGGCATGACCAATATGAGTAATGCCGAGCGAATAATAGATTAAACATGAGCAAGAGTACTCCGAATAAAGATTTGATTGGAAAAGGGCTTGGTTCTCTTTTAAAAAATATACACGCTGAATATAAAAATCCAGCAGGTAAGGTGGAGACTGCAACTATTGAAAAGGCTGTTGCTACAAACCGAATTCCATTAAGTGACATTCAAGTAAACCCTAAAAATCCCCGAAAGGATTTTGATGAAATTGCTTTACAAGAATTAAGACATTCAATTAAGTTGCATGATATCATTCAACCTATAACAGTTGCCTTACTACCCAATGGCAAATATCAATTGATTGCCGGAGAAAGAAGATTCCGTGCTGCTAAATTAGCTGGCCTGGCTGATATTCCAGCGTATGTTCGACAAGGCAACGACCAAGAATTATTGGAGTTAGCTTTGTTAGAGAACTTACAAAGAGTAGACTTAAATGAAATTGAAGTTGCATTGAGCTACCAAAGAATGATGCAAGAGTTAAACTATACGCAAGAGAAAGTTTCGGAGCGTATGGGCAAGGATCGTTCAACGGTTGCCAACTACATTCGTTTATTAGATTTGCCGCCTGCCATTCAGGCTGCAGTGCGCAAAGGCACACTCAGTGTGAGCTTGGCGAAAATATTAATTGGGAAAGAAATTGACCAACAATTATTCCTTTTCAAAGAAATTATAGAAAAAGGATTAACGGTTCGTCAAACTGAAGAGTTGGTAAAAAAGATGAACAGTGCAAGTGGCAAAACACAAAAGCAACCTAAGAAAAATGAACTCTCTCCTGTTTATAAAAAATTAGAAGATAAATTAGCAAGTCATTTATCGGCAAAAGTAGTGCTGCAACAACAAAAAAATGGAAGTGGAAGTATTACTATTTCTTACCAAGATATCAATGGTTTAAATACGATTTTAGATGCAATGCAAGTTAGCATTAGCTAGTATGCGCTATATATTAGTTTTTACTTTGCTGGTATTTTTTCAGCAAGCAAGTTGGAGCCAAGATTCAGCCTACTTAAAACGTGCCGACACCCTTCGTCATCATAATCCAAGGCTCGCAACAAGGTATTCAGCGATCCTGCCAGGACTCGGCCAAGCTTACAACAAACAATATTGGAAAATCCCCATTGTATATGGAGTTTTAGCTATCCCTGCTGCAACCTATGTTTACAATAACGACATGTATTTGAAAACCAAATTTGCATACCAAGCAAAATATAAAGCAGCAAATGGAGATCCTTCGGATTTGGCAAAAATTGATCCCACATTGAAAAATTTAACCATCGGTTCTTTACAGAGCTATCGCAATATTTTTAGAAAAGATAGGGACTACTCGGTATTATGGATGTTATTGGGTTGGGGCCTTAACGTAGTAGATGCAACGGTGTCGGGGCATTTAAAGGAATTTAATATTAATTCTGATTTATCCATGCGCATACAACCTACAGTACTTCCGCAATTTCAACAAACCGGTTTATCTTTACAATTGCATTTAAGAAGCACTCATACAAAATAATTTAAGGGACGCATATGAAAATCGCACTAATCGGATATGGCAAAATGGGTAAGGCAATTGAAGAAATTGCGTTGGCAAAAGGACATGAAATTGTATTAAAAATTGATGTTCAAAATAGCCATGAGTTCACTCAAGAAAATATACAAAAAGCCGATGTAGCTATTGAATTTACAGGACCACATAGTGCTTTTGAAAATGTAATGAAATGTATTCAATTTGGCATTCCGGTTGTAAGCGGATCTACAGGATGGCTTGAAAAATGGGAGGAAGTGCAAGCTGCCTGTCAAGCAAAAAATGGCTGTATTATATATAGTAGTAATTATAGTATTGGCGTGAATTTGTTCTTTGAGGTGAACAAGCAATTAGCGAAATTAATGGAGCCTTATAGCGATTATGATGTATCTATGGTAGAATTACATCATACTGAAAAGAAAGATGCTCCAAGTGGCACAGCCATTTCCTTAGCAGAACAAATATTGTCTAATATTGGAAGAAAAAAGCAATGGGTGAATGGACCTTCCCTATCTCCTAATGATTTAGTGATTACTTCTGAACGCATCGATCCTGCGCCTGGCACTCATACTGTTACCTACAGCTCCTCAATTGACACTATTGAAATTACCCATACCGCACATACTCGAAAAGGCTTTGCAAGTGGTGCCGTTTTGGCTGCAGCATTTGCAAAACAAAAAAGTGGTATCTTTACTATGAAAGACGTTCTAGGATTATAATATGTTATCTAAAAAAACCCAATACGCATTACAAGCTTTATCCTACATGGTAGGGAAGCAAACGGAGTCACCGATCCTTATTGCGGAGATTGCCGAAGCAAAAAATATCCCACTTAAATTTTTAGAAAATATTTTGCTTGAATTAAAGAAAGCAGGTTTTTTAGAAAGTAAAAAAGGAAAAAATGGAGGGTATTTATTCGCTGTAGATCCAAGTAATATTAAGCTATCTGCAATTTTCAGAACCGTCGAAGGCCCAATCGCATTATTACCTTGTGTAAGTTTAAATTTTTACAAAAAATGCGAGGACTGTAACGAAAAAATTTGTGGTATTAATAAAGTAATGGTGGAAGTGAGAGACAATACTTTGGCAGTTTTAGATAAAAGAACAGTGGCGGATTTATACGTCAACAAATAGTGCCCCTATCGCTATTCATTTTTTAGAATTAAATAATTATTCAATGAAAAGAATTATTGGCTTCGCATTGTTGTTTATTTTCACGAACCACATTCATGCGCAAAGTTTAATTGGCGGCGACCATATTTTAAAAACTAATTTATCGGCAGATGCTTTGCAGAATTATAATTTAACTTTTGAAAAAAGTTTAAACCACTTTATGTCTATTTCGGCAAGTTATTCTACAATGCCAAAAAGAGTTTTACCATTACAAGCCTTAGCAAAAAACTTTATTGATAACCCCAATATAGATTTCAACAATTTCAAAGTAGCTAACAATGCCATTACCATTGAAAGCAGGTTTTATTTAGGCATTCAAAAAATGTCAGGGTTTTATATAGCACCTTATGCTCGATTTGGTAATATGGAAGTAGACGTACCAATTAACTACACCTATAATGTACAAGTGGGCAATGTAACTGTTCCTGTACACCCTCCTACTGCTTTATTAAGTGGTACCATTCGTTCTCAAAGCGTCGGGGCCTATTTTGGTATGCAATTTCAGTTGCTCACAAAACTGGTATTGGATGTGTGGATGATTGGAGGACATTATGGGAGCTCCAATGGGAAGCTACAATTTGATGCACCTGCTGGCACTCCTGCCATTGCATTAGCTGCACTTAAGTCCACAATAGACCAAACCAAGGCCAACCCATTTCATTTAAACACCATCGTTTCAGGCAATAGTATCGTTACCAATACCGATGGCCCTTGGGCCGGATTGAGAGGTGCTGGCATTACTTTGGGAGTAAGATTTTAACACCTAGCCAACCTGTTTAGTATTTTGCGTACCTTTGTAAACGCAAATACAATAAACATGATCCCTACTTATTTACAAGACCATTTTAAGCATCAGCAATACGACGCAAATAATTTTTTCTTAATCGCAGGTCCCTGCGTTGTTGAAAGCGAAGATCTTGTTATGGAGATTGGCGAAAAAGTGTCTACAATTTGTAAGAACCTAGGTATCCCTTATGTATTTAAAGCAAGTTATAGAAAAGCCAATCGCACCAGTGCGAATTCATTTACTGGCATCGGTGACGATACGGGTATGGAGTTAATAAAAAAAGTAGGTGCAAAATTTAAAGTTCCTACTACATCAGATATTCATGCACATGACGAGGCAGCCGTTGCGGCACAGTTTATTGATATTTTACAAATTCCTGCATTTTTATGTCGTCAAACCGACTTATTAATCGCAGCCGCAGAAACCGGTAAAATTGTAAACGTAAAAAAAGGACAATTCTTAAGTGGCGCTTCAATGAAATTTGCAGTAGATAAAATTAAATTAGCTGGCAACGATAAAATCATGTTAACTGAGCGTGGTAATACATTTGGTTATCAAGACTTAGTAGTGGATTACAGAAATATTCCTGCCATGGCGGAAAATAATGTACCTGTAATTATGGATTGTACCCACTCCTTACAACAACCCAATCAAACAAGTGGCGTAACTGGTGGCAATCCTGCATTAATTGAAACCATTGCAAAAGCAGCTATTGCAACTGGTGCTGATGGATTATTCATTGAAACGCATCCCAACCCAGCAGTCGCAAAAAGTGATGGTGCGAATATGTTAAGATTAGAATTATTAGCACCTTTATTAGAGAAATTAGTACGCTTAAGAAAAGCGGTTATATAAATTGCGTAAAGTATAGTTAAGTAATTAACTCATTTTATAAATCAATCCTCTAGATTATTATTAATTTAATATTTTAGGGGATTTCTCTTTCCTAGTAATATGTAATGCTTAATACTTCGTACAAAAGCCAATACCATATATACAATCACCGGTGACCCAAAGGTTAAAAAGGAAATGTAGATAAACCACATACGGATCTTAGAGCTAGCAACCCCCAATCGTTCTCCCAGGGCTGAACAAACACCAAAAGCATGTAATTCTAAAAAATCGCGCATTTTTTCCATTGTAACCGGGTTTATTAGTACCCCAAATCTAACAAAAAAGTGGACATAAAGTGTATTTTTTGATAGCGTCGAGGTGCATTTTGGCTTACCTTTGCAGCAGTTTTAACACCAAAATTTACAACTATGGCTTTTGATATCGAAATGATCAAAAAAGTG
>CANGIZ010000008.1 GCA_947454025.1 Bacteroidota bacterium | reverse complement strand
GGTTTGCTGCGTTTTAAAGATCCTGATCCATTCCCTGCCATAGCATTAAAATTTTATTTGTTCACTTTGCAAATGTACGGTTTTGAACGCTAATGGCTTACATTTGCATAGGTCGAATTATGCCTATTTTAGGCCTAATTATATATTTTTTAAGAAAAATCGAAGATGGAATATCAATTTAGTGCAATCGAGAAAAAGTGGCAGGAAGCCTGGAAATCTAAAAAAGCCTATCAGGTAAGTAATGAAAGTACAAAGCCTAAATGTTATGTATTGGATATGTTTCCTTACCCTAGTGGTGCAGGATTGCATGTTGGGCATCCATTGGGTTATATCGCATCAGATATTTATAGCCGATTTAAACGCTTGAAAGGATTCAATGTTTTACACCCAATGGGGTATGATGCTTTTGGATTACCCGCCGAGCAATATGCAATTGAGCATGGTGTACATCCTTCAAAAAGCACACATGGTAACATTGATAATTTCAGAAAGCAATTAGACAATATTGGATTTAGTTATGATTGGGAAAGAGAAGTAAGAACCTGTGATGCAAGTTATTATAAATGGACACAATGGATCTTTTTACAACTGTTTAATAGTTATTACGATCGCACAGCTCAAAAAGCAAAACCTATTACTGATTTAATTGCCGTTTTTGAAAAGGATGGGAATGCGAAACAAGTTTGTCCTGGTGATACTACAATTCAATTTACAGCTGCAGCGTGGAATGGATATAGCGAAAAAGAAAAGCAATCTATTTTGATGCATTATCGCTTGGCATTCTGTGGTTATGGCGAAGTGAATTGGTGTGAAGCATTGGGCACCGTGTTGGCCAATGACGAAGTGATTAATGGATTTAGTGAGCGAGGCGGACATCCTGTAGAAAAGAAAAAATTAAGACAATGGTATTTGCGTATTACAGAATATGCGGATCGTTTATTGTCGGGTTTAGATACGATTCAGTTTAGTGAAGCTATGAAGGAAATGCAGTCCAACTGGATTGGAAAAAGTTATGGTGCTGAAATTGACTTTGCTGTGCATGGTCATAACGCTAGTTTAAAAGTATATACTACGCGTCCTGATACTGTTTTTGGTGTGGACTTTATGGTGGTTGCACCAGAGCATGCTTTAATTGAAAGTATTACTCCGGATACACATAAAGCGTCAGTTGAAGAATACATTGCTTATGTAAAAAGTAGAAGTGAACGTGAGCGTATGGCGGAGAAAAAAATTACGGGATGTTTCACCGGTGCTTATGTAGTAAATCCTTTCAACCAAAAATTAATTCCTATTTGGATTTCTGAATATGTGTTAGCAGGATATGGTACCGGTGCAATTATGGCCGTGCCATGTGGTGATGATCGTGACTTTAAATTTGCGCAACATTTTAATATTCCTATTACGAATATTATTGGGGATGCATTTGATGGTATAGAAGCGAATCCTACAAAGGAAGCTAAGTTAACCAATAGCGATTTCTTAAATGGAGTGGTACAAAAAGAAGCCATTGCGATTGTGAATGATAAGATCGAAGCAATGGGTATTGGTCAACGCAAAGTGAATTATAGAATGCGTGATGCAGCATTTAGTAGACAACGTTATTGGGGTGAACCATTTCCAATTAAATGGATAGACGGCATTGCTTATCCAATGTCGGAAAGTGAATTGCCATTGTTATTACCCGAAGTGGATCATTATGGACCAGGACCAGAAGGAGAAGGACCTTTAGCAAATATTGCAGCTTGGAAAGCAGAAAATTACGAAACCAATACCATGCCTGGTTATGCGGGCAGTAGTTGGTATTTTTTACGTTATATGGATCCTAGCAATACTACTGAATTTTGTAGTCGTAAAGCAAGTGATTATTGGGGACAAGTAGATTTATATATTGGAGGTACCGAGCATGCAGTAGGACATTTATTGTACAGTCGTATGTGGACAAAGGCTTTATACGATTTAGGTCATATTGGTTTTGACGAACCATTCAAAAAACTATTGAACCAAGGAATGATTCAAGGTAGTTCTCGTTTTGTATATCGCAAAAGAGGTACGCATACATTTGTTTCGGCTGGTTTAGTGGGCGCTCATGAAGTGGATCAATTGCATGTAGATGTAAATATGGTGGATGGCGTTGAGTTAGATACCGAAGCGTTTAAAAAATGGAAACCTGATTATGTCAATGCTGAATTTATTTTAGAAGACGGAAAGTACTTATGTGGTGTAGAAGTGGAGAAGATGTCTAAGTCTAAATTTAATACGGTGAATCCAGACGACTTAGTACAAAAATACGGAGCCGATACTTTTAGAATGTATGAAATGTTTTTAGGGCCTGTGGAACAAAGCAAGCCATGGGATACCAAAGGAATTGAAGGAGTACATCGATTTATTAAAAAGTTCTGGAGATTGTGTTTTGATGAAATGAAAGGTAAGGTATGGGTGGACGAAACGCCTACTGCAGCCGAATTGAAAATTCTTCATAAAACCATTAAAAAAATTGAAGAGGATACAGAGCGTTATAGTTTTAATACTGCCATTAGTACTTTCATGATTTGTATTAATGAATTGTATGATGCAGGTTGCCATAAAAAAGCAATAATAGAACAAGTGCTTATTTTGATTACCCCTTACGCACCACATTTTGCTGAAGAATTGTGGAGTGCATTGGGTAATGAGGGATTAATAGTAGACGCTTCTTATCCTGTTTTTGATCCGCAATACGTTTTAGAAACAGCTAAAGAATATCCAGTTAGTATTAATGGTAAAGTGCGTTCTAATATCTCTATTGCTTTAGATGCTACCGAAGAGCAGGTGCGTGAAATTGTACTTGGTAATGCTGCGATTCAAAAATGGGTAGAGGATAAGTCCGTAAAAAAATTAATTTTTGTTAAAGGTAAAATGATCAACATCGTTATTTAATATAATCAAGCCACATGAAAAAATCAATTGTATTATTTGTAAGTTTTAGTATAAGTGCATTAGCTGCTATTGCACAAATGTCACAGTCAAGTTTACCTCGTTTTGTACGTTGGGTAGACAATACGCAAGTGGTTGTAAACACAAAGTTGAACAACGATAAAATTGCAAAAGATTATGCGTATAATTTGCTTATCAAGCAATATGCGCCAGCGCCTGCAGTTACAATACAAGATAAAGCAGTAGTCGTTAAAAACGCCAATTTGTTTTTAAAAGTAAATGGCATTGAAACGCAATTAACGTTTGATGCAGCAGAGGAAAAAAATCCAACCTTGTCTCCCGATGGGAATTATGTAGGGTATACCAAAAACAATAATTTGTATACTTTAAATTTAGCCGATAAAAAAGAGGTAGCCATCACGAACGAAAACACCAAGGGAATTTTAAATGGTTATGCGAGTTGGGTATATTATGAAGAAATTTTCGGACGTCCAACACAGTACCGTGCATTTTGGTGGAGTCCTGATAGTAAGTTTATTTCTTTTATGCGTTTTGATGAACGCAATGTGCCCATGTTCCCAATTTACAATAGTGATGGGCAGCATGGATATATCGAAGAGACAAGATACCCAAAAGTAGGAGATCCTAATCCTACTGTAAAAATTGGATGGGTAGCCCCAGCAGGTGGTACAATTACTTGGGCTGATTTTAATGACCAGGATGATCAGTATTTTGGATGGCCTATTTGGAATCCGAATAACAATAGCATGTGGTTGTCATGGATGGATCGTGGGCAGAATAACTTAAAGATATATGAATTGGATATGGCTTCTGGTGCTAAGAAAGAAGTGTATAAGGAATACCAAAAAACATGGATTGATTTAGAAGACCGTGTGAGCGGTAGAATTAATTTTTTATCCAACAATAAAGGATATATAGCGCAATCAGATGCAAGTGGATGGAATCAATTGTATTTGTATGATATGACTGGGAAGTTGGTGAATCCAATTACCAACGGAAAGTATACAGTAACTGGTATTGAATTGGTAGATGAAAAAAATAAAACAATTTATTTTACTGCAAGAGGCATAGAGAGTACTGCTAGAATTGATTTTTATAGTATTGGATTGGATGGTAAAAATTTGAAGCGTTTAAGTGTAGGTGATTATAACAACAGTAAAGTGTATTTAGCGCCTGATGCAAAACATTTTGTATCTGTATATAGCAATGTAAAAACACCAACTGCAATAGGAATTTTTGATACTAAAAAAGGAACTGTTGATGTATTAGGAAAATCAGTAGACAGTAATTTTAAATTAGAGAACTACGCTAAAACTGAATTGATTCGTATTAAAAGTGCCGATGGATTATATGAGTTGCCTGCTTTGGTAACTTGGCCTAAAAATATGGATCCCAATAAAAAATATCCATTATTGGTAAGTATTTATGGTGGTCCTAATGCAGGTACAGTAATGGACAATTGGAGCAATCCTGCTGCTAAAGAAACTTGGGCAAAAGAAGGATTGATTCAAGTGGCATTTGATCATAGAGCTAGTGGTCATTTTGGTAAGGAAGGCGTGAATTACATGTATCGTAATTTAGGGTATTGGGAAATGCAGGATTATATGACTATGGCGAAATGGTTTATTGCGAATGCTAGTGCAGATCCTAAAAAGATTTGTATTACTGGGTTTAGCTACGGTGGTTATATGAGTTGTTATGCTTTAACTTATGGTGCTTCGGTATTTACACATGCAATGGCGGGAGGAAGTGTAGTAGATTGGAGCTTATATGATTCTCACTATACAGAAAGATATATGGATACACCGGGTGAAAATCCAGAAGGTTATAAGTCAAGTAGCGTTTTATCTTATATTAAAGACTTTAAAGGCACATTGCAATTAGTGCATGGAACATCGGATGACAATGTGCATATGCAAAATTCAATCCAGTTGTTAAGTGCTTTACAAGACAATGGCAAGGAAGTAGAGTTTATGTTGTATCCTGGTGGAAGACATGGATGGGGTGCTGCAAAAGGAAAGCATTTTCAAGAACTAAAAAACAAGTTTATTTATACTCATTTGTTAGATAAGCCATATACACCAGCTAAATAATTTCAATAATTATTATAAAAAACAGATCCTATATCAATGTCCAATCCAAACCTAGATACGACTCCTCAAAATTTAAATCCGCAGGATCGAGAATTTGAGAATAGTATTCGCCCCACCGAAATAGATGCATTCGCGGGTCAACCACAGTTGATTGAGAATATTAGCATCTTTATAAAGGCGGCAAAATTAAGAGGGGAGGCCTTGGATCATATCTTATTTCATGGTCCTCCAGGCTTAGGTAAAACTACATTAAGCAGAATTGTGGCGAATGAAATGGGTGTGCAAATTAAAGAAACATCCGGGCCGGTGATTGAAAAGCCAAGTGATTTGGCGGGTTTATTAACGAGCTTAGAACCCAATGATGTTTTGTTTATAGATGAGATTCACCGTTTAAGTACGGTGGTAGAAGAGTATTTGTATGCTGCAATGGAGGATTATAAAATCGATATCATGATTGATAGCGGTGCCAATGCAAGAAGCATACAAATAAATTTAAACCCTTTTACTTTAGTGGGTGCAACCACACGTAGTGGTTTATTAACTGCGCCTTTATTGTCTCGTTTTGGTATTAAATCTCGTTTGGAATACTATCCTGCCACCGTGATTGAAAAAATCATTTTACGTAGTGCAGGCATTTTAAATGTAAATATTAATTCCGAGGCGGCAGGTGAAATTTCTCGTCGTAGTCGTGGCACACCCCGTATTGCCAATGGCTTATTGCGAAGAGTTCGTGATTTTGCACAAGTATTAAACGATGGTATTGTTGATATAGGCATTACAAAGCATGCCCTTAAAGCTTTGAATGTAGATGACCATGGTTTAGATGAAATGGACAACCGCATTTTATTGGCTATCATTGAAAAGTTTAAAGGAGGCCCGGTTGGTATTTCCACCATTGCTACTGCAGTAGGTGAGGAGTCGGGTACTATCGAGGAAGTGTACGAGCCATTCTTAATACAAGAAGGCTTTTTGCAGAGAACGCCACGTGGACGTGAAGTAACCTACAAGGCTTACGAGCATTTAGGAAAACATCGCGGAGGGGCAACTGAAAATCCCGAACTATTTAGATAAAATAAAAAAGCGGCTCTTGTGAGTCGCTTTTTTATTTGGAGTATTTCAAAAATTAATTGGTTGAATGAATACTAGTTATTAATGAACTACTAATCTAAACCCATTACCGTGGATGTTTACAATTTCAATTTGAGGATCTTCTTTTAAAAACTTTCTCAATTTCGCAATATAGACGTCCATGCTTCGGCCATTAAAGTAGGTATCACTACCCCAAATTTTCTTCAATGCTTTTTCTCTTGTCAATAAATCATTTTTATGCTCTGCAAGCATTTTTAATAATTCATTTTCCTTTGGAGACAACACTTGAATCGTTTCTCCATGTTTTAGTTCACGCAATTTTGGATTAAAATGGTAAGCGCCTAATTCGTATTCTTGATTATCACTTATTTTATTGTCTTCTTCATTGCGTTTAATGATGGCTTTAATTTTAAGCATCAATACTTCGCTATCAAAGGGTTTGGTGATATAGTCATCGGCACCTAATTTATAGCCATGAATGATATCTTCCTTTAATGTTTTGGCACTTAAAAAGAACAAAGGCACATCAGGGTCAATGTCTCTAATTTCTTCCGCCAAAGTAAATCCATCCACATGCGGCATCATAACATCTAATAAACATAAGTCAAACTTTTCTCTTTGGAAAGCCGCTAAACCTAAACGGCCATCACGCTCCAAAGTCACTTCGTATTCATCTAATTCTAAATAGTTTTTTAAAACCAAACCTAAATTGCTATCATCCTCACACAATAACACTTTGAATTTCTTTTTATCTTCCATAGTAACTGATTTTAATTGCTTTATGTAAAGAAACGATTTTTAGTTTTTTTCGGCTAAAATGCATTTCCAATGTTTTGTTAAAATATACCTAATCCTTCGTACTTGTACAAATGTCGCAAATTCCACAAGGTTTCGAGCTTTTTTCACCAAAGTATTTTGCCAAATAGATACTCCTACAAATGGCGGGTTGTCCTTGCACATAGCCAACGAATTGTTGGATGCGCTCCATAAACGCTTTTTTCATAAGTTGATAATGGTCAAAATCAATTTTCATAAAGGATGCCGAACTGCGATTCCATAAAAACTGTACAACAGGTTGATGCTGTTTTTGGTCAAAACTAATCATACCATGTAAAGCTAAAATTTGCAACTGTTGAATCACAAAAGGAACATCTCTTTGTAATAATTCAGCTAATAATTTTTCATTTATAAAATGAGGGCTATCCAATATACCGCCATAACTACGTAATAGGGTTTGTAATACAGCACCTGCAATGGGTTGTGCATTTTGAAAGTTTTCAATACTGTATCTATCACCTAAAACTTGCACCATGGAAGGGGTAAAAGCAGATTCGGAAAAACGAATATGCCCTTCCTGCTGTATCCAACTTAATGCATTACGTGCAATTATTTTATCTAATTTAAAATTGACACAAAAGGTTTCAAAATCAAATAGGTATTGTTGTTTTTCACCCATGCCAATAGGGAGTTGCACAAAGTCAGCTAAGTGTTGGTATATTTTTTTGATTACATCAATGGAAGGATATTTTTTTTCTTGCAATTGCAACCAATAATCCCAATCATTTTGCTGATATATCAAAATTGCTTCAGCTGCCTTACCATCCCGACCTGCTCTTCCTGCCTCCTGATAATATTGTTCAATGCTGCCTGGTATATCATTATGCACCACTACGCGAACATTTCCTTTATTAATGCCCATGCCAAACGCACTCGTGCAAATCACGATTGGAGTGAGGTCTTGCATCCAATTGGATTGTACTTTTTGTCGTGCTTCAATTGGCATCCCAGCATGGTAAGCACCCACCGCATAGCCATAAGCACGTAGCATTTCGGTTAGTTGCTCTACATTGCTTCTTGTATTACAATAAATAATTGCTGCACCATTTAATTCATTTAAGATGGCTCTTAGTGTATGCATTTTAACCGGACATTTTTGAACACTGTATTTTAAATTCGGCTTTAAAAAAGTATCGGTTATAATATGAGGATTGGTAAAGGATAGTTGTTTCATGATATCCTCCTGTACTACTGGGATGGCAGATGCGGTCATGGCCAAGATGGGTACTTTGGGGAAGAGTTGTTTGAGTACATCTAGTTTACGATATGGTGGTCGAAAATCATAACCCCATTGTGAAATACAATGTGCTTCGTCAATTGCAAAAAGGGTAATTTTTACCTGGCTTAAAGCATCTTGAAAAGTTTTCTGTGCTAATTTTTCGGGCGAACAATAAATGAATTTATATTTTCCACGTATTGCAGCAGCCATCACTTCGGCTTGCGCTTCTTCACTTAATTGTCCACCTAAGGCAATAGCAGCAATATTTTTAGATTGTAAATCTTTAACCTGATCCTGCATGAGTGCAATCAATGGACTAATCACTAAACAAATACCATCCTCGCATAAAGTAGGCACTTGAAAGCACAAAGATTTTCCTGCACCAGTGGGCAAGAGCGCAAGGGTATCTTTTTTGTCAAGTACAGCAGTAATAATATTTAATTGCTGTGGCCTGAATTGTTCATAGCCCCAATATGTTTTTAATATGGATTGCGCCGATTTCAAATACTTTCTACACTAGTTTCTTTTTAAACAATCTAAGTGAATTTAATGCAAGCACTACATCACTTAATCCCATAATTAAAGCGCCATAGGTAGGGCCCCAGGTACCAAGGAA
Organism: Bacteroidota bacterium; assembly: GCA_947454025.1. Classification (GTDB taxonomy): domain Bacteria; phylum Bacteroidota; class Bacteroidia; order Chitinophagales; family Chitinophagaceae; genus Sediminibacterium. The sequence continues at coordinate 39,468 of CANGIZ010000008.1, read as the reverse complement.
CCCTAAAGCTGCAACCGGAATGGCAATAATATTATAGGAGAAAGCCCATCCTAAATTTTCTTTGATGGTTTCATACGTGCGTCTTCCCAATCCCAAGGACATAGGTAAATTTTTCAAGCCTTGGTTCATTAAAATTACTTGTGCACTTTGAATAGCAATATGAGATGCATTGCTAAGAGAAATGCCAATAGTTGCTTTTGCCAAAGCGGGTGCATCATTAATGCCATCACCCACCATGGCTGTAGGAGCAATGGCAGTTAATGCGTCTAATTTTTCTAATTTATCGGAAGGGCTTTGTTCGCTGATAATTTCTTGAATACCCAATGCATTTCCAACAGCCTCACATTTTTCTTTACGATCTCCACTTAATAAAATAGTATGGATGCCTTGTTTATGAAGTGTTTCAATAACTTCTTTTGCTTCGGGACGAATTTGATCCGTCACGTCTACCCATCCAATCAACGCATTGTTTTTTTGGATGTATACATTATGACCATCTTCGGTATTTTGATCAACCAAGGTTTTAAACGAACCCGCCCAGTATTGATTTCCTTCTTTATCGGTTGCTTGAATACCCAAGCCTTTAATCTCTTCGATTTTTGACCAATTGGTTGCATTATTTGTTTTCCAAGTTCCGCTAATACACTTTGCTATTGGGTGGTTTGAATATCTTTCTAATGAAAAAACAAGTGCTTTAAAATCAGCCTCGTTCATTGGTGATTGTCCTGTATTATTTTGTATTTCATTAATTTTAAAATTCGCAATTTCAAAATGGCCTGTAGTAAGTGTCCCTGTTTTATCAAATACCACTTGCTTGATATCTTTAAAGGTCTCTAAACTTTTCGCATTTTTAAATACAATACCATTGCGCGCGCCACGACCCAATCCCACAGCGATGGCTGCTGGAGTGGCAAGTCCCATAGCACAAGGGCAAGATATTACCAATACGGCAATCGCTCTTAACATGCTCTCTCCAAATCCAATGGATCCGCCAGTTGTATTGTGTGCAAAAAAGTAATTGCCTAATAAAGTTGCCAATGCAATGCTCACAACCAATGGTACAAAAATGGCAGAAATTTTATCGGCTAATATTTGCACTGGTGGTTTTTCGCCTTGTGCAGCTTTTACCATTTTTAAAATATTCGCCAACACGGTGTCGTTACCTACTGCAGTAATATACGCTTTCACTGTTCCGTTTTCAATCGTACTGCCACCTAATAAAATATCGTTCATTTTTCTAAACACTGGCACGCTTTCACCAGTCACAATGGATTCATTTACATTGGCTTCTCCCCAAAGTACTTTACAATCCATTGGTATGGTTTCTCCAGAATTAATCAATACTAAGTCGCCTACTTTTAAAGTATCACTCTCTACATTAAATAACACCTCTTTGTGATTTTCATCAAACACTATCATGTTGGCCATTACTTTTTGGGCCTTCACTAAATCTTTCAATGCGCGTTGTGTAGATTCAATGGATGCATCTTCCAAATAATTTCCAAAAAATACGAGTGTTAAAATAGTGGCAGTAGTTTCATAATAAGCAAACTCCATTCCTTTCCCAATTAGGGTTCCATATAAACTATAACCAAATGAAGCCATTGCGCCAATGCTCACTAATACATTCATATTGGGAATGCCATTCAACATACTATTCCATGCACTCTTTCCAAAATAGCCCATGCCTACTATAAATACAGGTAGTGTCATTCCTAATTGTACATAAGGATTCATAAACACATGCATCCCTGGTATTTGATGAATGCCTGGTAACATATGTGCTACCAATGGAATGGTGAAAATCAAACAAAAAATGGCACGGTCTTTATTATTGTCCAACCACTTTTTTTGCGGAGCCGCTTCTTCTTGTCCACGTACTTTATATCCTAAGTTGGTAATGCCTTTAATGAGGGTTTCTTTTTTCACTTCAAAAGGCAAATCAAATTGTACTTCGCCTTCCATAAAACTTACTTTGGGTTCTTGTACGCCTTGATTTTCTAAATATTTATGTATTGAGAGTGCACAATTGGTGCAACTCATTCCGTCTACCTTTAATTGTATATGTTCCATACTGATTCTTTTCGATTGCTGTCCAATACTAATTTCCATTATAAAGGTACGACCCTTTTCAGATTTCCGATTTCGACATTAGGAGAGTTCGCGTATCTTTGGGAAATGGATATGATTTATACCTTGGACCAAATTGAATCAGTAGCGAAAACCTTGCTAAAACAGCATGGTAGCAAACCTATTTGGGCTTTTTTTGCACCCATGGGGGCAGGTAAAACTACATTGATAGGGCATATTTGTAAACAATTGGGAGTTCAAGATGCTGTGGCGAGTCCTACCTTTTCCATCATGAACGAATACGAGGCGAATGGGAAGCTAGTTTACCATATGGATTGGTATCGATTAGAAGATGAAGCAGAAGCGAGAAGAACGGGTGTAGAAGCAGCAATGGATGAAGCAGATTTATGCTTTATTGAATGGCCCGAAAAAGCACCAAGCCTTTTACCCGATGACACTTTGCGTTTAGAAATTGAAATATTAGATCCAGAACATAGAAGGATTTTTATACCTTCATAAAAACATGCCCTTATGAGTTCGGTTAAGCCTCAAATCTCAAGTTCCTTTTCCTACGAAACACAGGAGGAAGTATTGGATATACCAAATCGTGCCAAGTCCTTATTAATTGGTATTCCCAAAGAAATTGCTTTTCAGGAAAATAGAATTGGTCTTATTCCTGATGCAGTAGGGGTATTGGTGGCAAATGGTCACGAAGTAATGGTAGAGTCGGGTGCAGGGGATGGCAGTAGGTATTCTGATCATGATTATGCCGAAGCAGGTGCACGCATTGTTTTTGAAAAAGAAGAAGTGTATAAATGCCCAATATTAGTAAAGACAGCGCCACCTGTTGAAGCAGATTTGCCTTTTTTACAAATGCATCAAATTATTATTTCGCCCCTGCATTTGTCGGCTTTAAAAAAAGAGTTGGTTGAAAAATTAATGGCTAAAAAAATCACTGCTCTAGCGATTGAAAATATTAAAGACGAAAACCAAAACTATCCCATTTTAAGAAGTATGGGTGAAATTGCAGGTAGCGCAGTCATGTTAATTGCTGGACAGTACCTTAGTAATTTTAACCAAGGAAAAGGGATTTTATTAGGTGGTATTAGTGGTGTGCCTCCCACCAAGGTTGTGATTATTGGTGCCGATATTATTGGTGAATTTGCAACACGTAATGCATTGGCTTTAGGAGCAAGTGTAAAAGTGTTTGATAATAATGTTTCAAGATTGCAAAGACTTCAAAATAATTTAGGACAACGCGTTTGGACCAGCGTTTTAGAACCTAAAATATTAGCCAAGCAATTAAAAACATGCGAAGTAGCTGTGGGTGCTTTGCGCAATGAAATGGGGAGAGCACCTATTGTTGTGACTGAAGAAATGGTGGCAGCGATGCGTCCTGGTAGTATTATTATTGATGTGGCGATTGATCGTGGGGGATGTTTTGAAACCAGTGAATTAACCAATCACGAAAATCCTATTATCACCAAACACAATGTGATTCATTATGGGGTGCCTAATATTCCTAGTGGATTTGCGCGCACTGCAAGTCAGGCAATTAGCAATGTATTAATGCCATTGTTAATTCAAGTAGGAGATATGGGAGGACTGGAAGAAATTATTTGGCAGCAAGCGCATTTAAGAGAAGGTATTTATTTATACAAAGGTGCTTTAACTGACTTTTATATCAGTGAAAAATTCCATCTAAAATTTACCGATTTAAATTTGTTGATTGCGAGTAGAAGTTAGGGTGTTGCAACCTAATTATTATTGCCTACTACTTTATAGTCTAATAAATTAATATGCTGTGTGCAATACGCATATTCCTGTGTGTCATTGCTTCCAACGATGATTAATTTATCCATTGCGTATTTTTGAATCAATTCCTGATACAATGCATATCCTTCTTGGTCTAAATTGCTACAGGGTTCATCGAGCAATAAAATAGGCGTGTCTGAAAATATTGCCAAGGCTAATTTTAACCTTTGTTTCATCCCGCTGCTAAAATACCTGATTTGCTTATGAGTAGCGGCTTTTAAGCCAATCGTTTCAATAATTTGTTCAATAGAAATATCCTTTCTTAGCGCCTTGAATTTTGCATGAAATGCAAACTGCTCAGCAGTGGTAAACTCTTCGATAAGTTCTAAATAGGGCGCAGCTAAACTTATTTGTTGATAGATATTATGGGTGTCATAATCGCCCCATTCAATTTGTCCTTTTGACAAACTCGCGTAGCCTGAAATAACTTGCAATAAAGTACTCTTTCCGGAACCGTTATTTCCAATTAATGCATAGTGTTGCCCCATTTGAAAAGTATAATTCAGGTCTTTAAAAATCCAATCCTTATTGAATCTTTTTCCTGCGTTAATGAGGCTTATTTGTACCATATTAATCTTCTTCTACAGCTCCTTTACCAAATCTTTTAATAATACCTCTTCCACTTTCTCTAATAAATGTAACAATCTCGTCACGCTCATCCGTTGCTGGTAATTCTTCTTCAATAAATTCCAATGCTTGTGTGGTATTCATGCCTTTATTGAAAATGTAACGGTAGATATCTAAGATATGATTGATCTTTTCTAAATCAAAGCCTCTGCGTTTTAGTCCCACACTATTTACGCCACCATAACTTAAAGGATTGCGAACAGCTTTAATATATGGAGGAACGTCCTTGCTTACCAAGCTACCTCCAGCGATATAAGCGTGTTGACCAATGTTTACAAATTGGTGTACCGCACTCACGCCTGCAATCCAAGAGTAATCACCTAAGGTAACGTGTCCAGCAATTTGTACGCTATTACTTAAAATACAATTGTTTCCAATGATACAATCGTGTGCAATATGGCTGTAGGCCATGATCAAACAATTGTTGCCTACTTTAGTAATCCAACGATCCGAAGTACCACGATTGATGGTTACGAATTCTCTGATAGTGGTGCCATCTCCAATTTCTACCGAAGTTTTTTCGCCATTAAATTTTAAGTCTTGTGGATCGGCGCCAATAACAGCACCTGGGAATATGCGACAGTTTTTTCCCACTTTTGTTCCATTCATAATGGTAACATTACTTCCAATCCAAGTGCCTTCGCCAATTACCACATCACCATGTATTACAGTGAATGGATCAATTTTTACATTGGGTGCAATTTTTGCATTGGGATCGATATAAGTAAATGGATGCGTCATAAGCTTTGTTTAAATTTATTAATCGGCTCTTTTCACCACTTGGGCAACCAAGTCGGCTTCTGTAGCTACTTTGCCACCAACATATACAGTGCCGCGCATTTCACAAATGCCTCGACGTATTGGGGCTGTTAATTCCATTTTCAACAACATCGTATCGCCAGGCTTTACCATTTGTTTGAATTTGCAATTGTCTATTTTTAAAAAATAAGTATCATAATTTCCTTCTGGCATGGCGTTAATACAAAGGATTCCTCCAGTTTGCGCCAAAGCTTCAATTTGTAATACACCTGGCATGACTGGATTTCCTGGGAAGTGTCCTGGGAAAAACCATTCATTAAATGTTACATTCTTAACGCCTACAATCACCGTATCGGTTAATTCAATTACTTTATCGACAAATAAAAACGGATAGCGATGTGGTAATAATTTTTCAATTTGTTCTAAGTTAAAAACAGGTGTTACTGCTGGATCATAAACAGGTACATCTTTTACATGCTTGTTCTTTTTGATGTATTGTTTAATTTTTTTAGCAAACTCAACATTGCTACTATGACCAGGTCGGTTGGCGATAATTCTTGCTTTAATTGGGTAGCCAATTAATGCTAAGTCACCTACAACGTCCAATAATTTGTGACGTGCGGGTTCGTTCGGGAATCTTAATTCTAAATTATTTAAATATCCTTCGCTTTTTACTTCAATTTTTTCACGCTTAAATACTTTTGCTAAGCGACCCATTTCCTCGTCAGTAACAGGTTTGTCAACTACTACAATTGCGTTATTAATGTCACCTCCTTTAATTAAATCATGCTTTAACAATGCTTCCAATTCATGTAAGAAACAAAAAGTACGACAAGGCGCGATTTCGGCTTTAAAATCTTTAATTGTTTTTAATGCTGCATGTTGGGTGCCTAATACTGGGCTATTAAAATCAATTAGTGTTGTAATTTGATAATCCAATGCAGGCAAGGCCACCATCTCCACTCTCTTTTCTTCATCGTAATGAAAAATGTTTTCATCAATACTATACCATGCTTTCGCAGCGTCTTGTTCTAATACACCAGTTGCTTCGATTCTTTCAATAAAAGGAGCAGAGCTACCATCCATGATGGGAATTTCAGGGCCATTTATTTCAATTAATACATTGTCCACGCCCATGCCTACTAAGGCAGCTAAAATATGTTCAACCGTACTCACTTTCGCATCACCCACTTGTAGGGTAGTGCCACGGCTTGTATCGGTTACTAAATCACAGTCCGCTTTTATAATAGGTTGATTAGGCAAATCCACTCTTTGAAACTGAATACCAAATCCAGGATTGGCAGGATTCAATGTCATGTCTACCAAAACACCCGTGTGCAAACCTGTCCCACTAATGCTAATGTTAGCACAAAGGGTATGTTGTTTGTCGGGATTAAAATGCTGATCCATATACGAATAATTTATATTTCGATGCTAAAGTGATGATTACCACAAAATTAGCCCCATTTAGGCTTTTTGTGTTAGTTGTGCGACTAATATTTCCAATTCTTTGACCCTTTTTTCAAGATTAGGGAGGTTTTTCATGTGAACCTGTGCTCTTAATGAAGCATTATGGTCTCCAGCGGGGTTGCCTGTAAGGGTTTGATTGGGCTCCTTAAAGCTTTTAGTAATACCGCTTTTAGCTGCAATTTTAATACCATCTGCTACGCCTAAGTGACCCGCGATACCAACTTGTCCGCCAATCATGGCATTTTTCCCAATTTTCGTGCTTCCGCTAATACCGGTTTGGGCGGCAATTACCGTATTGGATCCTACTTCCACATTATGAGCCACTTGTATTAGGTTATCGAGTTTTACGCCTTTTCTTATTACTGTTGAGCCTATTGTTGCTCTATCGATAGTGGTGTTGGAACCTACTTCCACATTGTCTTCTATAACTACATTTCCTAATTGCGGTACTTTTTGAAAACTACCATCGGCTTTAGGAGCAAATCCAAACCCATCACTTCCTATTACTGCGCCTGAATGAATGGTAATATTGTTGCCTAAAACACAGTCGGCATAAATCACAACGCCTGGATGTAAAATCACATTGTTCCCAATTTTTACATTTTCACCCACTACTACGTTCGGGAATATTTTTACATTGTTACCCATTTGTACATTATCACCAATATGCGCAAACGCAGCTACAAAATGGTTTTCGCCAAGCTTTGCTGTTGAAGCAATATAGGAAGGAGTTTGTACCCCAGTTAAATTTTCAGTTTTTAATTCCTGGTATTTAGTAAGTAAGGTGGCAAATGCAGCATAAGCATCTGGCACTCTAATTAAGGTAGAAGTTATATTTGATTTAAGCACCAAACTTTCATTTACAATGACAATGCTTGCTTTAGTTTGGTATAAAAATTCTTCGTATTTAGGATTTGCTAAAAAAGTAAGTTGACCCGAAGTTGCTTCTTCGATTTTTCCAAATTGAGATACAGAAACAGATGCATCACCTTCTACTTTTCCTTGAATCATCATTGCAATCTGTTGGGCACTAAATTGTATCATTCGCTAAAGTTTGAATGGGGGGTTATTCGTTAAGTAAGCAAATGTAAAATTTTTTCACCGGGGCAGAAAGACTTTCCACGATTAAAGCGTTCTGAATGGCTGAAATATTGGAAATTTCCCCCGTTTTTAGCAAAACTTTAATGGTTTCGTTGTCATTCTTGTATAAGGTATTGGATACGGTTCCCTTGAAACATAAGAATGCAAGGTCCTCGTCCTTGTATGGATATTTCGAACGCATGCTTTCGAATGCTTTTTCCCATTGCGCATCTTGAATCGGTTCAGACTGAATGGCGCACTTAAAACAGTTTCTATTCAGTAATCCTTTGCATAGTAGAGATAATATAGGATCCCCATTATGCTGCCATTGCTTAACGGCATAAAGAATATCCGTATCGTCTAAATTACAATAAGAAGCAAGGTCTAAATCGGCTAACTGAATATGGGAGTTAGCTAAAAAATAGTCAAGCAATGAACCTGTTTTAACCGATGCGTCGTTTTTTTGCATCAACCATTGTGCACGTTCAATAATTTTCACCAACATATTTTCACTCGCCACAACTGTTTTATGTCGATAAACTTGCCAATACATTAAGCGTCTCGATAACAAAAATTTCTCAACACTATTTATACCTTTTTCCTCCACTACCAATTCATTATCTCTTACAGTTAACATTTTAAGAATACGCTCATAACCAACAACCCCTTCACTCACGCCAGTAAAAAAACTATCTCTCGATAAATAATCTAATCTATCCACATCCAATTGTCCACTGATTAATTGGTGTAAAAAACGCTTAGGATATTGATTGGTGAATATTTGAATAGCAAGGGTTAGTTGACCTTTTAACTGTGGATTGTTTTCTGCATTTAATTTGTTCATGATCACCAAGGATAATTCCTCGTGACTAATGCCTTTTAACAAAACTTTTTCCAATGCATGTGAATAAGGTCCATGTCCAATATCGTGTAATAGAATAGCTGCCTTTGCTGCAACAGCTTCATCGGCCGTAATTTCAATTCCTTTATCCTTTAGTTCGTTTATGGCCATACACATTAAGTGGTAGGCACCCAAAGAATGATGTAAACGGGTATGCACCGCACCTGGATAAACCAACTGTGCTAAAGCCATTTGTTGTATCCTTCTTAACCTTTGGTAAAAAGGATGATTGATAATTTCAAAAATGAGCGGATCGTTGATGGTAATAAAACCATGTACCGGGTCATTTATTATTTTTCGATGTGTAAAAGCCATATAAAATGAGTGTTGGTAAAGGTACGAAATGTGAATAACTACTAGGCCTTATTTAATGGCTTAGTTTGCTAAAAAACTATATTTGTATGTCCACTTACTACCCTATAAATCAATGCATAATATGAAATTGACTCAAACTACATTAAACAAGTTAGAAGATATTTTAGGCGAATCAGAATTTGTTGTCAGATACGAGCGCGGTAATTTTCAGAGCGGTTGGTGCTTGTTAGAATCTAAAAGAATTGTGGTGTTGAATAAATTTTTAAATTTAGAAGCAAGAATTAATACTTTATTGGAATTAATTCCACAATTGGATATTCAATTTGATAAGTTAACGCACGACTCTCAAAAATTATTTGAAGAAGTGCAACGCTTGTCATTAACCGAAGCTTAATTCATTTGTTGATTCAGCAAGGTACTACCTAAATTCGCCATTTTGTTAACTATCACTATTTTAGGATCCGGCACAAGTACAGGCGTTCCCTTAATTGGGTGCGATTGTGAAGTGTGCACTTCCAAAGATCCAAGAGATAGTCGTTTGCGAACCAGCATTAAAATTGAAACGGAGCATACTTCGGTTGTAATTGATACCACTCCGGATTTCAGGTACCAAATGTTAAGAACGGGGACCACGCATTTAGATGCAGTGGTTTTTACCCATCCACACCGCGATCATTATGCGGGTCTTGATGATATTAGGCCTTTTAACTTTCATTCCAATCAGCCCATGCAGATTTATGCGAATGAAATTACGCAGGTTGCTATAAAGCGTGATTTTTATTATGCGTTTGACAAGCATAAAGATGCGGGCTTGCCTGAAATGTTGTTACATACCATTCATGATGTGCCATTTAAAATTGGCGAGCTAAAGTTTATTCCTATTCAAGTGATGCATAGGGAATTGCCTGTGCTAGGTTTTAGAATTGGAGATTTTACCTATATCACCGATGTAAATTTTATTAGCGAGGAGGAGAAGCAAAAAATTATAGGTTCCAAAGTTTTAATATTAAGTGCATTGCGTCCGCAACCGCATCCTACACATTTTACTTTAGATGAAGCCATTGCACTAGCAACTGAATTAGGGGTTCCACAGGTTTATTTCACGCATTTCAGCCACCAGATTGGATTGCAGGCTGTTGTTGAACCACAATTGCCTTCTTTTATAAAGATGGCTTATGATGGGTTACAATTTACAGTATAAACTATTTTACGCTTCATGCGTAAAATACTAAAAAGCAGCTATTCAAATTTGAGTTACTTCGAATCTAAAAATGATACAAGCTTCTTGGAAAGCCTACTTTTATTTTAGTCAAAAGGAAATTAAAGGCATTGTTGTTTTAGGATGTATTCTTTTTGGATCGGTATTACTTAGTTGGTTACTTCCGCATAACAATTCGCTGCGTGACAATGCAAGCAAGCATGCTTCGGCCACACATTTATTTTATTTTGATCCCAATACCATTGATAGTGTTCAAGCAATTCAATTAGGCTTACCTGAAAAACAAGTAAAGTCACTTTTGCACTATCGCTTAAAAGGAGGCTATTTTAAAAGCCCCGATGATTTTGCTAGGCTTTACGGACTGAGTCCGGAATTATTTTCTTTATTAAAGCCTTATGTACAAGTTAAACAGGGTTCATCCAAGACTTTCGCATGGAAAAAATTCAACTTAAGTCATGTATTGAATGGAAATGAAGAGGTAGATTGGAAATTAGATATCAATACTGCAACTGCAAATGAATGGCAGAAAAAAACGCAACTACCTTTGAGTGTTATTCAACATATTTTGGCCTACAAAAATTATTTGGGGGCCTTTACACGTGTTGGACAAATTGGTAAAGTGTATGGACTTTCTGACTCAGTTTACCAATGTATGAAGCATCATTTATATATTGCTCATACAGAACATGTATTAGTAAATGCCAATGCAATGGGCTTTGCAGATTGGCAGCAATTAGGGCTATTTTCAGACAAGCAGATTAGCTTGATACTCAAGCTCAGGAAGGAACAAGGGGGCAGGATAGGTTGGCGGGAAATTGCGGAAATTTGCGATTTATCCCAAGTTGAAGCAAGTCAGTTAAGGTCCCGCGTTCATATAGATGATTGAAAGCCAAAGTCTAATTTACCTGATAAACTAACAAATTTTCGTTTTTGATATATTTTCTAAAAGAAAATTCGTTTTTTCAAAAAAATATTATTAGTATTGATGTAGGATTTTTTCCTAGTTTATGATTGCTTGCTTGAAAGCCTCCGAAAAACGGAGGCTTTTTTTATTTTAAATCTGTTGAAAGAATTTATTTTCCTGCTTTGAAAATTTGATTCACGGCACCACCTAACATTGGGAATTTTTCTTTTACAAATGCAGCAATGGTTTCAATAGATTGTTTTGCTTGCTCTGGAGTCACACCAGCTTCTTTTACTAATCGGTCAATTAATTCTTGCATAAAATTATTTTTTTAAATTGTTTATTGACTAAGCGACTTTTAAAGCGCTTAGTTTGCTTTTGTCAAACATTTGTTTTGCATAGTCCAATGTTACATTAAACTCTGTAATATCAGTGCCAGGTAAATCAAACATGGCTTGGGTAAATAAGCTTTCGCATATACTTCTTAATCCTCTGGCGCCTAACTTGTATTCCATAGCTTTAGCAGTAATGAAATCATATACCGCAGGGTCAATGGTTAACTTGATATTTTCGATTGCAAACAATTGAGTGTATTGCTTGATTAACGCATTCTTAGGTTCGGTTAAGATACTTCTTAAGGTTTCGGCGTCCAATGGCTCTAAATGGGTAACAATAGGTAAGCGGCCTAGCATTTCGGGAATCAAACCAAAAGTTTTAATGTCCTGTGCATTTACAAAACGCAATAAATTTTTACGTTGTAATTCTTGCTCGTCTTTATTGACACTAAAGCCAATCGCATTGGTATTAATTCTTCGTGCAATGATTTTGTCTATGCCGTCAAAAGCGCCTCCACATATAAATAGGATATTCTTAGTGTCTACCTTAATCATTTTTTGATCGGGATGTTTACGACCTCCCTGTGGTGGCACTAATACTTCCGTTCCTTCCAACATTTTCAATAAACCTTGTTGGACACCTTCGCCACTAACATCTCTTGTAATGGAAGCATTATCGCTTTTACGTGCAATCTTATCAATTTCGTCAATGTAAACAATACCTCTTTGTGCAGCCTCTACATCGTAATCGCAGTTTTGCAATAGACGAGTTAGCATACTTTCCACGTCTTCTCCTACATATCCAGCTTCGGTAAACACGGTAGCATCCACAATCGCAAAAGGTACATTTAATAACTTCGCAATAGTCTTAGCCAACAAGGTTTTTCCAGTACCTGTTTCACCAATCATAATCACATTGCTTTTTTCGATCTCTACTTCATTTTTTGATGTCGTAGGAAGGTTAATTCGTTTGAAGTGATTATAAACGGCTACACATAATATTTTTTTAGCCTCGTCTTGTCCAATTATATATTGATCCAAAAAAGCTTTAATCGCAGTTGGCTTTTGCACTTTTAAGGTTCCTGCTTTGCCATCGGTTTTTTTCTGGTGAAATTCTTTTTCAATAATCTCATGAGCATGTTCAATACAGTTTTCGCATATATGTCCCTCTTGACCAGCAATCAGAATTTTTACTTCGTCTCGGCTGCGTCCACAAAAGGAACAATGTATCGTTGTCTCGCCCTTACTCATTTTCATCGCTAATTTCTTTTTAATTTGTATAGATCCGCTGTTCCCTTTGGTAATTTTTTATAAGCTCTTTGCAATTTTGTCTACAATGCCGTAGGCTACTGCTTCTTCGGCATTCATCCAATAATCTCTATCAAAATCTGCCATAATTTGTTCCATGCTTTTACCACAGTTTTTAGCCAAGATTTTTGCACCTAATTCTTTGGTTTTTCTAATTTGTTCCGCTTGAATTTCAATGTCGGCACTCGTTGCTTGAAAATAACCACCTAAACTTGGTTGGTGAATCATCACTTCGCCATGCGGGAAAATGGTACGCTTTCCTTTTTCACCCATACTTAATAAAATAGATCCCATACTTGCAGCTAAACCCATACAAATGGTATGCACTGGGCTTTTGATTAAGTTCATGGTATCAAACATCACCATACCACTTGTTACTACACCGCCTGGGCTATTAATGTAAAAGTTAATTTCTTCGCCTGGTTTATCTGCGTCCAATAATAATAATTTTGTCACGATGTCTTTCGCTGACTTATCATCTACTTGACCCCATAAATAAATTGATCTTTTTTCAAAAAAGATTTGTTCCATTTTTTTATTTAAGAACCCTGGTCCATTCTCTTCTTTTTTGTCTGCTTTTGGTTCTTCTTCCTCTTCCATTAAAAATCGATTCGTAAGTATCATAATTTCAATTTGTAATAATTAGTTAATTGCTTGTGTTAAGTTGTTTATGAAGTGCAATCCTATTATGGGTAAACTACTTTTTTTGTTTTCTTGGATTGGTTAATAATACTTCGTCCACTAAACCATATTCTTTTCCTTCTTGTGCTGTCATCCAAAAATCTCTGTCACAATCCTTAGCTACAACATCTACATCCTTATGCGTATGTATTGCAATTACTTCGTATAATTCGTGCTTTAATTTTTTAATTTCTCTTGCAGTGATTTCAATGTCTGATGCTTGGCCACCAACTGCGCCGCTTGGCTGATGTAACATGATACGGCTATGTTTTAATGCGGTTCTTTTACCTTCTACACCAGCACATAATAAAATGGCACCCATACTTGCAGCCATGCCTGTACAAATGGTAGCTACATCTGGTCCAATAAATTGCATCGTATCATAAATACCTAAACCTGCATACACACTTCCACCTGGGCTGTTAATGTACATTTGAATATCCTTGGTTCGATCGGTACTTTCTAAGAACAGTAATTGTGCAGTTACAATGTTTGCTACATAGTCGTTGATCCCTTCGCCTAAGAAAATGATTCTATCCATCATTAAACGGCTAAATACGTCCATACTCGCCACATTCATGGGTCTTTCCTCAATAATATAGGGTGTAAGGTTGGTTACACTATTTTGGTATTGGTGTAAAGTGTTGCTGCTAATGCCTCGGTGCTTTACAGCATATTTTTCAAATTCTTTTCCTAAGTTCATATATGTGTTTTTCTAATAAAGTAAAGGTAAAACCTATTCGCTTAGCTAATGCAAAAACGGTGCCAAACTTGCCTTAAAATGCATAAAAAAAGACCCTCCTTGGTAGGTGAGGGTCTTGAATATCAAATAAATGCGTCTTATGCGACGAATCTAGGTATTAGTGATGATGGTTATGCAATTTTTCGGCAAACTTTTCAGCAGCTATTTTTTCTTCTTTGGTTGTTACATCCCCTTCAATCGCTTGGAACAATTTGTCAGTGCTAATACGGTGGTAGCTATCTTCCACAAACTTTCTGTCTTGCATCATTCTTGCAGCATAGTCTTCCAACCACTGGTCATTGTCACCTAAAGCACCTAATTGACCACCCATATAGCTCATTAATTGTTGTTTTGCGAAGGCTTTTAAATCCTCAGCTACTACTTCAACTTTATGATCAGCGATTAATTGTGTGCTAATTAATGTCCATTTTAATTGATCTTGGAATACAGGGTATTCTTTTTCTGCTTCTTCGGCTGTTCTTTGTTTTTCACCGCCAGTTTGTAACCAACGTTTTAAAAAGTCGGCAGGGAATTCCATTTTAGTATTGTCAATCAAGGCATGATAAATTTGGTCATGCACTTGGTTACGTGATTGTTGATCGTAATAACCTTCGATATCTTTTTTGATCGCTTCTCTAAATTCAGCTTCGTTGGTAATGGTTTGATTAGGGTAGGTTACCGTAAATAAAGTTTCATCCAATGGTGCTTTTTCTACGATACCCACTTTTGTAATGGACACTTTAAAGTGCTTATCTGCTTGGTCCTTTGTTAAACCTAAATCGGCTAAAATAATATCTAATTCTTTTTCTTCAAAAGCTTTGCCCAATTGAATTGTAACAGCATCACCTGTTTTCTTACCAATAAATTCTTTTCTAGCTTTTGGTGCAAAATATTTAATTAATAAAGAATTATCTTTTGATAATCCTCCTTCAATTTCGTTACCATCTTTGTCTGATTCATTGAAAGTTACATTCAATACATTCTCTTCGGTTTCAGCAACTTCTGGTTCTGTCATGTTGCCATTGCGAATTTGTAATCTTTCTACTTCGGCATTGATCATATCGTTAGTTACTTCAATTTTGTAACGTGTCGCTTTGATGCCTTTTGTATCAATTGTGAAAGCTGGTTTTAATCCAACTTCAAATGAAAAATCGTAACTGCTTGGATTGTTTACATCCATTGCTGGGAATTCAGCGGTCACAGGAAGAGGTTGTGCAAAAATTTCAATTTTCTCTTTTGCGATATATTGGTTCATCTCGTTTTCGACTGTCTTAATTACTTCGTCTTGAAAAACAGATTGTCCGTACATTTTTTTAATCAGTCCGGCAGGCACCATTCCTTTTCTAAATCCAGGAATATTGGCTGTTTTTGAATACTTTTTTAAGCTTGTTTCAAAGCCTTTGATGTAATCTTCTTTTGCAATTGTCACTGTTAATTTGTCGTTTAACGGCGCAATGTTGGTTCTTTTTACTGTTGCCATAATATTACTATTTTCTACTTTTTTGTAAAGTTTAAGGGGGGCAAAGGTAACAAAAAAGCCCCGAAACGGGGCCTTTTTAACTAAAAATGTGCGGATGGAGGGGGTCGAACCCACACGCCTCGCGGCGCTAGATCCTAAGTCTAGTGCGTCTGCCAATTTCGCCACATCCGCTTAGGGGTTGCAAACTTAATTGATTTTTTTAATTTTTCGGCTACTTTTTAAGGACCTAGCCAACTGGCCCCATGTTTCTTAGGTATTCGGAATCAATCCTACGATTTTTTCAAGGTATAATTGGTCTGTTTCGTCAAACGCTGCTAAGTGTTCGCTGTCAACATCCAAAACCCCTACTATATTTCCTTTAAAAAATACAGGTACAACAATTTCCGATTTGGAGGCACTGCTACAAGCAATATGCCCTGGAAATTTTTCAACATCATCTACAATTAAAGTAGTGCCCTTTTCCCAGCTTCCTCCACAAACGCCACGGCCTTTTTTAATGCGGGTACAAGCAACAGGTCCTTGGAATGGCCCTAATACCAATTCGTCTTGATCCACCCAATAAAATCCGACCCACCACCAATTGAATTGTTCTTTTAACGCAGCACTGATATTGGCTAGGTTGGCAATCAAATTGGTCTCCCCATACAATAGTGCTTCAATTTGTGGAATTAAAGATTCATATTGTTCCTGCTTTGTTCCTTTCTGTATGTTTAAATCTTCGGCCATTATAATTGTTTATTTAAAATCGTTTTTAATTCTTTCTTTTCTATTCTTGCTACAAAAGCAATGAATGCAAATAATAAAATGGTTGCAAATAAATAATTGAAAGGTTGATTTTGGGAAACCATTCTTACTAAATTATTGATTCCAAATAGGAGCAAGCAAATAACAAAATAGGCAATTAGTTTTTTCGTAGCATAAGGAATAGGATACACTTTCTGCCCCCATTTATAACTCACCACCATCATTGTACCATAACAAAAGAAGGTAGCCCATGCACTTGCCATATAACCGAAATGTGGAATGGCAATATAATTAATGAGTATAGTGATAACCGCACCTAGTAAGGTTATCCAAGCGCCAGCCATGGTATTGTTACTTAGTTTATACCAAATACTTAAATTATAGTAGACTCCTAAAAATATATTCGCCATTAAAAGTATGGGCACCACTTTAAGGCCCACATACATTTCAGGATTACGAATAAATTCTTTCCAAATATCTAAATACAAAACAACGCCTAAAAACATAATGCATAATGTGATCACGAAAAACTTCATGACCCTTGCATAGGTTTTTGGTGCATTGTCGGATTCGGCTTGTTTAAAGAAAAAAGGTTCAGCACCCATGCGGAATGCTTGCACCGAAATGGTAATTAAAATGGCCAATTTATAACATGCACTATAAATTCCTACTAGTGCTTTATTCGCGTCGGGACTACCGCCTGGTCCCCACCACCCAATCATAATGCGGTCCATGGTTTCATTAATCATGCCGCCAAAACCTACTAATATTAAAGGCAAAGAATAGAGCATCATTTGTCGCCATAAAGCAAAGTCAAAAGTGAAACGTAGTTTTCTTATTTCTTTTTGCAATAACAATAACACAAATACATTCTGAACAATATTCGCAATTAAAATATAGCCTACTTCCCATCCTGGCTTATACATACTTGCAATAAAACTAGTTGGGTGTGTTAATACATATTGGGGTAGCGTACTTATAAAAACATAGGTTGCTAAAATGTTTAAAAGGATCCCGCCAATTTTTATGAATGCAAATTTCTTAGGCTTGCCTGCGAGTCTTAAACTTGAAAATGGAATTGTTGTTAAAGCGTCTAATCCTACTACCCATGCTACTAAACTTATATATTCAGGATGTACATTTATTTGCAACAAATTGGCCATTGGTGCACTCCATACAATAAGCCCAATAATTACCAAAGCAGTCACCAGGATCATTGAAAAGCTACTGGTATGATAAATTTTTTCTTCATTCTCCTTGGAACCAAAACGAAAATAGGCCGTCTCCATTCCATGGGTTACAATTACATTTAAAAAAGGAATAAAAGAGTAGACGATAGATTGCTCCCCATAAGCGATTTCGGTAAGCTTATAGGTCAAGAAAGGGGTCAATAAATAGCTAATAAACCTAGCTGCTATGGAACTAAGTCCATACCAGGCAGTTTGGCTTGCTAATTTTTTTATACTACTCAAGGGATTGAAATTA
Source organism: Bacteroidota bacterium (assembly GCA_947454025.1). Classification (GTDB taxonomy): domain Bacteria; phylum Bacteroidota; class Bacteroidia; order Chitinophagales; family Chitinophagaceae; genus Sediminibacterium. Next base: position 21,533 of record CANGIZ010000008.1, on the reverse strand, counting down.
CAGCTAAATTAGTGAAAATAGTTTTGTTTATCTTCATGGCGTAAATCGGAATGTATGAGAGTGGTAATTCAAAGAGTATCAGAGGCAAGTGTAACCGTGGAAGGACATATTATTGGTCAAATCCAAAAAGGCTTGATGGTATTGGTGGGGATTGTAAATGAGGACAACTTAACTGATATCGAATGGCTTTCCAATAAGATTGTGAACATGCGTATTTTTGAAGATGAGCAGGGAGTCATGAATAAAAGCCTATTGGAAGCGGGGGGCTCCATTTTATTGGTGAGTCAGTTTACATTGCATGCTTCCACAAAAAAAGGGAATCGACCTTCCTATATTGCAGCGGCAAAGCCGGAGATCTCTATACCCCTTTATGAATCGATGATTCAACAATTAGAAAAAGATTTAGGGGCTCCCATTCAAACGGGTCAATTTGGTGCTGATATGAAAGTGGCCTTGGTGAATGATGGACCTGTTACCATTACAATTGATTCAAAAAATAAAGAATAAATTTCAAGAATATGTCGAATAATACGACCCTACAACAAGCACAAGCGCAAGTTGACCATTGGATTAAAACGGTGGGTGTGAAATATTTTAGCGAGCTCACTAATTTAGGAATTTTAATGGAAGAGGTAGGCGAACTAGCTCGTATCATGGTTCGAAAATATGGGGAACAGTCTTTTAAAAATAAGGAAGATGAACTAATGTTAGCCGATGAAATGGCCGATGTGTTATTTGTGTTGATTTGCCTTGCCAATCAAACTGGAATTGATTTATCGACTGCATTGGAGAAAAATTTGCAGAAGAAAACCAATAGGGACGCGACGCGCCATCAAAACAACGAAAAATTACACCGATAATTGATTCCTCCTTATCTTTGCCCACTATGAGTAAGACCCCAACAGACAATACATTACAGGCGATCATTTCGCATGCTAAGGAATATGGTTTTGTATTTCCAAGTAGTGAAATTTACGATGGACTAAGTGCCGTTTATGATTACGGTCCTTATGGTGCACAATTAAAGAAAAACATTCGTGACTATTGGTGGAATTCCATGACGCAAATGAATGAAAATATTGTGGGTATTGATGCTGCCATTTTTATGCATCCAACCACTTGGAAAGCAAGTGGCCACGTGGATAGTTTTAGTGATCCTTTAATAGACAATAAGGATAGCAAAAAAAGATACCGCGTTGATCATTTAATTGAGGGTCATGCAGAAAAATTAATCGAGAAAGGGGACCAAGCGGGTGCAGATAAATTAATCGCCGATATGGATGCCTTGTTGGCAAACGATGATTATGTAGGATTGAGAAAGTTGATTGACGATCATAAGATTCATTGTAGTGTGAGTGGAACGGGTAACTGGACTGATATTCGTCAATTCAATTTAATGTTCTCTACTGAATTGGGTTCGGTTACCGACGAAGCAAGTACCATTTATTTAAGACCTGAAACAGCACAAGGTATCTTTGTTAATTTCTTGAATGTGCAAAAAACAGCAAGGATGAAAATTCCTTTTGGTATTGCACAAACAGGAAAGGCATTTAGAAATGAAATTGTTGCACGTCAGTTTATCTTTAGAATGCGTGAATTTGAGCAAATGGAAATGCAATTTTTCATTAAGCCTGGAACGCAAAAAGAATGGTATGAGCATTGGAAGAACGAGCGTATGAAATGGCATTTAAGCTTGGGTATTGACGAAAGCAAATATCGTTTTCATGATCACGTTAAGTTAGCGCACTATGCCGATGCGGCGTTGGATATTGAATATGAATTCCCGTTTGGATTTAAGGAAGTGGAGGGTATTCACTCTCGAACTGATTTTGATTTAAGTCGTCATCAGGAGTTTAGCAAAAAGAAGATGCAATATTTTGATACGGAGATTAATCAACATTATATCCCTTATGTAATTGAAACGTCCATTGGATTGGATAGAATGTTTTTGTTAATCTTATCAAATTCATACGAAGAGGAAACCATTACCAAAGAAGATGGTAGCACCGATTCAAGAGTTGTATTGCATTTGCCAGCAAGAATTGCACCCAATAAATTAGCAATTTTACCTTTAACTAAAAAAGACGGGTTACCTGAATTGGCAAAGGAGTTAATGGATGAATGTAAAAAATCATTCCACTGCTTTTATGAAGAGAAAGATGCAATTGGTAAAAGGTATCGTCGTCAAGATGCCATAGGTACACCTTTCTGTGTAACCATCGATCATCAAACCAAAGAGGATGGTACAGTAACAATTCGTCATAGAGATTCAATGACTCAAGAACGTATTCCAATGAGTAAAGTAAAATCATTAGTACTAGAGAGTATTAACTAGTATTTACTAATAGCATAAAAAAAGCCTCGATAGAAATATCGAGGCTTTTTTTGTAAGAATGTATTTTTTTCATCAAATACATAAGTTATCTCTATTATCAAACGCTGCGCGTTTTCTTACCCGAAAGATTCAAAGTGAACTTGTTTCTTGTCTAAACCAAGCTCGGTCATGTTTTTACGTGCATCGTCGATCATTGCTTTCCAACCACATAACCAAACATGTGCAGTTTCCTTATTGTTTTTTAATAATTCTTGATATACTGGGTGTACATATCCTTTATGAGAACCTGCAGGCACTTCCGTTTCTCTTGAATAACAAGGGTGGAAGTGAAAACCAGGTTCTTTGCTTTCTAATTCTTTTAGTTCATTAATATATAATCCATCTTCAAATTTGCGACATCCAAAAATCAAATGAATTTTATTGTGCGCAATTTTATGAGTATGAATATGATTTATCATAGATCTGAAAGGTGCAATACCTGTTCCTGTACAAATAAAGTACACATCATTGTCGAAATTCTTGGGTAGGGTAAATACACCTTGAGGTCCTCTTAAGGTAACCTTTGTGCCTACTGATGCTTCATTAAACAAATAAGTAGTACCTAATCCACCTTCTAAATGTACTATCACTAATTCGAAACTATTGCTACCATTGGGTGCCGAAGAAATAGAGTAGCTTCTCCAGCGTTTATTTTTTTGTTCATGAATGGGTAAATCTAATGTCACAAATTGCCCCGGGATATATTCGAATTTTTCAAGACTAGGAATTTCAAAATAAAATCTTTTAGTGTTCGGAGTTTCGTTTTCAATTTTAGTGATAACTCCTTCTACCCATTCTAGTGCCATAAAATGCCTTTTTAGTTATTAGTAATAAAAACTCTTTGCACATATACTTTATTGTTAGCGTAAATTTTTACAAAATAAATACCCGTAGGCAAGCTTTCAATCGTAATATGTTGTGGAGTCCGTTGGTTTATTAAGTTTTCTTTTTGGAAAACTTTGCCACCCATCGAGTTCATTATTTCTAATGAAATGTGTTGGGTTTGAATATTGCTAAATTGAATGTAAAAAGAATTGCCTCTAATCATGTTTTCGACATAGTCATCGGAACTAATTTTTAGGCTAATCTCTTTTGCACTTGACTCAGCAACATCTGTTACCAAAATTAGTTTATTATCTGATATATTTTGACAATCTCCCGCAAACGTTGCCACTTTGTACATGGCATTCCGCAGTGGTTTGTAAGATTGATTGGTGGCACCTGTAATAGCGGAATCATTCATGTACCATTGATAAGTTGTGGATGCAGAGCTGATTAAGCTGTCCGCACTTTGAGTGATGATAGGCTTGCTACCAGCAGCCACATTCACTAATGCAGCCGGGCTCATACAGTCTGCTGAACTTACCTGTGTGTTGTAGAAAAAGTAAAAGAAATTTTGAAAATTAATATTTGGACTAGCAGTGGTGGGTAGTGCGCTATTGCCAGTAAAACTAAATGCTTTAACGGGGCCAATAGGATAAGTTGGATCTGTTGCGCCATTGTTTCGATAAATGCTTGCACTATCACATTTAACAATAATAATATAGTCTCCTGCTTGAGGTACTTTTAAATTTAAAGCATATACTCGTCCTGTATCACTTGCAATAAAATTTGATGCGCCAGGAGTTGGACTTGGACTACTTGCAGGGATGTTTAAAGAACTGGTTTGAATAGGATAGTAGCTGAAAGTGCCGTCGGTATTGACTGTTCCTAATGTCCCTAATATAAAATCTACTTTGCCTGGATAACTGGAATATAATTTAGTGGTTTCGATGTTCATAGGAGCAGACACATTCAACTTCATATAGTTGCCACTAAATGTATTGTAGCCTCCACTTCCTGCAAGGCTTGTATTGGTTAAAGGAGGCATGAATCCTCTATAACCTTGAGTTACATATACATTCGTAGGACTGCCCGTACCATAAGCTAAACTTCCAGTGGCGATGGGATTATACAATGCACTTGAATCATACCAATAATAATTACTGCCGGTATTGGGGTTGCTAATTGATAATTTTAAACTTCCATTACACAGGGAGGCAGTTGCGGTTGGAGCAGCAATTTCAGCTGCACTTACAATGGTACTAGTGATACTATTATTATTTGTTTGCTGATCGTTTGCAATATTTGCAGTGGCTGTAATTGTATATGTGGTATTTGCTTCAATTGCGATTGGCTTTTGGAAAGTATAAGTCATGTTTTCCAAGCCGTTGAGTCGACCTGTGAAAATTTCATTGGTATTTAAAATTGTGGTACTTCCTTTTTTTACAATCAAATTTAATGGAATATTGGATTGGGCTGTGGAGCCATTGTTGACTAGTTTAATAGTGATGTATTGAACAGGTCTTTTACAAATACCTGCACTAGGATTGATGATGTCGCTTAATTGAATATCGTTAGACGGATTGTTTATTTTTAAAGTATAGTCCTGTGTTTCACCAATTGCATACGTTCCACAAGCAAGTACATTTGCATCGGCACTGGTTTCCATTGCTACAATGCGCATTTTTATTAATTTTCCAATGGCTAAGTTGGACGGTAAATTTATAGATGCACTATAATTGCCATTGTTTAATGCTGCACTGGTAAGTACGGTTTCATTATTGTCAAAAACTCCGTTGTTATTATAATCGATAAATACTTTTACATATCTAGTGTTATCAGAAGCATCGGTTGATCCTAATTTTAGAAAAATTGGAAGTACTCCGCTAGGTTCTCCATTTACAAATAAGTTTGTGTTGTCAATATATTGGTTACTTGAAGTATTGGTATATTGAATATTATTAAGACTGATACTGTCAATTCTTGTCCCAGCATTACTTGAAGCCGTTGAGTTACAGTAGGCCGTACCTCCTGCACCGCTAATGATAAGGGAATAGGCTTGTTGTCCTCTTTCGAGCGTGCCTTTGTGATTTATGGAAACTGTATAAGTATTACCAATGAGTGTCGAATCAATTTCAACTTTCTCCACATTATCAACGCTATTTATTCCGCGCACTGCTGGATTGTCAGGTACGGTTCTATTTAAGGTCCATGGGTAAAAAGTGGTGTTCCCTTTTTTTATAATCAAGTCAAGGTCGTTTACGAGTTTGTGTGTTGAGTCGTTTAAAGTACTTGATGGGCTACCTTTTATATCTGTCCAAACAATGGTTGCTTTTAAAGGTTTAGCACCTGAGGCAATCAACGTATAATTATTAGTTTGCCCATTCTGTAAAGTGTTTTCATATACCAAGTCAACACTCGTGGAGCTATTCTTTGAACTAAGTGCATTGCTTAATACATTGGCGGCTTCGGCATCATTTAAAACGCCCCATCCAAATTTATAGTCAGGGCCGGGTGCAACACCTGCTTCGTTCGCAGTATGAATTGCCAATCCCTTAATGGTAGCAGCTTTGATAAACTTGTTGGGACTTATTTTTTGACTGAGTTCTTGAAGAAGCAAAAGGGATCCTGCAGCACTCGGTGAGGCCATTGATGTACCACTTAAATAGCCGTAACTAGAATCATTGGTACTAATAGTAGAATAGACTGTTTGACCATCTGTTACAATATCTGGTTTGATTCTTCCATCGTCGGTTGGACCCCATGAACTAAAACTAGTCATTACTGCATCGGATGATTTTAAGTAGCCAGCACTAATTGCAGTAATGGCGCCAACCGTTAAAATATTTTTTGCATTCACATCTGTAGGTAAGGTCTCAAAACTGTTATTACTACTTAAGCTATCAGGTCGATTACCAGCATTATACCATTTGCCGTTTTGATCTCTCCTCCAATAGGGTTGACCAACAGCAGGTCCCGTACTTGATCGATTATTTCCTGCCGATTTTACGATCAAATAATAAGGTGCATTATAAGCGATGGAGTCATACACTTGCGCACTTCCATCATACAATCCAAATTTATAATCCTCTTTTTCATTCCACTTTCCATTGTACTCCCATCTTGAAGAGTCACTATTATAATCCCAACCACAAACGGTGCCATAGGAATGGTTGGAAATAAGTAGCCCATTAGAGGCTGCAGCTGACATTTCGGAAGCATCATTATTCCAATCATATGCTTGTGCTCCTTTTAAACCATAAGCCATTCCTTTCGATAGTGCATTGATTCCTTTGCTCATCATAATACCTGCAACATGGGTAGCGTGATCCACTACTTTTGAAGCATTGTCTTTTAAAGTTATTCTTCCTGCAAGTTCAACATGGGTAAGCCTTGGAGAAGACTCATCCCAAATGCCTAATCGATTGGTTAAGCTATCACTTGAACCATTTAAATTAAAACCAGAACTTCCACCATTCCAAAGTTGATTGGTGTTAATAGTAACCGCTTGCACAGGATCGGAGAAGGTAGTATAATAAATTGGTTGACCAAAACTGTCGATGCCGATTAAGCTAGCTGTACGATTGTTTTTTGATTGATATTGTAAAGCCCAACCTTTTTCTTTTGCTTTAATAACGGCGTCACTAAAATTTGCTCTTGAAGTTTGCTCAAAAGATTTAGCTGCGTTCACTAAAATAGTTTTCCGAGTTTCAATTTGTGCCTGTAAAGAACCTCCTAAAATAAACATAGCAAAAAATGAATATAGAATTCTGTGCATGGAGTTGAATTGGTAATGTGAACGTTATGATTAGTTACTTTAAAATTACAATGAAATCTCGGTATATTTTTGCGTATTTTTAAGCTTAATAAATCCCAAAGTGAAACCTCTAAAGTATATCGGCTTAGGCTTTTTTCTAATTTCCTTTTCTTCCTGTGTTATGAGCCAAATTTTTGGCGGCAAAATAAATTTTAAAGGACAGGTAAAGGAGCAAAAATACAATGCTATGCCGCTAAAAGGAGGAAGTGTAAGTAAGGGTGTTGGATTTAAGACAATTGTTTATGTTTATGCACCCACTACTGTTCAGCAATTGGGAATGAATACAATGCTTGGCCAGACCATTACAAAAATCAATACGCAATTCATTGATTCAGTTCAAACGGATAATTTGGGTAATTTTAATATGCATTTACAAACAGGCAAATACAGTGTTTTTGTAAAATATGAAAATGGCTATTATATTCCCTTCTTTTCAGGGTCTAATTGGGTTTCTCTAATTGAAATAAAAGGCGGTGCGGTTACTAATTTGGATATAAATATTAGTGCATCCCATAGTTATGAATAAGTAACTAAACAAGTTAAGCCAAGGTTTGGTATCTTTGTGGCTTCGGTATGAATGAACAATCTTTGTTTGAGCGTTATAAGCAATCCCCCCTCCTAAATAATTTGGTGGACAGGATAGCTATGTCTCAAAATGAATCAAAGCCATTCCAAGCTTTTCTGCAAAATTTAAATGGATCCTCAGCGGCCTTTGTTTTACAAGCCATCTTTACGAATGCTAAAACCAGTCATTTAAATCATGTTGTGGTATTAAATGACGCCGAAGAAGCAGCTTATTTTTTCAATTCCATTGAAAGTGTAACCGAAGCATTGGATTTATTTTATTTCCCATCTTCCTTTAAATCGCCACACAATTTTAGTGTATTAAATCCTTCGCATGTAATGCTAAGGACCGAAGCATTAACGAAGATTTCGATGGGCGGGAACAAGAAAATAATAGTTACCTATCCTGAAGCACTTTTCGAAAAAGTGGTAATGGCTAAAACCTTACAACAAAACATTATTCAAATTAAGACCAATGACAATTTGGATGTCAATGGACTCATGCAACAAATGGTTGACTATGGTTTTGAGCGAACTGACTTTGTGTATGAACCAGGACAATTTGCATTAAGAGGGGGCATATTAGATATCTATTCATTTGGAAATGAGAAACCATATCGAATTGAATTATTCGGTGAAGAAGTAGACAGTATACGGCTTTTCGATCCTGCATCACAATTAAGTGAGCGCAAATTATTGCAGGTGAATATTATTCCCAATGTGACCACTCAATTTGAGGACACGAACAAAATTCCTTTGTTAGAATTTTTAGCTAAGGATACCATTGTTTGGCTAAAAGATTGGGATGTGACTAAACAAAAAGGGGTAGATCAATACGAGTCGGTACAAACTTTTATTACGCATCATGCTGCTATGAATAAAGCAGATGATGCTGATCCGCATAAAAAAGAATCGCATGTAGATGATTTTGAAACGGTAGAAGATACGGAACAAACACTTCAAAATCATACACTCATTGAATGGGGTTTTCATGCGCATTTGAGTACCGAAAAAATTGTTTTTAATACACAGTCACAGCCTATTTTTAATAGACAGTTTCAGTATTTAATTGCCAACTTGCAAGACTTGGAAAAACAAGGATATGCTTTGTATTTATTTGCGGAGCAAGCCAAGCAATTGGAAAGACTACATGCAATTTTTACAGATCTAAAAACAGAAATTCAGTTTACGCCAATCGTAAAAAGTATTCACGAAGGATTTATTGATCATGACCATAAAATCTTATGTTATACCGACCATCAAATTTTTCAACGTTACCATAAGTACAAAGTAAAACAAGCGTATAGTAAGAGCAAGGCAATTACGCTAAGAACCTTACGTGACTTGCAGTCTGGGGACTATGTAACGCATATTGACCATGGAGTTGGAGTGTACAGCGGCTTGCAAAAAATTGATGTAAATGGACATGTACAGGAAGCAGTGCGTATCATTTATAAAGACAGCGATATTTTATATGTAAATATTAATTCACTGCACAAAATTTCAAAATATACAGGAAAAGAAGGTGCGCCACCTAAAGTAAATAAGTTAGGTTCAGATGCTTGGGTGAAATTGAAGGACAAGACAAAAGCAAAAGTGAAAGCCATTGCTTTTGATTTAATAAAATTATATGCGCATCGCAAGGCGCAGGCAGGCTTTGCGTTTACGCCTGACAATTATATGATACATGAACTTGAAGCTTCGTTTATGTATGAGGACACCATTGACCAAGCAAAGGCCATTGCGGATGTAAAAAAAGATATGGAGCAACCATCTCCAATGGATAGATTGGTTTGCGGTGATGTGGGTTTTGGTAAGACCGAAGTAGCGGTGCGTGCTGCATTTAAAGCTGCTATTGATGGTAAGCAAGTGGCAGTATTAGTACCTACTACTATTTTGGCTTTTCAACATTATAAAACCTTTAAAGAAAGATTAAAAGATTTTCCAGTTACAGTAGATTATATCAACAGGTTTAAATCCTCGGCCGAGAAAAAAGAAACTATTGAAAAAGTAAAAGCGGGGAAGGTGGATATTTTAGTAGGAACCCATGGTATTTTGGGAAAAGAAGTTGGGTTCAAGGATTTAGGACTGATGATTATTGACGAGGAACAAAAGTTTGGTGTAGCACATAAAGAAAAATTAAAAACGCTGCGAACAACTGTTGACTGTTTAACCCTTACTGCAACGCCTATTCCAAGAACACTGCACTTTAGCTTAATGGGAGCACGTGACTTAAGTATTATCAATACTGCACCTGCTAATAGACAACCTATTCATACCGAAGTGCAGGTTTTCCATGAGGATATTATTAGAGAAAGCATTTATTATGAAACCGAAAGAGGAGGTCAGGTTTTTTTTATACATAATCGAGTACAAGGCTTGTCTGAAATGTGTGCTATGATTCAGAAGTTATGTCCCGATTTGAGTATTGGGTTTGCCCATGGACAATTAGAAGGGCATCAGTTGGAAGAAAAAATATTAGATTTTATTGAACGTAGATATGATGTGTTGGTGTGTACGAATATTGTGGAAAGTGGGGTAGACATTCCAAACGTGAATACCATTATCGTAAACAATGCGCATCATTTTGGATTGAGTGATTTGCATCAGTTAAGAGGTAGAGTAGGGCGCAGCAATAAAAAAGCATTCTGTTATTTATTGGCGCCACCAATGAGTACTTTGCCTGATGATTCAAGAAAGCGATTGCAAACACTTGAACAGTTTAGTGAATTGGGCAGTGGTTTTCAAATTGCCATGCGTGACTTGGATATTAGAGGTGCAGGTAATTTATTGGGTGGAGAGCAAAGTGGATTTATGGCTGAGATTGGATTTGAAATGTATCAGAAAATTTTAGCCGAAGCTGTGCGTGAATTGAAACGTTCTGATTTCCAAGAATTGTTTAAAGAAGAAATTAGTAAACAAGACGACTTTGTAACTGACTGTACGATTGATACCGATTTGGAAATTATGATTCCAGATAGTTATGTAGAAAATATTGGGGAAAGACTCTCCTTATATACAAGATTAGATCAATCAGAAAATGATGAGGAGCTGGAACAAATGAAATTAGAATTAGTAGATAGATTTGGTCCTTTACCTGAGCCAGTGAATGATTTGTTTATTACGATTCAATGTAGGAGATTGGCAATTGCATTAGGTTTTGAAAAAATGACTTTGAAAGAAGAAACCATGCGTTGCTTCTTTATCAATCGTCCTGATTCACCTTATTTTGAAAGTGATACTTTCAAAAACTTACTTGGGTTTACACAAACCTCTATGAACAACGCCAACTTTAAACAAGTAGGCAAAACCTTTATCTTAATTATCAAAGACATTAAGGGTATGGAAGATTGTTTAAGGACATTAACCAAAATGCATACAGGGGTTATCGAAGGATAAATTACGGTACTTTAGTACCCAGATTAAATAAACAACCCCGCCCGTTTATGGGGTGGGGTTGAAAAATCATCAGAAGAAGACGCGAGAGCGTCTGATGTTTGTTAAACTAATCCTCGATAAGGACTCGTATAAAATTAAAAACCCTTTTTAGCTACACCGTCAGCAATTGCTTTTAATGCATTTGCTTCGCTCATGATAGCAGCCATTTTATTTCCTTTACCATCATGACCACCAGCCATGTAACCACCTTTAGCAGTTTTAGTTACAACAGCATCGTGCATTGGTACGTTTTTTTCTTTTGTCTTTAAGCAATACGCTTTGATCATTTTTGAAGTGTCCATTTTGTATAAATTTTAGTGTTTAAATTGCTGAGTTGAAAGTAGGTTATTTATTGTGATTCCCTTTAATATAACATTGATTTTTTGTTAAAAAATGCCTTTTTTAGGCCTAAAACAAGGTTTAGGCATCGATTTTCGCATATTTAGCATGGCTTTCAATGAATTCACGTCTTGGAGCCACTTCATCACCCATTAACATACTAAAGATACGGTCTGCTTCTGCAGCACTATCAATAGTTACTTGCTTCAAGGTTCTGCGACTAGGATCCATAGTGGTTTCCCATAATTGATCGGCGTTCATTTCACCCAAACCTTTGTATCGTTGAATGGTTACTGAACTGTCATTGCCGCCTCCTAATTTCACTACTAAGTCCTTACGTTGTTCCTCACTGTACGCATATTCTTGATCCTTTCCTTTTTTAACTAAATACAAAGGAGGTTGCGCAATATATACGTATCCATTTTGCACCAACTCTTTCATATATCTAAAAATGAATGTAAGAATTAAGGTAGCAATATGCGATCCATCTACGTCGGCATCGGTCATGATGATTAATTTATGGTAACGTAGTTTAGCAATGTTCAATGCTTTTGGATCCTCAGGAGTTCCCACTGTTACGCCCAATGCAGTGTACATATTTCTAATCTCCTCGTTCTCATAAATTTTATGTTCCATGGCTTTTTCCACGTTCAAAATTTTACCACGCAATGGTAAAATGGCTTGATAGCTTCTATCACGTCCTTGTTTTGCAGTACCACCTGCAGAGTCTCCTTCCACTAAGTATAACTCACATCTTTCAGGATCTCTTTCGGAACAGTCTGCTAATTTACCAGGTAAGCCTCCACCCGATAATACTGTTTTTCTTTGCACCATATCACGTGCTTTTTTAGCAGCAACACGCGCTTGGGCAGCTAATATAATTTTAGAGATAACGTATTTAGCTTCTTTTGGATTCTCTTCCAAATAAGCTTCTAATACACGAGATACCGTGGTTTGTACTACGCCACTTACTTCGCTGTTTCCTAATTTAGTTTTGGTTTGGCCTTCAAATTGTGGCTCGGGAACTTTCACCGAAATGATCGCACTTAAACCTTCTCTAAAGTCATCACCTTCTACCGTAACTTTTGCTTTTTCGAATAAACCTTCTTTATCACCATAGCTTTTAAATACACGCGTTAATGCGGTTCTAAAACCAGTAACGTGGGTACCTCCTTCGATGGTATTGATATTATTAACGTAAGAGAAAATATTTTCTTTAAAGTCGTCATTGTAAGTCAATGCTACTTCAACCATTACATTCGACGCCTCGTCTAAACCTTCAACGTAAAGTGGAGTTGATATGATTGGATTTCTGTTAGCATTCTTGTCCAACATTTGAACGAACTCAATAATACCACCTTCGCTATAAAAATTGTTGGTATAAGGTTGTCCGTCTTCGCCTAATTCTCTTAAGTCGGTCAAAGTAATATTAATACGCTTGTTCAAATAAGACAATTCACGTAAACGACCTTCTAATATTTCTTTTTTGTAAACGGTCTCTTGGAAAATAGAAGCATCTGGCCAAAAATGTACATGTGTTCCAGTTTTATCGCTTGTGCCCGTTTCGCGCACTGCATATTGAGGAACACCAATGCTATATTCTTGCTCAAATATTTTACCTTCTCTTTGAACGGTCACTAATAATTTAGTACTTAATGCGTTTACACAACTCACACCCACACCGTGCAAACCACCCGACACTTTATAGGTATTTTTATCAAACTTTCCACCTGCGTGTAATACCGTCATTACCACTTCTAAAGCAGATTTCTTTTCTTTTGAGTGCATTGCCGTAGGAATACCACGACCGTTATCTTGTACACTAATTGAATTGTCCTTGTGAATCGTAACTTCAATGTGAGAGCAATAGCCAGCTAAGGCTTCGTCGATAGAGTTGTCCACTACCTCGTATACCAAGTGGTGTAAACCTTTGGAGCCTACATCGCCAATATACATGGCCGGTCTTTTTCTAACCGCCTCCAAGCCTTCTAATACTTGTATACTATCGGCACCATAATTCTTATTCTCGGCCGAATCTGGGGATTGTAAATCTTCTGACATAATGAGTGAATTTTTTTGTTTTTATAGGGCGTTACAAACGCATACAAACTTAAGAAAATTAAGCAGTTAGGCACTTGTTTTCAAGACCTTTAGTTATCCCCAATTCATTTCACTTGTGAATTATGCAAAGTCCGAAAATGGGGCTAAAAATGCCCTTTAAATGGAAAGTTTCTTAGCATTGATATGGCTGTTAAAATTTTGAAAAGAAATGTCATAATTCGGTCATTAAATGAACCTTTTGGGCAGTATTGATGTTTATACATTAATTTTGTAATTGTGATACAAGCCTTAGACATATTAAAACAAGTAAATAAACCTGCAGAATTTGCAGGCATGGCCTTGTTATGGCATAAGGATCAACATATTCCAGGGTCTACACAGTATAGTATTAAACGATACTATGCTCAGGATACGTGGACCACCGAGGATACAGGTATGTTTGTGTATCATTATAACGCATCACAACCCAAGGACAACTTTTTAGAATTGCGTTTTTGTATTTCTGGAAACAGATTTTGTGACAACAAGCTTTGCGGTAATTGTAATCAATTGCCTACCGAAGAGTGTGCAGGTCCATTAAGAACGGTAGATGTATTTTCGTTTCATTTTACATCTACTTTTTTACATCAGTTTTTACACAATGTAAAACTCACCACTACAAAAGATGAAGTGTTGGCTTTTAAACATCCCAATGCTTTTACTAAAATATTTCCTTTAAGTATTCGTAAGCGTAATACTTTGGATGCGGTGTTAAATCATAGCTATACAGGTTCCTTAGAGAATATTTTCATCAATGCAAAAATTCACGAATTGCTTTTGCAAAGTTTGGATGTAATTGTTGATGATGAAAAGGAAGAAGGCTTTACTTGTAAGTTTCTGGCGGATGACCGTGGGAAAGAAAGTATTTATCAAGCAAGAGAAATTTTATTACAACATATTGGAGACCCCATCACCATTAAGGAATTGAGTCGTAAAGTAGCGATGAATGAGTGTTATTTAAAGAAGGGGTTTAAGGAAGTATTTGGTACGACTATTTTTGATTTTTACCAACAACAAAGAATGGAACATGCTAAGTATTTGTTGTATGAAAAAGCCTTAAGTGTTACCGATGTATCTGCTTTATTGGGGTATTCCTCTATTTCTCACTTTTCTGCTGCCTTTAAAAAGCACACGGGCTTAAAGCCATGTGAACTGTTGAACTAATTCGGATTTGATTAGTCCTATATAGTATCATTTATTTTTTCTACTTCTTTTTTAGTTATTTTTAATTCCTAAACTTTTACTATGCGTAACTTATTAGCTATTGCTGTAACTTTTTTGTGCAGTTCCTGTATTAACCAAAGAGTGGATTTAATTGTGCACCATGCACAAATATATACGGTGAATGAAACCTATGCAACTGCCGAAGCAATGGCAGTGCAGGATGGAAAAATTGTTGCAGTGGGAACGAATGACTACATTTTAAAAGAATACAAATCAGATAGTATTGTGGATGCAAAAGGTGCAGCAGTATATCCTGGATTTATTGATGCGCACGCACATTTTTTAGGGTACGGACAAGCATTGTATGCTGTGGATTTAATGTTTGTACCAACTTGGGAGGAAGCCATTGCACGCGTGAAAGACTTTGCTGAAAAGCATCCTGGAAAGGGATGGATAAAAGGAAGAGGATGGGATCAGAACCGATTCCCTGGAAAACAATTTCCTACCAATGCGGAGTTAAATATATTGTTTCCAGATCGTCCTGTATTATTGGAAAGGGTAGATGGACATGCTAGTATTGCCAATGATTTTGCTTTGCATTTAGCCGGTGTGCAACCGGGTCAAACCATTAATGGCGGACAGTTTACCATGCAGGATGGAAAGTTAACAGGTTTGTTGGTAGACAATGCAGTGGGTGTGGTGGAAAGTCATGTGCCAGCAGCAACGCACAATGATTATAAAGATTGGTTAACAGCAGCGCAACAAAATTGTTTTGCTACTGGTTTAACAACCATCACAGATTGCGGATTAAGTCCAGCAGATATTGATCAGGTAGATGCATTGCAAAAAAGCAATGATTTAAAAATGCGCTTATATGTAATGTTGAGTGACAAGCCTGAATCATATACTTCAAAGTATTTTACGGGCGGAGGCTATGTTACAGATAGGTTATCCGTTAAAGGGGTTAAAGTTTATGGTGATGGTGCACTAGGTAGCAGAGGGGCATGTTTATTACAACCTTATGCCGACAAAGCAGGTTGGTCAGGATTTTTATTAAGTAGTCAAGCTCATTTTGATTCTATTGCAGCTAAATTAATTCATACCGATTTTCAAATGTGTACGCATGCGATTGGCGATAGTGCCAATAGAACAATTTTAAAAGTGTATGCAAAATATTTAAAAGGGAAGAATGATAAGCGTTGGAGAATTGAACATGCACAAATTATTAATCCTGCAGATTTTCATTTATTTGGAGACAATAGTATTATACCATCGGTACAACCCACACATGGCACAAGTGATATGTATTGGGCAGTAGATAGATTGGGTGCCGAAAGACTAAAAGGAGGCTATGCCTACAAACAATTATTGGAACAAAATAATTGGTTACCTCTAGGAACAGATTTTCCAGTAGAAGAAATTAATCCTTTTAAAACATTTTTAGCAGCGGTCGCAAGACAGGATAGTAAAGGATTTCCTGCAGGTGGTTTTCAAATGGAAAACGCATTAACGCGTGAGCAAACCGTTCGTGGTATGACCATTTGGGCAGCAAAAGCAAACCGCATGGAAAAGCAAGTTGGTTCATTAGAAGTCGGGAAGAAAGCTGATTTTATTATTTTAGATAAAGACTTAATGAAAGTGTCAAAGGATAGTATTTTGCAAATTAAAGTACTCAAGACTTATTTGAACGGCGAAAGAGTTCACTAGTATTGTCAACAAAAAGGCCCTTAACTTGAAGGGCCTTTTTTATAAAATAGCATCTAAGATTAAAGTCCAACCATATCCTTAGGCACCACCCATGCATCGAATTCTTCAGGGGTAACATATCCTAATTTAACAGCCATTTCTTTTAAAGTAGTTCCTTCTTTGTGTGCTTTTTGAGCAATCTCAGCAGATTTATAATAACCAATCTTCGTGTTTAATGAAGTCACTAACATTAAGCTATTGTTTACATGCTTGTTAATATTTTCTTCGATAGGTGCTAATCCAATGGCACACTTTTCGTTAAAGCTCATACAGCCGTCTCCAATTAATCTTGCACTGTGTAAGAAGTTGTAAATCATTACAGGTTTGAAAACGTTTAATTCAAAATGGCCCATAGAACCCCCTACATTTATTGCAACATCATTGCCCATTACTTGGGCAGCAATCATTGTTAAAGCCTCTGACTGTGTTGGGTTTACTTTACCTGGCATGATAGAAGATCCTGGTTCATTGTCTGGTATAAACAATTCACCAATGCCGCTTCTTGGTCCAGACGAAAGCATACGCACATCGTTGGCAATTTTCATTAAGCTTACTGCCACAGTTTTTAAAGCACCATGTGATTCAACAATCGCATCATGTGCAGCCAATGCTTCAAATTTATTCTCAGCAGTGATAAATGGTAAGCCAGTTAAATTAGCAATATGTTTTGCTACATTTTCAGCATACCCTTTGGGTGTATTGATTCCTGTTCCAACTGCAGTACCACCTAAAGCGAGTTCACTTAAATGGGCTAGTGTATTTTCAATGGCTTTTAATCCATGTTTTAATTGGCTTGCATAACCGCTAATTTCTTGACCTAAGGTAAGTGGAGTTGCATCCATAAAATGGGTACGTCCAATTTTTACAATGTGCATGAATTCAGCACTCTTCGCATCCAAAGTACTTTTTAAAGTAGTAATTCCTGGTATGGTGGTTTCCTTTAAAATTTGATAAGCTGCAATGTGCATTGCAGTTGGGAAAGTATCGTTAGAGGATTGTGATTTATTTACATCGTCGTTAGGGTGTATAAACTTATCATGGTCTAATAAGCTGCCTCCATTTATTACATGTGCACGATATGCAATTACTTCATTTATGTTCATATTGCTTTGGGTGCCACTTCCTGTTTGCCATACTACTAATGGAAATTGATCGTCTAATTTACCTGCTAAAATTTCATCACATACTTGTCCAATTAAATCACATTTTTCTTTTGGTAAAACACCCGCATCAAAATTGGTTAATGCAGCTGCTTTTTTCAAGTAAGCAAATGCGCGAATAATTTCCTTCGGCATTCTATTAATATCCTGCGCTATTTTGAAATTCTCAATACTTCTTTGTGTTTGAGCACCCCAATAAACGTGTGAAGGAACTTTAACTTCACCCATTGTGTCTTTTTCAATTCTGTATTCCATAGTTACAATAATTTAGTAGCGCAAAGGTAAGGTGCCACGCGAAAAAATGAGCTTAAAAAATGCATTTATGACCTGAATCAGTAAGGATTAGTGGCCTTTAAAATGAGGCTTTCTCTTTTCTTTAAAAGCAGCAATCCCTTCCTTGGAATCCTCTGTTACAAAGCATTCTCCAAATAAAGCAGCTTCAGTTTCATAGCCACTAAGGGTGTCGTCCCAAACTGAATTCACCGCTCTAATGGAATTGGCAACCGCCAATGGTGCTTTTTCGTGGCATACGCTTAATATTGAAAAAGCCTTGTCTAATAATTCCGTTTGAGGCACTACATAGTTTACCAAACCATAATTCATGGCTTGAGTAGCATTAATAGTTTTACCTGTAATGATTAATTCCATGGCCCTGCCTTTTCCCACTCGCTGCGTAAGGCGTTGTGATCCACCATAACCCACCATGATACCTAGGTTTACTTCGGGTTGACCAAATGTGGCACTCTCTGATGCAATTATAAAATGACAACTCATGGCTAGTTCGCATCCTCCACCCAATGCAAATCCATTTACACAAGCAACAATGGGTTTTGGCGAATGTTCTATTTTAGAAAAAACAGCTTGGCCTCTTTTCGCTACCGCCACTGCTTCCTCTTTTGTTAGGGATTCAAATTCTTTAATATCAGCGCCTGCTACAAAGCTTTTTAAGCCGGCACCCGTTATGACTACACTTTTAATTTCAGGAAATTTATATACTCGATCCATGACAGCATCTAGGTCACTAATGACTTGTTTGTTCAATGCATTTAAAACGTCTGGACGATTGATGGTAATGATCAATGTGTGATCTTCCATCTTAGTAAACAAAGTTTGAAAAGACATATAGAAGCAATTTAAAAATGAAGAATCCTATTTTTCCCTTTACCTCGTATAAGAAATTTTATTTTCTATGCTCGGCTACCCAACTTTTAATATAAGCAGCAATATCCGAAGTATTGGCTCCCGGACTAAACAAGGTTCCAATACCCATTGCGCTCAGCTTGGCATTGTCTTCCTCAGGAATTATGCCGCCGCCTGTTAGCAATGTATTGCTCAGTCCTTTTTCTTGCATCAATTGGTAAACTTTTGGGAAAACCGTCATATGCGCGCCAGATAAAATACTAATACCTATGGCATCCACATCTTCCTGTAATGCTGCCTGAACAACCATTTCTGGGCTTTGACGAAGGCCTGTGTAAATCACTTCCATGCCGGCATCTCTTAATGCGGTAGCAATTACTTTGGCGCCTCGGTCATGACCATCAAGGCCAACTTTTGCTACTAATACTCTAATGGGTTTTTCTGCGCTCATTCGGCTTTATTTAAGCATCCTTATTAATAACAAGTTACGCTAATTTGAGGATAATAATTGCAAGCATTTTTCAATTCGAGTCACCGTATCTTTTAATTCAATGGCTTCTACGATTTCAAAAACGCCAGGTCCAAATTTACCACCTACTAACATAATCCTAAATGGCAACATGAGTTCACCAGCTTTCAATTCATGCTTCGCAACTAATTCTTTAAATTCAATTTCTAATGTTGAAGCTGGAATTGTAAGCAATCCAGTTTCCATTTTGCTAACATATAATTTTACCAATTCTTCAAAAAAGAGATACTTTTTTTCATCCCATTTAGGGGCAATACTTGCAGTGTCAATGGTTGTGGGTGCTGTGAAAAAGAAACTGCTTTGTGCTACAAATTCAGGCAATAAATGACAACGTTCTTTTACCAGACCAATAATTTTAACAAGATAATTTGGATTGTGAATTTCAATTTTTGCTTCCTCAAAATAAGGGCGAACTAATGGAGCCAATTTTTCATTCTCTGTTTTTTTAATCCACTCCGCGTTAAACCATTTAGCTTTTTCATAATCAAATTTCGCGCCCCCTTTATGCACTCTGTCTAAAGAAAAACCAGCGATCAATTCTTCTATTGTATAAATTTCTTTATCGGTACCATCATTCCATCCCAACATCGCTAATAAATTCACAAATGCTGCTGGTAAAAATCCTCTTTCTTTAAAACCAATGGTGGTCGTATTGGTATTAGGATCGGTCCAATCCATGGCAAATACCGGGAAGCCTAATCGTTCTCCATCGCGCTTACTTAATTTTCCATTGCCATCTGGCTTAAGGATTAAAGGAAGATGCGCCCATTTAGGCATTTTATCTAAACCAAATAAATACTTCCATAATAAAACATGCACAGGTGCACTTGGCAACCATTCCTCACCTCTAAATGCATGGGTAATTTTCATTAAATAATCATCTACTACTACTGCTAAATGATAAGTTGGCATTCCATCGGCCTTTAATAAAACCTTGTCATCAACCATATTGGTATCAAAACTAACATGACCTCGAATCACATCATCCAAACTTACTTCTTCATTTTCTGGCACTTTAATACGGATAACATGCGGTGTATTATTTTTTAACAAAACTGCTACTTCGTCAGCACCCAATGAAATAGAATTTTTCAGTTCCATTCTGTGTGCGCGACTGTATTGAAAGTTTGGAATTTCTTTTCGTTTTGCATCTAAATCCTCGGGTGTATCAAATGCATAATAAGCGTAACCTTTTTCAATTAACGTATCAGCATATTGCTTATACATCGCCTTGCGTTCGCTTTGACGATAGGGGCCATAAGGTCCACCATGTAAAGGGCTTTCGTCGGGGGTGAGTCCGCACCAAGCTAAAGTGTCTTGAATATATTGTTCAGCACCGGGTACAAAACGTGTTTGATCGGTGTCTTCGATTCTTAAAATAAACTCCCCTTTGTGGTGTTTTGCAAACAAATAATTGAATAAAACTGTTCTTACGCCACCTAAGTGTAAACCGCCTGTTGGAGAGGGCGCAAACCTTACTCTTACCTTTGAATCCATACTTAACATCATTTTTACAAAGATAATATTCATATGGGCAAAAGAACTATTTATCTTTGAGTATGTATTTGATTAAAACACCTTTTTGGCTGCGGGCAATTTATCCAAATTGCACATGGAAAATACCCTCCAAGGAGAAGGTGATTTATTTGAGTTTCGACGATGGCCCACATCCCGAAGCCACTCCATTTGTGCTTTCGGAGTTAGCAAAATACAATGCCAAAGCAACCTTTTTTTGTATTGGGAATAATGTGCTAAAACATTCCAATATTTATGAATCTATTTTACAAGAAGGACATAGAGTGGGCAACCATACCTATGATCATTTGAATGGTTGGAAAACCGAAACAGCTGCTTATTTGGAAAACATAAAAGATGCTGCAACTTTAATTGATAGTTCATTGTTCAGACCACCTTATGGACGCATTACCAAGCGACAAATTCGTGCATTAAAACAAGGGATAAGTTTGCCCAAAAAAATCATCATGTGGGATGTTTTAAGTGGAGATTTTGATATAAAAATTGACGGTGAAAAATGCGCACGTAATGTTATTGAAAATACAGTGTTTGGTTCTATTATTGTATTCCATGATAGTCAAAAAGCTTGGGATAGACTCTCGATTGCATTGCCGATTGTTTTACAATATTTTTCCAATTTAGGATACCGCATGGAGGCAATTCCATAGCTTATTTTGTAAAAAAGAAGGCCAAGGTAGAAACCTCGGCCTGTATAATCCGTACCCTATAAAAAACAAAAAGATAAAGTCTGTACTAATAAGACCTATCGTCCAAAAGCTAAAACGACGAAATAAATAGTTTTAGTATGTCGGGTGAAAAAAATAT
>CANGIZ010000007.1 GCA_947454025.1 Bacteroidota bacterium | reverse complement strand
TTCCCTTAACCGATGGCATATAGTTTAGCATAACAGACCCTTCCTTACTGTAGGCTTCTGCCATTCCTACTGAATCTCCTTTGGCAAAGGTCTCAGCAATTTCATGATTCGCTGCTTCAATTTCCTTTTTTGCATTGGCTAAATCAAATGCTGGCTTTGAAGCTTGTTGACATGCAAATAAGCTTGTGGCAATAACTGCCAAGAATAATAGTTTTTTCATTGTGTTTGTTTTGATTTTGAAGGCTTAAATTAATACCATCATGTCAAAACAAAACAATAGTAAAGAATAGGATTGTTCCCAATTCTTAAAATGGAACATATTTATATCTAAAACTGCCTAAATGCTACTACTTGTAGTTTTATTTAAGTAAATTACAGGATAAATAAAGTGTTATGACTTTCCCAATCCTATTCGGCATTTTCGCCATCATAATAATCATGTGGCGCAGACATTATCGCAGCAAGAACCATAAAGACTAGTCTTTATAAAATCGCCGGTCTTAATTTTGTCTTAAGAAATAATTAACTCCTTTCCACTTGTAAAAAATATAGACTTTTTTACCATATTTAAAGTAATTTATGTTTCAATCAAATCATCGAAACATGAAAAGTAAAAAATTTATGGTTGTAAGCTTGCTCGTAATAGTAGTAGCATTTGCTTCACAATCATTTAGCTATGTAAATCAAAAACCACCTGGGGTGCTTAAAAATATCAAAGCATTTCCTGCTACCATGACCTATAAGGAAGTAGATCATGAAATGGATATTTTTAAAGTAGCATTGGGTGTTAAATGTAATTATTGTCATGCGCAAACCAAAGAAAGTGCACCTAGATTGGATATGGCGAATGACGATAATCCTAAAAAAGAAATTGCACGTGACATGATTAGAATGACCCGTGATTTGAATGAAAAGTATATGGCTAAATTAACACATACCGATGGCGAAGCTACACAAGTTGTTACTTGTAATACTTGCCACAGAGGTGCAGCAAAGCCATTGGATAAGGTTGTTTTGGAAGAGCATCGTAGTTTTGGACCTCCACCTCCCGGTGCACCACAAGCTCCAAATCCACCAAGCGGAAAGTAATTTTTAAAGTCTTTCAAAATAAAAAAACCACCCATCATTTACGAGGGTGGTTTTTTTATGAAACTTAAGTATATTTAAGAAGCCATAATAATTAGTATATGAATCAACGTAGAGATTTTATTAAACAAATGTCATTAGCCTCTGCAGCTTTTATTGCGAAACCTGGTTTTGCAAATAGTAGTTTTTTTATATCTGATAACATTCGAGTTGCTACCATTGGTGTGAATGGAATGGGATGGTCTAACACCATGTCTGCAATTAAAGTGAAAAATGTTCAAGTTGTTGCATTGTGTGATATAGATGCATCTGTTTTGAATAAAAGGAAAGAGGAATTATTATTAAAGCAGCCTAATGTAAAAAAAATTGATACCTATAGTGATTATCGTAAAATTTTAGATCGTAAAGATATTGATGTAGTGATTGTGGGTACACCCGATCATTGGCATGCTTTGCAGATGATTAATGCTTGTTCAGCAGGGAAACATGTATATGTAGAAAAGCCTTGTGGTAATTCAATTGGTGAATGTGACGCTATGATTAAGGCTAAAAATAGATATAATAGTATTGTACAAGTTG
The DNA here is from genome assembly GCA_947454025.1 of Bacteroidota bacterium. Taxonomy (GTDB): domain Bacteria; phylum Bacteroidota; class Bacteroidia; order Chitinophagales; family Chitinophagaceae; genus Sediminibacterium. The sequence goes on along the minus strand of CANGIZ010000007.1, from coordinate 47,092 downwards.
GACAATGGCAAAGAAGCCAAAAACATTTTAAAGACGCTTTAAATTTTGTACACTCCGGACAACTTGGTAATATTCGTACAACAAAGGTTTGGTGTTATCAGGGTTGGATGCGCCCTCAGCCAATTGTTGCTGATAGTATTGCACCTGCTTATATTGACTATCAAACTTGGCTAGGCCCCGCTCCATTAAGGACATTTAATACAAGTCGTTTTCATTTTCACTTTAGGTGGTTTTGGGATTATGCCGGAGGTTTAATGACAGACTGGGGAGTACATTTGTTAGATTATGCCGTTCAAGGTATGAAGGCAGCTGATCCGATTTCGGTAAGTGCATTGGGCGGTAAATTTGCCTATCCAGAACTTGCGGAAGAAACCCCTGATACATTAACAGCTTTATATGAATTTGAAAAATTCAATTTAGTTTGGGATTCAGCAATGGGGATTGACAATGGATCATACAATAGAGATCATGGCATTGCATTTATAGGAAATAATGGAACATTGATTTTAGATAGGGGTGGGTGGGAAGTAATTGAAGAGAGACAATCAAAAAATAAAGTTGTAAAGCCATTTCAAAAAGTAGAAGATATTGGTGTAGACTTACATTGGGAAAATTTTATAGCAGCAATAAGAAACAATCATCCAGAGTCATTGCATTGTTCAATAGAGGATGGGTCGCATATTGCAACAGTGGCACAAATGGGTAATATTGCCTACAGATCAGGCAAGAAAATTAATTGGGATGCCTCCGGTAATAAATTTACCGAAGCAAGTATACAAGATGAATATTTTATAAAAGCGTATCATAATGGGTATTCACTTCCTAAATTATAATTCAACTCAAATTAAATCAATCAATCAATATGCACTCCTATTTAGTAAACGCTACGATTCAAATATTACCTATTGTTCAGGACAAACATGCCTATGAATGGGTGGACGAAGCGATTACTATAATTGAAGCATCAGACTTAAAATATGAAGTGCGTCCATTTTCAACCGAACTGGAAGGTACATACGAGCAAGTAGTTACACTGTTTAATAAAGTGAACGAACACTTATATAGCCAACAATGTCATGAATGGATTTGTAATTTACAAGTGCAAATCAGGTGTAATGAGGATATGACTGGTAAGGAAAAAACAGCTAAGTACCAATAATACGTTTACTATTAAAAAGCCTTAAGATTTACTAGTTTAATGATATTGATGGACATTTTTTTATTAATCAGATAATAAATTTATGTTCAATTTCTTTAGAGGGAATCATGCAAAATGATTTCTTTCCAAAAATTTTATATCTATTATTGGCTACCAAGTCGTACATCCAATTTCTAAAGAAGGCAGGGAAAACACTAGCTATTATAATCAATCTTGGCCACCCTTTTAAAAGTTTAGCAATTTCAATAATTGCATCCGACTTATAATAAATGGCTTCGTTTTTAATTAAAATGACTGATTGGGTATTTGCATTAACCAAATATTGTGCTATTAGTTTTTTACCTGTATCAGTTTGTTGTGAAGCAAAGTGTAAATTATTGTCTTTATCATATTTGATTAAAAACAAAACTGTGTTGTTACATAAATTACAAATCCCATCAAATAGTACAATATTCATATGTTAATTTATTGAGAGAATTTTTTATATTCAATATAGTGAACAATTAATAATGAATATTGTTTTAGTATTTATATAGTTTAGTATGAGTACAACATTTTTAAAAGCCAGCTGGGAAAATTTGATTATGGCGAATTACGAGGTTGATCCGGTTGTTTTGAAGCCCTATTTGCCTAATGGCGTTGAGCTAGACTACTATAAATATAAAACATATGTAAGTCTTGTAGGCTTTATGTTTAAGAAAACAAGTCTATTTGGGATGCCGATACCCTTTTTTGGTTCTTTTGAAGAAATAAACTTAAGATTTTATGTACGCAAATTAGAAGGCAAGAAAATAAAAAAAGGTGTTGTGTTTATTAATGAAACGGTACCACATAAAATTGTAGCACTCATAGCTAACAAGTTATACAAAGAGCATTATGTGTCTATTCCCACAAAAAACTCTATTCAGATTGCAGCGCATAAAAAAATCAATTATGAATGGAAAATTAAGGATCAATGGAATGGCATTTCTTTGGATGCAGCCACTCAAAAAGACTTCATTGAAAAGTCAAGTATTGAAGAATTTATCTTTGAACGTTATTATGGATTTACAAAACTTAGCAACAATAAGACGCAAGAATATAGAATCAATCATCCAAAATGGATGACACACAAAATTATACATTCAGAAGTAAACTGTGATTTTGGAAAAATGTATGGCAGGGAATTCGTCAATTTAAATTATAAACAACCTGATTCGGTTTTATTAGCCGATGGGTCAATAGTTTCAGTGAATTGGAAGCGGCTTGAATTTTAGGAATTACTTAGTGTATTTTGTACACATTTTTTTGAATCATCATACCTATAAAATCGTTTAACAGTTTATTTTACATTTTATCAAACTTTAAGTTTAATTTAATGTTATAGTATTATACAACGTTTGCTTTGCTATTGCTTTGCATTAATTTAACCTTTAATGACAGCCGTAATGAACCGTGGAGTGTTGTGAATGAATATGTTCACCAAAACTCAAAAATATGGATCATTTGTTCTTGCTCGACGCTTCTATGCAGATTGCTAAAACAGACTATGTCTCTTTTACCTTCTTTATAGGAACAATGGCTATGATGGCCGCAGCTGTTTTCTTTTTCTTGGAATTAAATAACACAAGCAAAGAGTGGCGTACCTCAGTATTGGTATCGGGCTTAATCACTTTTATTGCAGCTGTGCATTATTACTACATGCGAGGTTATTATTTAGAAACGCATGATAGTCCTACTTTTTTCCGCTATGTAGACTGGTTGTTAACGGTGCCTTTAATGTGTGTAGAATTTTATTTAATCACAAAAAAAGCAGGAGGAACTACAAGTTTATTATGGAAGATGATACTAGCATCTGTAGTAATGTTAGTTACAGGTTATTGGGGCGAAGCGGTTGCGCCAGCTCATGCAACTTTATGGGGAACCATTAGTGCTATTGCCTATTTCTATATTGTATATGAAGTATGGATGGGTGATGTAAAAAAATTAGCTACTGGAGCAGGATCAGCAGTTGCATCTGCAAATGCTGCGCTTGGTTGGTTCGTACTTGTAGGCTGGGCTATTTATCCATTAGGATATTTAATCGGAACAGCCGACGGACAATGGTATGCTAGTTTCAAAAGCATAGGCATCGACATGAATGTTATTTATAATATTGGAGATGCTGTTAATAAAATAGGTTTCGGCTTAGTGATTTATAGTTTAAGTAGAAAATCGGCTTAAACGGTTTGATTTTGATATGGGGCAAGTGAAAGCTTGCCCCATTTTTAATTTATAATTATGCAAATAAAGTTAAGGGCTTACTTATTGCTATTTGCACTGGCTTTATTTATTATTGATACTATTTGCAAGTTTTCTTTAAGCACTCAGATTTCATTTTTAATTTTTATTTTAATTCTTTTTGGTGTCCCACATGGCGCACTTGATTTATATATTGATCAACATTTAATGCCTTCTAATAGAGGCCAGAAAATATTTTTAATTAAATATATTGGGAATATAGTTGCCTATGCAATTGTATGGTATCTGTTTCCTATTGCTGCCCTAGTCCTATTCATTGTAATAACCGCATTTCATTTCGGTGAAATTGACTGGTTAGGTAAATCTAATTCAGTATTACATAAACTTGTTTATACTGCTCTAGGATTTTTTTGGATCTTATTCCTGCTTACAAAAAATATTTACTTTGCATTAGATGTTTTTTTAACAATGGGGAGATCAAGTATTCACAAAGAAGAAATGATTTCAATTGCACATATTTTATATCCTATTTCTCTGGCATCGCTTTTGTGCTTGTATTTTTTATTATTCTTTTTTAAGCAGTATTTTTTTAATAATAGTAAGGATTATTATTATTCATTCATTCAAGTTATAATATTAGTGGTATTTGTATTATTGATGCCGCTTTGGTTAAGCTTTGCTTTTTATTTTGGATTCTGGCATTCCTTATTATCATTCGATAAAATCAGGATTAATTTTAAGATTCCCAATACTATTTCAGGTTGGGGTTCGCTTTTATGGAAAGCAGCACCATTTTCAGTAATGGCTTGGTTCGGATTTGCATATATTACATTTTTGACATTGAGTAGTAAAGATTCTTCTGGTGTTTTTACTTTACTTTTTATAGGATTATCTGTATTGGCATTGCCTCATTTACAAGTGTTTACCAAACTTAAAATTGATTCTACCGAAAACAGCTAAGGCTATTAAAATTAATTTTATAATTTATTGACAACAATTTGAAAATGATATTGTTATTTAGGTAGTTTAAATACAATATATGTCCAATAAAGCCTCAATAGTATTCCCTAATCAATTATTTAAAAATCATCCAGCTATTGCAATTGACAGACCAGTTTATTTGTTGGAAGAATGGCATTATTTTAAGCAATATCAATTTCATAAACAAAAACTAGTCATGCATAGGGCTAGTATGAAGTTTTTTGAAAGTTATTTAAAAAACCTAGGATACGAGGTTCAGTATATAGATACGATAGCATTACAAAATAAACTAGAAGTGCTTATAGATGAACTTCACTCAAATAATGTACAAGAATTACATATTGTAGATCCTGTAGACAATTGGATATTAAAAAAACTTACGGATTGCTGCAATAAAAATAAAATTAAACTAGTGGTTTATGAAACCCCTAATTTCTTAAATACCCTTAACGAAGTAGCACCTCATTTTTCTAAAAAAAAAATGTATTTCCAGACTGATTTTTACACTTCGCAAAGAAAGCAAAGAAATATTTTATTGGATAAAGATGGAAAGCCAGTTGGCGGTAAGTGGACTTATGACGCGGACAATAGAGCTAAATATCCTAAAAAAGAGTTACCTCCAAAATTGTCAATGGTTCCAGATGACAATTTTATTGAGGAAGCAAGAACATATATACAAAAACATTTTCCGGATAATTATGGATCGGCAAATGGTTCAAATTTATTTGTAATCAATTATACTGATACTGAAAAATGGCTTCATGAATTTTTAGAACAAAGATTTGAAAAATTTGGTATTTATGAAGATGCCATAGTTGCTAAAGAACCCGTGTTGCATCATTCATTACTATCTCCAATGTTGAATATAGGGTTAATTAATCCGCAACAAATTATAGATGCTGCTATTGGGTATGCAGAAAAAAAATCTATCCCTTTAAATTCATTAGAAGGATTTATTAGACAAATAATGGGATGGCGCGAATTTATCAGGATCGTTTATGAGCGAGAAGGAACAAAACAAAGGACAACCAATTACTGGAAGTTCACCAGAAAAATTCCATCAAGTTTTTGGACCGGTACCACAGGCATTGCACCTATTGATATTACGATAAAAAAAGTTTTAGAAACTGGCTACTGTCATCATATTGAAAGACTGATGGTATTAGGAAACTTTATGCTATTATGCGAGTTCGATTCTAACGAAGTATATAAGTGGTTTATGGAAATGTTTATTGATGCCTATGATTGGGTAATGGTACCTAATGTTTATGGAATGACGCAGTTTGCCGACGGAGGGTTAATGACAACCAAGCCCTATATAAGTGGTAGCAATTATTTAATGAAAATGAGCGACTATGAAAAAGGAGAATGGCAACCCGTTTGGGATGGATTATTTTGGCGCTTTATGCATGAGCATGGATCATTTTTCTTAAGCAATCCGAGGATAGGCATGCTGGTACATACTTTCGACAAAATGAGTCCCGAAAAACAACAATCGCATTTAAAATATGCTAATGACTTTTTAAATGCATTAGATCAATAAAATAATTTATGAAAATTCAAATTTCAGAGTCTGATTTACTCGCAATGGAACAACGAAAGCGAGCACATTTAATAAATAGTGTTGGAGGTTTTAAAAGCGTTTGTTTAATTGGAACAATCGATACGAACAGTCAAACTAACTTGGCAATTATTACTTCTATTGTGCATATTGGAGCTAGCCCTCCACTAATTAGTTTTATTATGCGACCTGATTCGGTTGAACGCCATACTTTATCTAATATTTTAGAGACGGGTGCTTACACGCTGAATCATTTGAATGAAAATATATATAAACAAGCGCATCAAACTTCTGCTAGATATCCTAAGGAAATTTCAGAATTTGATGCTACAGGGTTAACAACAGAGTATAAGAATGGTTGTAAAGCACCCTTTGTAAAGGAAAGTAATGTGCAATTAGAAGTTGAATTCAAACAAAGAATCGATCTAACAATAAACAATACCATCTTGATTATTGGTGAAATTAAAAACTTATATTTTCCTGAAAATTGTTTGCAAGAAGATGGATATTTAGATATTGAAAAAGCGGGCACTATCTCCTGTACTGGATTAGATAGTTATCATACATCAAATAGAATTGACCGACTTCCTTATGCAAAAGTTTAACAAAAATCTATTTCCTACAGATTATGCATCTATTGTTGATAAAATCAATAAGATCCATCCGGAGCAATATGCAAAGTCGAGCAATTTTTTAAATGGACATGTTACGTATCTATCTCCCTATATATCAAGGGGGGTCATTTCGGTAAAGCAAGTGCGAGATGCAGTTTTAAAAAATGGGTTCTCCTCATTCCAAAGTGAAAAATTAATTCAAGAATTGGCATGGCGTGAATATTTCCAGCGTGTATGGCAAGCAAAAAAAGAATTAATTTGGAAAGATTTAAAACAAGCACAACCCGATGTTCAACATCATAAAATGCCGACTGCCTTATTAGAAGCATTCACCGGAATTCAAGTGATTGACGAACAAATCCAACATTTATACGATGGTGGTTATGCACATAATCATATTAGAATGTATTTGGCTGCTATTGCTTGTAATATTGGCAAAGCGCATTGGGAGCAACCCGCTAAGTGGATGTATTATCATTTATTAGACGGGGATATGGCAAGTAACAATTGTAGCTGGCAATGGGTTGCTGGTGCGTTTTCTTCAAAAAAATATTATTGCAATCAAGAAAATATTAATAAGTATACGCACACTAATCAGCTAGATACTTTTATGGATACCTCCTATGAAGAAATAATTGATATGCAAGTGCCTAATACATTAATAGCAACAAGTAATTTGCAATTAACCACTAAGCTACCAATAACTGAACTGCCAAAGATAGATGTAACAAAACCTACCCTCATTTATAATTCCTATAATTTAGATCCAAAGTGGAGAAAAAATGAAAATGTCAATAGGGTATTATTACTAGAGTCATCTCATTTTGCAAATTACCCCGTTAGTGAAAACGTTTTAAATTTTATAATTGCCCTTTCAAAAAACATACAAAATATTCAAATAGTTGTAGGTGAAATGGATGCAATCAAAGCACTTTACGAGGAAAAGGGGATGGCAATAAGGGAGGCAATTATTTCCAAAGAACATCCCTTATTTGAACATTACCCAGGTATAAAAGATCAGCGTGAATGGTTGTTCCCCGGAGTCACAGGTTATTTCCCATCTTTTTCTAGTTTTTGGAAAAAGTGCCAGCGTTAATAATTTTAACCAATTAATTAAACAAAAGATTGAGATATAATTGAACTAAGGTAAATTCGCCATCTAAAATTTTATAATGGCAATTTTGATTTTTCTTTTGTTGCATTGGTATTTGTCTTTGTTTGGCCAAACTTTTTACTTACATCGATATTCTGCGCATAAAATGTTTACCATGTCTCCATTTTGGGAGAAATTTTGGTACATGTTCACTTGGATCACACAAGGCTCTTCGTATTTAAATGCACGTGCCTATGCCATTTTACATAGAATGCATCATGCATATAGTGACACTGAACAAGATCCACATACTCCTCATTTTTTTAAGGAAGCATTTACAATGATGATGCATACCCGAAAAATTTATAACGGCGTATTAACAGGCACGATCGAAGTAGAACCTAAGTTTGACAAGAATTTCCCAGTATATCCAACTATTGATAAAATAGCTGATCACAATGCTACAAGGTTATTCTTTGCTGCATTGTATATCACATTTTATATTTGTTTTGCAACCCATTGGTGGATGTTTTTATTATTGCCTATACACTTTTTAATTGGCCCTATACAAGGAGCAATCGTGAACTGGGCTGGGCATAAATATGGATATAGAAATTTTCCTGAAGAGAAAGACCAGTCTAAAAATACCTTGATAATTGACTTTTTAATGTTGGGAGAATTGTTTCAAAACAATCATCATCATGCGGGCGCAAGACCTAATTTTGCTGCAAAATGGTGGGAGGTGGATCCTGTCTATCCTATTATTAAAGTATTCAATAAAATAGGAATGATCAAACTCATTCCTATAAAAGCTATTTAAGTAATTTTTCAAAAGCCATCCTGGATGCACCACTAAAAAAGATGTCTCCGCAATACGTATAATTCAGTTTTTCAAGAATACGAAGCATTTGCTTGTTGTCGAAATTAGTATCTACTTTAATGCTAAATGTATTCTTACTCAAACAAAGAAGTTCAATCATTAAAAATAGTTGAGTAGCTATGCCTTTTCCTTTGTGCACTTCAGAAGTAGCTACACGATGAATTGCAGCATAGGGCTTATCGGACAACCATTTTCCTTTAATTTCTTTATAGGTTGGCTCTTCGCCAAATATAATTGCAGCATACGCAATAATTTGGTCCTTTTCAACAAGTACGTAACCTAATCCTTTTGTTATATCATCTATAACCGTTTGTTTATTTGGATATCCATTTTGCCATTGATCACTTCCATCATTCTTTCTTTGTACAATTGCATCTTGTAAAATATCCCAAATAGCATCCGCCTCATTTATGTTGGCCAGTCTTAAATTCATTAATTATTTACCTTTTCCCAAACCAATTCTAATCCCTTTTCTTCTCTAGGTTTTAGTATTAGTGTTTGTTTGTTGTTGCTAAATGAAAAATCTCGTATAAAAATAGGATTTTTTGTTTCAACAGGATATGGAAGCGTGGTATAAAAATCTCTAAAGTGTTTGACATAGGACTCATTAAGATTGATCTCATATTTTCCGCTATAGCCAACCACCATACTATCCTTATTACTCAATATTGCCGACATTTGACCATCAGGGCTGTAAATGATTACACCTTTATCAGCAAATTTATCGCTGATGCTTACTAAATGCCAAGTCCCAATAAAGTCTTTTTTGGAAGTATTGCTGTGCTTCTATGATTTAATATCCTACCCCTTTAGAATAATTTTCTTAAATTCATAAGCTAAACGAATGTGTATGAAATCAACAATAACCATAGCATGCCTGCTTTTGTCTTCAATTCTTTTTTCCCAAAAACAAGAAGACCTTACTTATTTGTCTTCGGGTGGGAAATTAAAGCCCTTGCAAGCAATTATGGATATTCGTCATTATGATATAAGCCTTGATGTGGATATTACTAATAAATCCATTCAAGGGAATACTGTGGTTAGCTTGAATTTATCTAAACCAACTGATACCATTTTATTAGACCTGGTACATTTATTAAAAGTGAGTAAAATTCAAGTAAACAAGAAAACTGTTGCTTTTGAGCAAAAAGACGATAAGATTTTTATAACCACCACTGAGGTTTTCAAAGCCGGTAAGCAATTAGTGGATATTCATTATGGCGGTGTGCCACCTGTTGCGGTGAAGCCACCATGGTTAGGAGGATTTACATGGTCTAAAGACAGCAGCGGCAATGATTGGGTTTCGATTAATATTCAAAAAGAAGGTGGCAGAATGTATTTTCCTTGCAAAGATCATCCAAGTGATGAACCCAACGAAGGGGTAGACATGCATATTACTGTTCCAAAAGGCTTGATAGTTGCGGGTCCTGGCTTATTACAAAAAACTACCCATCAAAAAAATAAATCGACCTTTCATTGGAAAACGAATTATACAATTAGTAATTATTGTGTAGTATTTAATATTGGAAAATATAAAGTGGCAAAAGATGCTTACACAACAATAAATGGAAATATAGTTCCAATAGAATTTTATGTTTTAGAGGAAGATACGATGCATGCTAAAAAAGTAATTGCCACTAAAATTAGAGATACTAAAATATTAGAAAAATATTTTGGAGAGTATCCATGGTTTAAAGAAAAGATTGGTGTTGCAGAAGTGCCCAATTCTGGAATGGAGCATCAAACTATGATTACTTTTAATAATAAGTTTGAGTATAAAATAATTGGTACTGAAGCCTACTCTGATAATTTATTTCACGAATACGCGCATGAGTGGTGGGCGAATAAGGTAACCAATAAAGATTGGGCCCATATGTGGATACAGGAAGGTATTGGAACTTATGCCGAGGGGTTAGCCCATTATGATTTAGGTGGTCAAGAGGCCTATGATAAAATTATAGCAGCATGGAAAAGAAGCATTAAGTATAAAAAGCCAATGGTAGGTGGTGATGAATTATCTGAAGATGAAACCTATGCTGGCAATGACATTTACACCAAAGGTGCATTTTTTATGCATAGTTTAAGATATGTAGTAGGAGATGAAATATTTTTCCCAACCATCAAAAAATTAGCAACAGATCCTAAATACACTTATGACAATTTTGTGACTTCAAAAGATGTTGAAGAATTATTTAGCACAGCTACTGGGCATTCTTTAAAACCATTTTTTGATTTTTATTTAAGGACAACAAAAACCATTGAAATTAATGTTAAAGAAACTGGATATAGAACCTACAATATAAAACCTACAAATTATATTATGGATTTGCCTTTGGATATTTTAGTGAATGGAAAATTAGAAAAGTACAATTTAAACAAAGAAGGTTTAACAATTAGCAGTTCAATGCCACCAATAGTTGATCCAAAGGGCTTCTATTTAAAAACAGTAACCATTCAGTAATTTATTCCTCTTTTAAATCTGGGTATTCCTTATCAATAATTTTCAAAAGCATTTTTGATTCATCTAGTAATTCAAGATAAGTTAAGTTGATGTCTTTTAGTTTAAAATCAGCGTTGTCTAATTTTTCTAAATAATGTACAAACTCTTTTTTCTCATATGTTTTGAAAATTAAATGTTCAGGGATATCATTTATTGATAAAAAGTGAGAAGGGCTGACAGCTAGTTTATCAATAATTACTCTAATGTCTTTTGGATAAGATAAATGAGTGAATGAAGTATCAACGTCTTGACAAGTGTTGATCACAAATTTTCCGTATTCAGCATAATGCTTTAGCAATGATGCGTAGTTTAGCAATTCTGATTTTAAAGACTTATTTTTCAATAAATTCATTGCTTCTGAATTTTGAATCAGATTATTAGCAAATTCAGCCGGATAAAAAGTTTGCCAAGAAGTAGCATTAAACAGGGCTCTTGTAATTATTCTTTCATTCCCTTTTGGTTTAAAATTATCAACATAGAAATGAGATGAATCAACCCAAGATTCGTAAGTATTTATATACTCGTTAGTTAAATAATTTAGTCTGGATGTGTCTTTTGCTAGGTTTTGCTTTAATATAATAATTGTCTCAATTTCACTTTCATTCTTATTGATTGTTTCTCTTACGTTTTCAGCAAAAAAACCAAGCGTCACCGCTAAGAATAACATAAAAAATTCTAAAAGATATTCTGACCATTTCTTTTTATGTGTCGGGTGGTGTGGGTGATGTACTTCCATTATTTATTTTTTTATTAGTGCGTTATTTTCAATTAAATAGTTTCTTACTAGCCCTAATAACTTATTACATTTATTTTGCACAGGTATTGTGTAACTATGGTCAGTAGAATTTCTAATGGTTTTCAACATAGCTAAAATTGAAAAATAATTATCCCAGTCAAACTTACTCTGATTAACTAATTTTAGATTTTTAGGAACTTCAATCTTTAATACAATTTTGTTATTATTAATTTCAAAATTTTCATAAGAGCTAACTTTTTGATAAAATCTATATTGAAAATTTTTTGTAGTGATGGGATCTAACATTCTATCTATATAGCCAAACTCTCTTTGCTCACGTGTTTTTAGATAAACTGCATCATTTGCATAACTTTGAATTTCATTTTTTAATATTTCATCTTCTATAAAATTTAAAGAACCTGAGTTCTTGATTTGATCTAACGCTGTTGTGTTCATTTTTGGTACATTTCTATACAAAATATAAGAATGTGCTGCATACAATGTAGGAATTTCAAATTCTATTTTTTTCTCATCATATAGATTACTTATTATTTCAAAACAAGAATCTTGTTTGTTTCTATTATTAACTTGAATAACATAATTAAGAGAATCGTCTTTGAGATCTTTATATAGATTTTGGACATTTAATATAGCTTTATTTTTTTCTACAAAATGCTCCCTTATATTTTCAGCAAAAAAACCTAAAGTAACCGCCAAAAATAACATGAAGAATTCTAAAAGATATTCCGACCATTTCTTTTTATGTGTCGGGTGGTGTGGGTGATGTACTTCCATTATGGTAATTATTATTTTATTATAATTGATCTATAAAAGCAAATATTTTCTCATATGCCTCTTTAAGTTCTAAAGGTTTTGGTGAGTGATAATAATTTTGTTCAAATACTTCTATATTTTTTTTGCTATCTTTTTTAATTAAGTCAATAAATTCTACAAACGTAGATGGAATTATTTGATCATCATTACCGCCATGCCATAAAAAGAATGGAGGATCATTTTTATCAAAATATGTTATAGGTTCTAAACTTGTAATTGAATCTTTAGACACGTAACCATTTGAAGGGAACATCGCATTTCCAATATCTTTTACATTTATTGTGTTTGTAATTTGCATATCCCAATCCATAAAAGTTTTTTCTACTACATCCAGATGATCAACTGGTCCAGCAAAATTTACAATTGCTGCAATTTTTATTTTTTTATGTAGAGGGAATGGGTATGATTTATTATTTGCAGATAAACCTACCAAAGACGCAATATGTCCGCCAGATGAAAATCCTGATAATATCACTTGTTTTAAATTACAATGATATATTGAATTGTTTTCTTGTAGATAGTTGAGTGCAATAGTTAAGTCTTCAGATGCTGTAGCTATACCCTCCTTTAAACGATAGTTCAGATTAATCACATTGATGCCTCTATTCAAATACGGTTGAATGTATTTTTGAACATCCGTTTTATCGCTGATATACCATCCGCCACCATGCAAAAACACCACTGTAAAATTTGAGGTCTTCGATTTATTTGGATTCTTAGAGATATAGATATCCATCTTTTGTTGGTTGTCAACGCCATATAATACATCCTTATTTATGCTATAAGTTGAATTAGTCTCTTCAATATTCTTCTCAACAACTTGAGATGCCTGTGTATAAGCAGGGTTTAAAAATGGGACTAAGATGGAAAATGTTAATATTATTCTCTTCATACATATATTTTGACCTGTAAAAATATCGTAACACTTGATTAGTAATAAGTTAAGATGACACAATTTTGTTCCTAAATGGGATACAGGAACATAAATGACCCTTCTTTTATTAAAATACCTATTGCTATGCTTAATTTACGTCTACAAAAAATACGTTCAATGAAAATCATACAAGTTCTAGTTCTTAGTTTAATTACTTTAAGTTGTTTCTCACAAGTTTCAAAAAACCAATCACCTGCATTTGGGAATGATCCAAAGCATGGCAAGTATCTAAATCATAGAGGCTTTAAAATGTATTATGAGGTATATGGTCAGGGCGAGCCATTGCTTATTATTCATGGAAATGGAGGTGAAATCAACAATTTTAGATATCAAATACCCTTTTTTGCGAAAAAGTATCAAGTAATATTAGCTGATAATCGTTCTCATGGGAAATCGGTTGATTTGAGAGATTCATTAAGCTATGATTTGATGACGGATGATTTAAATGCCTTGTTAGATTCTTTGCATAAGGATTCTTGTTATGTAATAGGATGGAGCGATGGTGGAATTGAAGGCTTATTACTAGCCATGAATCATCCTAAAAAAGTAAAAAAATTAGCAGTAACCGGGGCCAATTTAATTCCGGATGCTGGCTTAGCGATTGATGATTGGGTGGCAAAAGACCTAGATAATACCATTGATAGTCTTGCAAAACTGCCTGTTAATGAAGAACATAAAAAACTATTGAAACTTGCCAGAATGATGGTAAGAGAACCACATATTTCACACGAGGACTTACAAAAAATTAATTGCCCAACCTTGGTAATAGGCGGTGACCAAGATGTCATAGTGCCAAGACATACGCTAGAGATAGCTGAAAATATTAAGAAGGCTAATTTGTGGATTTTGCCAAATTCAGGCCATTCGACACCGATATATTACAAGGACATTTTTAATAAAACAGTAAATACATTTTTTATAACACCTTTTTCTAAGAAAGAGAAAGCACAAAAGTTTAATTAATATACAAACCTCCATATAATTCCTTACCGAATCAAAGTAAACAATCTGTTTTATGAATTATCTTAAAAAAATATTTTTCATTCTTTCTTTAATTATAAGTTTTAATGCAAAATCACAATACTATTTAGGCACAGTAGATAGCATTTATTCAAAAACCTATAAAGAAAATAGAGACTTGTTAGTTTACCTGCCAAAAGAAGTACGAGACCGAAAAGATTCAACTTTCCGTTATCCAGTACTTTATGTATTAGATGGCGGCTCTCACTTTTTAGCAGTTTCGGGTATGATAAAAGAATTAAGTGAATTTGCAGGAGATATGATGTTACCAAAAATGATCGTAGTATGTATACCGTCATATAACCGCAATAAGGAACTAACGCCTTATCCAATTAGTAAAAGTAAAATAGTGCCAGAAGAAATAGCAAAGGAAACAGGCGGTGCCGAAGAATTTACTCGTTTTATAAGTGAAGATATTTTTCAATACATCGCTTCAAAGTATCCAGTATCAAATAACAGAACACTTGTTGGACATAGTTTTGGCGGCATTTTTGTTTTAAATGTTTTATCAAAGCATAAGGAAATGTTTGATAACTATCTTGTAATTGACCCAAGTACCTGGTATGATGAAAGAAAGTTTTCAAAACAAGTTTTAACCAATCTTAAAACTAATTATTACAATGGGAAATCGATGTTTATAGGGATTGCGAATACAACAGATATAGCAGATACTTCTGAAGTAAAAAAACAAAAAACCTTATTTTCAGAACATGAAAGAAGTATACTTGCTTTTTGTAATGGCGTAAAGAATATTAATAAAAAAAGTGGCTTACGCTTTTATTCGAAATATTACCCAGATGATGACCATGTTTCTGTGCCAACTATTGCAACCTACGATGGACTTAGAACTCTTTTTTCAAAGTATCGTTTTTCATATTCATCAATTTTAGTTCCTTCATTCAAGCCATCAACTGACATAACTTTATTTTTTGAAAATATTTCTAAAGAATTAGGCTACAAAACTTCAGTATCTACGGATATACTTGAAAGGTGCGATGCTACTTATAAAAGAACTCATGACCTTAAAAGACAAGAAGAAGTAAGATTCCTTTATAAAAAACTTTATCCCAAAGAGGCCGAGGTGTATATAGAAAATGATAAATAGCTTACTAACACTATAATGTTAGTTTGATAGCACCATTCAATCTTTGTGCAACATTATCCAAAGAGCATTGAAAATTAAAATCATGCAAAGAGTTATGGGCGGAATGACTGGGCATTAATAAAAAAGGCTTGCAAAATTATATAGCAAGCCTTTTTACTGAAATTCAATCCTTTGCGATTAAGCTTTCATACATTCTTTAGAACAATCATGCTTACATGTAGCAGTTGTACATTTATGTCCTTTTTCACCATGGTTAGCAACATGACCAGCCCCATTCTTGTGACATGCGGCCGTACACTTATGTTCTGCTTTGTGACAATCTGCAGTACATTTATCAGCAGCAAATGAAAAAGTACATATCAAACTTAATGCGCTAGCAATAATTAATTTTTTCATATTTATTATGTTTTAATTGAAATTAACCAATGTAATGTTAATGAAAACCTAAACTATTTGGTGTGTAAATGTTTACTTTTCCCAACCCATCCTAAATGAGTATGATCAAAGCTATCAAAATATTTTAAACCATAACCTGCAACTCTATCAAATGTTGAGTGTGCTAAAAATATCAATCCAATTTTCATAACCAAGTCACTATGAAATAAATAGCCTAGGATTAATAATACTACTAATACACCTTGATGATGAAATACATTATAGGCAATGACGCCCAACTTCTTGGTAACTAAAAAAAGCACAAAAGAAATATCGGGTACAAAAAATAATGCTAAATAAAAACCCCATTGCCCATGATATAAATGATGATAAATAGCAGTGAACAGAATTAGTAGACCAAGTGATTCGAGCTTTAATATGTATTTCATGATAATTGTCTTTTATTGTTTAGATAATGAAAATATAGATTTTATATTGTCAAAAGAAATTCCTGTTCTACTCCAGTTTTCCCTAAAAAAACGCAAAACTTGGCCCAAACTTGGCCGGACCTTACCCCAAACAAAAAGGGTCTACGCTTTTAACAGCATAAACCCTTGATAATGTTGCCTTTCGGCTGTGGGCCCAACTTGGCATGATCCAGTGACCCCCTGATTATGAGGGTTTCTAGTGGTATTCTATACCTTTTCTTTTATTGATAATCAATAGGATACAAGATTGAAATAGATTTATATTTCTCATATTTCACCTCTTTTAACCCGTTTTTGGTGAAATCCTGGCCCGGAACTTGGCCGGGATTTATACTTCAAGAAACCTTTTTAATTTCGTAAATTCGTAGAGTGAAAAATAAAAAACTTAAAGGACTAGATTTTGTTATTGATAGATTGACAAACTCTATTGAGAACATCATTACTGGTGATAGTTTTCAAACAGAGATTTCATTATTCACAATTGATGATGCGAAAAAGTGTACTAAGAAAAATGGATGGAATTTTGATTGGAAACTGGAATTAAAAGAACCTGCTAGAGATGTTTTTAAATTAACCATTGCTAATAGTAGTTCAGTAATACAAGGTTTGATTAGTTTAGAGGTAAAAGAAGATCATGTTTATATTCATTTAATTGAAAATGCGCCTTTTAATAAAGGTAAATCAAAGGTATACGTTGGTGTGGCAGGAAATCTTGTTGCTTATGCTTGTAAATTATCTTTTCAAAGAGGTAATGACGGGAATGTTTCTTTTATTGCAAAGTCACAACTAGTTAAACATTATGTAGATTCACTTGGTGCTTTTCATTTTGGAGGAAGATTAATGATTATTGAAAAAGAATCTGCCTTAAAACTTATAAATAAATATTTTAAAAATTTATTCTTATGAAAACCAAGAAAATAGAATTAGAGGTTGATTTTATTGGGGGAGATAAGCCATTAACGGCTAAAGAGGAAAAAGAATTAAGTGAATATTTTAAAAATACAAAACTTAAAGTAAGGAAATCAATTTTACAAGTCCCAAAGAAAAGGAAGAGTCTTACAAAAGCATAAAGTCCAACCACCATTCATTCTTTTCTTTCAAAATCACAAAACCTTATACTAGCCTAGCGGGTACTTGCCATTAATAAAAGTGCCGATGCATTTGACAGTATAGGGCCTTGATATATTTTTTCTTGTGAATATTAATTAAGTTACCTTTTATTCCAAATCATATTCTTTTTTAATTAATTCTATCAACTGTCTTTGATATTCTTGTAATCCAAAATAAGCCATTTTCCCATTATTGATGTAATCTTGTTTATAGGCAAGAATTGAATTTTTAAATTCAAACATTAAAGATTCTTGTGTTTGAGATTGAATTGGAATTCTATATTTATTCATCATACTATCAATAAATGAATTTGCTGACATTGGAGCTGGCGTATAATTATATTTACTAAATATTTTCGAGATAATTTCTTCAGCAAAAACCTTATTTCTTAATCTAACAGTAGTTTCATAAAATGAGTTGTGCTGCGTCTCAATATTACTGATGACGTTATAATAAAATTGGTCATATTTAATTATCTTGTTGGCCACTTTTATATTATGAATTAAACGAAAGCCTCCTGCATTTTTTAATTGTGACGTGGTTCTGTCATTATATTTAAAACTCCATGGATTTAGAGCTTCATTAATGTTCCTGTATATTTTTTTATAATCAGAGTTTTTAATTGGAAAAGCAATAGCTTCAACAACAGAGTCAACACTGTTATGTGATAATTCAAATTCATTTACCACTGACTTTAGAATAGGTGTATCTGATCTAAGGTCTTCAAGCATACTAATCATGTATTCTTTTTCTAATTCTTTTTCAGCCATATGCTCTCTAATATTTTCTGCAAAAAATCCTAAAGTCACTGCTAAGAACAACATAAAGAACTCTAATAAATATTCAGCCCATTTCTTTTTGTGTGTTGGTTGGTGTGGGTGATGTACTTCCATATTTTAATATTATAGTTGAAAATAAGATAATGTTTGCAATTCCATCCCTTCACCTCCACTCACCTCTGTTTTCTCTCTAAAAACACAAAACTTGGCCCAAACTTGGCCGGACCTTACCCCAAACAAAAAGGGTCTACGCTTTTAACAGCATAAACCCTTGATAATGTTGCCTTTCGGCTGTGGGCCTACCTGGGCATGATAATTCCACTTTTAGAATGAATTACAATATCGATTTAAATCATGTTAGTCATTTACTTACATGATATTTCTGGCTGAAAGAACTAATTTTTTATTGGATTTAGCACTATAATTAGCACTGTAATTCAAAGATAAGTTAGTAAAATCGTTTTAATATCTAATTTTATTTTTGCAAATCAATTTTTATTGTACTTTCATTGAACCCCCAAAGGATAGATTAAAATTTAATCTATGAAACAAACAATTATTGCTTTTGGGATTCTTCTATTTTTAGCATGTAGTAAATCAGATTCTACAAGCCTCACTCAAACAACCCCTATTACACCTTCAACACCAGCAGTTTCTAAACCTGTTGCACCTATTATTTATCCCGTTAAGATGCTAGATTCATTTTCAGCAGTTAACAAATTGACTTCCTGGTATATTACTAATAAAGCATTTTCGGGAAGTATAGATGTTTCTAGGTCTAAGTATTGGGGTTTTCAAGTTTTAGGGGGTGGTTATATTCCATTTAATTCTTCATCGGTGTGGTCGCCTTCAAATACATATTATTGGCAAGGTAATGGAGGACATATTTATTCTGATTTAGATGGTGATGGACAGAAAGACCTGTTTGTTCCATATAATCTAGCACCGTGGCCACAAAACAGTCAATGTTTATTTCTATATTCTAATTATGAATATAATTCTAATAACTATTCTATTCAATTAGGTCTTACTGCTCCTAGAAAAATGGTTCTTTCGGACTTTGATAAAGACGGTAAAAATGAGATTATGATTTTCTCTCATGGATATGATGCAAATCCGTTTCCTGGAGATTCAATGGCAATTTTCCATGTAAAAAATCAGAATTTTCAATATTTATCAAAAGATATTGGTTATTTCCATGGAGGAGCCGTTGGGGATATAAATAATGATGGGATGCCTGATATAATTGGGTATTCTGGGGGAAGTGCAGTAATACCAATACATCCGATGTCTTATATTAATAATGGAAATTTTAATTTCTCATTACAAAAAAATATTTTTCAGGGATTTACATCGGGCCCTAATGATAATTTTTATTCTGTTGAGCTAATGGATTTAAATAACGATGGAAAATTAGACCTTATATTGGCAGGAACAGGGATTGGTATTGTTGTGCCTCAAGTAAATGGAATTTATAATCGTTCGAATGCGATATCATTACCTATTAAGTCTAGTCAGTTTCCAAATTCATTTAATTTTTTAGATTTAAATGGAGATGGGAATCTAGATATAATTGCTGGTTATACTCTCAATTATAATGGTTATGGAATTGCAATATATATTAATTCAAATGGTCAATTTGTAGATAAAACTACAGATTATATTGATAATGCTGATTTCCCTGGCCAACAAAACGACTGGATTACATGGTTTTATCTATATGACAAAGATGGAGATGGGGCTCTTGATATAGTAGGTGATGGTGTTCAGGGACCAAGTTTTACAAATTCTTCTTCTCAACCAATAAGTGATATTTGGTGGAAGAATGTCGGTGGAAAATTTAAATATACAATTGGAGCTATTCGTTGACATATTTATTTTGATTAAGACTCACCAGGGCATGATCCAGGGACCCCCTGATTATGAGGGTTTCTAGTGGTATTCTATACCTTTTCTTTTATTGATAATCAATAGGATACAAGATTGAAATAGATTTATATTCCTCATATTTAACCTATTTTAACCCGTTTTTGATGAAAACCTGGCAGAGAACCTGGCAGGGATTTCCATAAGTTGAAACAGTAATCTTTACTTTATTTGAAGACTAAGACTCTTTTTGTACTAGAGCGTTTCCTTCATAGAAATCTGTAGCACTTTCGTATTTATAATCAATTAAAAGGTTATTGTCTTTATCAATAAATCCGTATAAATTTTTCATTTTAACCCTAGACAACCCATCTTGGAATTTATTTGCGTTTGTACATTTCCTTTCAATTACTACTTCTCCATCTAAATTGATAAAATATACCTTGTCTTTGATTTTATATTTTGCTAATCCTTCATAAAAGAAGTCAATCTCTTTGAATTTTGCTTCAATTACTTCCACTCCTTTTTTATTCATAAATCCCATTAATCCATTTTTTGTAAATCTTGCATATCCAGAAGTGTCGAATTGATCTAACTGACTATATTGAAATTCATTTAAAGGATTCCCCCTTTTATCAATAAACCAACTTGCCCCATTCTTAGTCACAGTTGTAAGAGAGTCACTGAATATCCATGCAAATGTGTATTGGTGAGGTATTACTAGTTCCCCTTTTGTATCAATAAATCCATATCCTCCTTTTCCTTTAATTCTTGACAGTCCTTCTTGAAATTGAAATGAGTTATCAAATTTGAATTCAATTACTTTTTCCCCTTTACTATTTATTCCACCCCATAATCCATTTAATTTTACTGCAGCTATGCCTTCACCAAATCCCTCAACTTCTTCGTAAATAGAATCAATTTTAATCTCCCCTTTATTATTTATAAATCCATATTTTCCATCGTTTTTAAAATATGCTAAATCTGATCCATAAAAACCAAAAAGGTAATCAAAGGTATGTTCTGAAATACGTTCCCCCTTCTTATTAATTAAAAAGTATTTTAAGTCAGTGTCTTTTTCTTTTACAGCTGCAATGCCATTATCAAATTCAATAGCTACTTTGTACACAAAATCTATAATTTTTATTCCATTAGTATTATAAAATGCAAAAAGTCCATTTTTATTAACTAGAATAGTATCATCCTTAATTGTTGGGAATATTGTGTCAAATTCACATGGAAGTATGATATCTCCTTTTTGGTTAATTAATCCCCATTTATTATTTGAATCTAAAATGTGATAATATCCAATATTATTGGTTGCAAATAAACCATAATTTCCTATTTCTCTTTCTTTACCAGACTTGTCAATTGAAGTAAGTGTTTTCATAATATTTTTTAACTTATTAGATTTATTGAATTAACGTTTCCTATGAATTTAAGATAAGTTTCACCCTTATATTTTAAAGACTTTTTTGAATCTATCTTTATGATTTTGATATTAATTTTATCGCAAATTGATTTCTTTATATATAAAAACCCGTCATTGTACTTCAAATAATCACCTTTTCTTAAAGTCAATATTGATATATTTTTTGATTCTTCTTTATCTATACTTTTCTCTTGGTTGGTATTTTTTATTTGATTTGGGAAAGAATCAATAATTATTTTTACTTCACTAAAATCGGTTTTTTCTATTTTAGGGTTACTCCTTATTTCTTTAGTAGCAGTTTTTGTAGTTTCCCAATAGTTCCCCGAAAATGCGAATAGAGCCATCTCGATATGAGAAGGTATAAACTTATTTTCTTCATCTAAATTTGCATTAAGACTTGCAATAAGTGTATTAATATCTTCTATAAATGTATTGTAATCTACATTTTCTGCTTTATTAACCTTGTATACAATTTTTGCAATTACATCGTCTAGGATTGGCAATCCTTTGGTTCGGTCACCTTGCCCTGACCAAAAACAAATATGTTTTGGAACAAATGAAAATGAAAGACCCTTGATATTCAAGCCTATATTCTTGTTTTGAATTTTATCCATAACGATATTCTTATTAGTCATTGAATAAAATGAATCAATTGACTTTCCATCAAGCATAAGCCTTACGAATTCTCTATACTTGTCTTTATATGTTTTATAAACATCATTTTGAATAACATTTTCCCATTCTTCGCATATTTTTAATGTATTGCTACCAGAACTTTTACCACCCCAAGTTTGAATCAATTTAAAAATTTCAAATAAAACGTCATCGTCATTTTTTTTGATATATGATTCAATTTTTAATTGAATATTTGAAGTAATATTTTCCGGAGTAATATTATTATTTATATACTTCTTATTTTTCATTGTAGTAATCATACCGTTCATTGAGGAGAAGTTTTCCCATGAATAGTTTTTTAGCCAAAATGAATAGTCAATATTGGGGAAAGTAGCTAAGGGCATATTTTATATTTATAAAATTAATGAATTACATATCTAAACTTGTAAATTACTCTTCCAAAGAAAGTTCGATCTTCTGTGTCGTTTTCAATTATTGCATCAATTGTTAGGTAGAATCTTAATTTATATATTTCTTTGTCTAGTAGTTCTTTAACTATATCTCTTGTTATATTATTTATGTTAAAAGCATGGTTTAGGAAACTTGCACCTTCAACAATAGATATGAGTTCTTCTTTATAAGGTAACGAATATCTATCGGACTTAACACTTGATTGTATATTCAGACTATTAAAGAGATCTATTAATGAATTTTCACATTTTATTTCAAAGTCTGTAACAAACTTCATGTAATCATCAATGTTAATCTTTTTCCCTTTTCGGATAAGGTTGTTTAATTCTGGGATTAGATGTGCCTTGTTAAAGACTTTTGGAATATATCTCTCTATTTGAGTCTTATTCATATTTTATTTTTTTATCAATTTCTTCAATTATTTTGTCTAAAGCTATTTTAATGGCATCAGATATAACCGGTTTGAATTCTTCTTTAGTAAAAAAATTTGATTTAGCATTATTACACCAGTGGCATGCCCATGCTAAATTTTTTAAATTATCATATGGTTCATTGGGAATTACTCTTTCTAATTCTAATCTATGCATTCTATGTTTGCCTCTAGTCGCATCTAATCTACCTTTTGAAATGATTTGGAAATCAAATATCTTTTTACTTGTTTCGTGAGTTGTTCCACAATAACAGCAACCTTTATCGTAAACACTTTGGTCAAACCATTCTATAAATTCTATTGTTGTAACTTTAGAAAAACCTCCATTCTCGGTCTTTTTATTATTATATATTTGCCTTAACCATTTTGTGTCCTCCGTATATATTTTTTTTCTTCCCATAATTTATTTTATTTTGAATATATCAATTTAGCTTGATCAATTATTTTGATAATTTCGTCTTTAAGCTCTTTTGGACTAATTACCTCAGCATTTGCTCCAAAACTTAAAATCTTATTTTTCAATTCAATTGTATTATAGACTGTAAAAGTTACAATCATTTCGTCTTCAGTCTTAGATACAATCTCCATAGAAGGGTGGATTTTAGATTCAGATATCAACGGAATAAGGTTTTTGTTGAATTTCAATTTAACTTCTATTGGTTCAGAACCATGTACGTGAAAGACACCTAAACTATACTTGAAATAATCTTCAGCACTAAACTTTTCGTCTATTACAAATGGTTCTTCACACGGTTCTATTTTTTGGATTCTGTTTAGTTTGAAAAGATTTGTACTCCCTTTGTGTTTTGTTTCATTTGCACAAGCAACCATGTACCAAACGTTACGATATTCCTTTAACAAGTAGGGACTGATTGTTCGAGTCTTAGTTTCTCCACCATAGGGTTTATAGTGAATAATAAGTGTCTTATAATTTACAATAGCATCATATATAACCTCAATCCACTCTTGCCCTGTTTTGCCAGTTAACTCTCCGATTTGAATGTACTTCTTGTGATCCGATTTATTAAGTCTGCGTAAAACCGATCCTGCCATCAACCTTGTGATAACATCATCAAACTTTTCAAACAAACCAGAACCTTTATATATTGAAAAGGTCTGTAGAGCCATTTCAATGATTTCTCTGTCTTTTTGATCCAAGATTTCATTTGTAATGGATTCATCTCTTGTCTCGTATTGGTATTTCCCTTCTTTTTTAATAATGTTAACGGGATATTCCTCTTGCATCATTTGAATGTCATTATAGATCATTCTCTCACTGACTACAGCAAATCCATCCTCTTCTAATTGTTCATTTACCTTTTCAGCTATTTCCTTAATTGAGTATCTCTTGTGACTTTTAAGAATACCATCTATTAGAATGAACCTCTTTCTAGCATTTTTACTTATTGGCATAACATCCGTTTTGCCAAAGGTATCATATTTTGAAATAATATGTCTTTTTGTTTCAAAAACTAACGTTTTTTTCAATTTTATGTATTTGCTGATAGTTTTCATGGTTTGCTAAAACAAATAAACAACCCTGTTTTGAAGTTTTACTTCAATTCTGGTTTTGAAACAAAATTTCAAACGCGATTCGATCTTTGACCTCCCAAATCAAAAAGTATGAAAATAGCAGTAGTAGGTAGTCGAAATTTCTCAGATCAAATTCAACTTGAAAATGAACTGAATGTAATAAAAGAACAGGTTGAATTGATCATTTCAGGTGGTGCGGTGGGTGCCGATACATTAGCTGAAAATTGGGCTAAGGAAAATAATATTCCCACATTAATTATTAAACCAGATTGGGAAACTTATGGACGTTCGGCAGGGGTAGTTAGAAACAAACAAATTATTGAGTCTTGTGATTGTTGTTATGCATTTTGGGATTGTAAATCAAAGGGTACTGAATTCAGTATCAATTATTGTAGTAAAATCTCAAAGGAAATAAAAGTGATAAAATATATTCCTAAGGTTTCAAATTGAAACAAAATTTCAAATCAAACTTATACTTTTGAATTCTTGGTTGATAAAAAAACCTTCCAAAAAAGTTCTTCACATCTGTATAAATTAAATCAATTTTTTTCTGCCATATCATTTAACTACTTCAAATTTGTCGCCCTTCTAAATTTTTTCCTATGAGTAATAAACAAATTTCCAAAGAACTTCTCAAGTCAGTTCAAACAGTTGTATCATCAACAAAGGGTCAATTATTAAATGATGATCTCGTTAATGAATTAAAAACAGAAACGGCTAACATAATGTCTTTTTATGAGATTAGTCATTTTCAATCAATCGTATTATCAATATATCTTGAGTGTGGTTTAAAGGATATTGATGTAGATACACAAAAGCTTGTAGATTATTTTGGTAAAAATATTTCTTGCCTTGCTGACATTACCCAAGCTATTGATGAACTGACTGAAATGAAATTATTATTCACTAAACGTAACGATTATACTAGCAGACGTAAGTCTGATTATAATAAGGTAATTCAAGTGCATGGAAGGGCTATAGATGCAATGATGAAAGGTGATAAAGATTTGTTGAAGAATCAAAAGTTAGAGAATTTTTTCGGAGTCTTAGGTGAGGTTAGGGACTTGATTTGTAAACGTACTGAAACTACAATTACAACTGAAGTATTGGTTGAAGAGGTTAGAGGTGTACTTGAAAACAATAGAAAATTCACAGAAGTAGAGTGGATCTTATCTCAAGATAATTTAACCAACTACGATTTGACATTATTATTAGATTTAGCAATAGAACATCTTGAAGGTGCAGAAGAAGTAGACTTTGATAAACTTATTAAGGAGGTGTTTTCTGAAATTCATGACAGAGTTAAGTATAAAAGATTAGTCAAAGAGAATAATTGTATTTTATTCAAAAATGACCTTGTAGTGTTTTCAGACGAAATGTTATCATTTTTAAATTACGTTAAACTATCAGAACATGCAATGGATGTATTATTGGGAGGGTACCAAGACACAATTAAAAAAGAGTTTAGACCTAAAATGGGACTACTCATTAACCCAGACAAGATCGAACATGAACAGTTATTTTACAACGATTCAGAACTCGAACAAATCGAAACTCTTTCAAATGCATTGGAAGAGGACAATTACAAAAGCTTAATGTCCCGATTAAAAGACAATGGGATGAAACAAGGTTTCACTGTGTTATTATATGGTTATCCCGGTACAGGTAAAACTTCCTCTGTAAAACAAGTAGCAAAATCTACGGGGAGATCAATATTCATGGTAGAGATTCAGAAAATTCAGTCTAAGTGGGTTGGTGAAAGTGAAAAGAATCTCGCCAAGGTATTCGATGAATATAAACAAGCTAGAAAGCATTTTCAAAAGGCTCCAATTTTATTATTTAATGAGGCAGATGCTATACTTGGAAAAAGAATGTCAGTAAACTCGAGTGTAGATAAATCGTTTAATGCTCTTCAGAATATTTTATTACAAGAACTTGAAGAATTTGAAGGAATATTCATGGCAACTACCAATCTAGCAGATCAATTAGACTCTGCGTTTGATCGCCGTCTTCTTTATAAAATTGATTTTAAGAAACCAGAGGAGCAAGTTAGAAAAAAGATACTTTCTAATGTTTTTAAAGACATTTCAGTTAAAACAATAGACACTTTAACAGAACAGTTTTCATTAACTGGTGGACAAATAGCAAATATTAAAAAGAAATTACTTGTAAAATCCGTATTAGATATCAACTTGGATCATGAATCCTATTTATCTACCCTATGTAATGAGGAATTCATTTTAAGTAAATCAGGAAGATCAACAATAGGTTTTATTCATTAATTAAAATTTCAAATATGTTATACATTTTATTATTACTTGGTATTGTCAATTTAGGATTAGTGTTTGTTCTTTTTTCAAGAAAGGGTTCATCATTAGACCCTCGTATTGAAGTGATTTTATCAAACCAAACTAGAATCGAGTCAAGTATCAAACAAGAGTTCCAAACCAATGCTGGACTTATTAGAGGTATTGAAAAAGAAATAAGAGAACAGGTTGAGCAAAAGTTCAATCAACAGGCTCAATCAATTAAGGATGAGTTTAGAGGTTTTAATGCTTTCCTTAACACCAAGTTTACAGACATTACTCAATTACAGAAGGATAGATATGATGAGATAGAGAAGCGCCAAAATGAACTAATTAAATCTACGGACAAACATTTGACTGAGATGAAAGAAACAGTAGAAGAAAAACTACAAAAAACATTGAACGATAGAATATCTCAATCATTTCAACTTGTTACTACACAATTAGAATCAGTTCAAAAAGGACTTGGTGATATGCAAACACTAGCACAAGATGTGGGTGGATTGAAGAAGGTATTAAGTAATGTAAAAATGAGAGGTGGGTTTGGTGAGGTTCAGTTATCATTATTACTTGAACAGATACTAGCTCCTGAACAATATGAGGCTAATGTAAAAACAAAAAAGGGTAGTAATGATTTAGTAGAGTTTGCAGTTAAATTACCAGGTAAGGATGAGGAAGGCAGTGTTGTATATCTTCCAATAGATGCTAAGTTTCCAAAAGATGCTTATGAGTTCTTACAAGAAGCATACGAAACAGGTGATCCTGAAAAATTCCAAGTTGCACAAAAGAACCTTGAGACTACAATTAAGAAGATGGCTAAAGACATCAGAGACAAATACATTGACCCACCAAACACAACAGATTTTGGTATCATGTTCTTGCCATTTGAAGGGATTTATGCTGAGGTAGTTAAAAAAGCAAGTTTATTAGAAGAACTTCAAAAGGATTATAAAGTAATAGTTACAGGTCCAACTACCCTTGCGGCCATTCTAAACAGTCTTCAAATGGGATTCAGGACATTAACAATCCAAAAAAGAAGTAGTGAGGTTTGGAAAGTATTAGGTGCAGTTAAGAAGGAATTTGAAAACTTTGGTGGATTAATAGGCAAGGCACAAAACAATATTCAAACAGGATTAAATCAGTTAGATGAAGTGTTGGGTGTTAGAACAAGAGCTATCAATTCCAAGTTAAAAAACATTCAGGCTTTAGAAACAAACGACTCAGTTAATCTATTAGATATAGAAACTAGTAATGAAGAATAATTTGATTTTTGATTTGGTGGGTTAGTAAATTAAGAAGGCGATTGGTTGAAAAACCATCGCTTTCTTTTCCTAAAACTTATAATTTTTAAAGAATTAAGTTAAAATCTCTTAAATTCATATTATAATGAGTACTAATATAACATTATCTAAATCGGATTTTCAGTTAGCATCAACTTGTCCTAAAAAACTTGTTTACAAGAAGCAAGGTTATCCAACCTCAAATGATACGAACGAGTACATGGATATGTTAGCTAAAGGTGGTTATGTTGTTGGTCACTTGGCAACTTTATTATATCCTGATGGAGTTGATATTGATGAAAAAACCACCTTGGGTGCTATTAATAAGACCAATGAATGTCTTCAACAGGAAAATTGTGTTTTATTCGAGGCTGCTATCCAATCTGGTGAAAAATTGATAAGAGTTGATATATTAGAAAAAATCGGAAACAAAATCAATCTAATAGAAGTAAAGGCAAAATCTCACGATACTGAGGATGATAAGTATAAACAAGAAAAATTACTTGAAAAGTATATTGAGGATGTAGCATTTCAGTATTTGGTGATGTCAGAGGCACTACCTGATTTTGATATTCATCCTTATTTGTTCATGCCAGATAAATCGAAAAGAACAAATATCGAAGGTTTGATTGGTTGGTTTACAGTTATTGATTCTAAAGTTTATAATGATAAAGAAGTTGAGGAGTTACCTGCACAACAAAAACCAAGATTTAAGAAACCAGATGTTATATTCAAATATGATAAGAATGTTAATCGTTCAAATTTTATTGAGTTATTGAAGAAAGATGGATTATTACAATTAAGGGATGTAAAGGACAGGGTGATACAAATACAGGACATAATAAAGAATAGAGCTAATAACTTTATTAGAATACTCAATGAAGGGATTAAGGATACCGATTATTCAATTAATAAATCTTGTAAAGCGTGTGAGTTCAAATGTGATGGTGCAAATAAAAATGGTTTTAAAGAATGTTGGGGTAGTTTAGCAGATCCTGATCCTCATATTTTTGATTTATATCATGGTGGTTCTATAAAAAATGAAGACAGTCAATCATACTTGGATGAGTTAATCTCACAATCCAAAACGGGGTTATTTGAGGTAGTACCTGAGAGATTAAAAAATAAAAAAGGTGAAATTGGAGTTAGGGCAGAGAGGCAAATAATTCAGTTAAAGTATACTGAAGAAAATAAGGAGTGGATCTCTCCTGAATTAAAATCTTTATTGAAAGAATACCAATATCCATTACATTTTATTGACTTTGAGACTTATACAGGTGCTTTGCCATTTCATGAGGGAATGAGACCATATGAATTAATTGCCTTTCAGTGGAGTTGTCATACTATTCCATATGAAGGTGCAACTCCAATACATTCTGAGTGGATTGAAACAGAGGGTAAGTTCCCAAACTTTGCTTTTTCTGAGTCACTAATGAAACAAATTGGAGTTTCGGGTACGCCTTTTATGTGGGCTACACATGAAAACACTGTTTTAAGAACCATCTTACATCAAATGGAAGTATTTGATTATACTAACGATAATTTAGCAGAATGGCTAATAGGCATAACAAGTGATAAAAGTGTTGAGCGGGAAGGCAGGTTGGTAGACATGAATGATCTTACTAAGAAATATTATTTTCATCCATACATGAAAGGTAGAACTTCCATTAAAAAAGTGCTCCCTGCTATTTGGAACAATCATACCTATTTGCATCAAGTGCCTTTTTTCAAAAGTTATTCCGCTACTGATTTTGAAGGTGGAATTGTAGACCCTTATGATACTTTAAAAGCAGATACTACACAAATAGACGAAGAAAATGCAGTTGCTGGTGGTACAGATGCCATGAGAGCATTTCAAAGGATTCGATTTGATGATAGTTTAAACCAATCTCAGAAAGATGAAATTAAAAGACAATTATTAGAGTATTGTAAACTTGACACAATGGCAATGGTTATCATTGCCCACCATTGGGGATTAAAATAATATTATTATGAAAATAAATGAATTAATCAGTAAAATTGAAGTTGAATCTTTTAAAAAATTACATAGAAATTTTCAATATTTGGAAATCATAAGAGTATATGGCTCTTTAATGAGTCATGTTGAAATATTTGATGTTTACAATCAAATTATCCCCGGGGTTTTAAAAACATGTGACTCTGTTAAATCTTCTTTATTTTCTGCAAGAATTAATTTTGAAGGAGATAGATTATTTTATTATGATCAAATAGTAAAGAAGTTTGGTTTAAGTGAGTGGGGAAAATTTGAAAACAAATATTATCATTGGAGTAGAAGAGAAATTGTATTTGATTTTTTGAATAACAATAACAATCCAATACATATTGCTGAAATTTTTGAATATGTTAATAAATTTAAACAAACTGCAACTCATATTTCTTTATTTGACAATTTGAAATTACAAGGTTCGGAATTAAGAGAGATAAAGTACGACTTAGATGTTATAAATAAAGATAATAATAATGATTTTTATTTCTTTCGAAACCAAAAAATTGGATTAAAAATTAAAATGACTGAATATTTGAACAATTATTATATTGATGATGATGATGTTTTATATCAAGAATTAAAATTGTATTTTAATATTTAAATTAAAAATAAAATGAAAACAACTATTAAATTGAATGATTTATTAAATCTTAATAATCTTGAAAATGTAAAAATAAGATTTAATACAATGTTTGATCAAAATTGGACTCCAATTGAAATATATAAAAATAAGAATTTTGAAACTCTACTAAATGGTCATTATTGGAATTATAATAAAAATAAATCTTATAAAGAAGGACAAATAACAATTGGTTTTATAAAAATTGATCCAAAAGATGATTTATGGCTTTTGTTTCATATTGGAGAGGTAACAAAAGATTTAGATAAATTAAATGGTGTTGGATATGAGTATAAAGAATTAGATCATTATAACAAATACTTTGGGAGATTAATTGTAAGGTATAAAAATAAAGTTCAAACTTTGATAAGAAAAGCTGAATCAGTTATTGATGAATGTGATATTGAACAAATATTGCCTGATACATTCGATAATGATATTTTTCCTGGCTATGACAATATAAATCTATCTTGGGATTCATTGTCAAGAATAATAAATAAAGAAAATTGGAAAACAGCATTGCAAAACCAAAAAGGTGTTTATTTAATAATTGATACATCGAACGGGAAGAAGTATGTTGGATCTGCTTATGGTCAAGATATGATACTTGGAAGGTGGATGTCATATGTTAAAAATGGTCATGGGGGAAATGTAGGTATGAAATCATTAAATTTTGATCATATAAAAAAATATTTTAGATATTCAATACTTGATATTTATAAATCTAGCATAAATGATAATGTGATTTTGGAAAGAGAAAGTTGGTGGAAAGAATTATTGTTAAGTAGGACTTTTGGATATAATGAAAATTAAAACTAATTGATCCAATACATCTTCTAAACGATATTATTTTTTACATAAATAATAATTTTGATTCGTTGATTTTTCAATCGGAAAATTATAATTGGAAATGGCCTGAATTGGATTGAATATAACCTTTTACAACAACACATCATTCACATCCACATCTGAATCAAATTCAAAGTTATCCAAGTAGTGAAGGGTAGTGGTGCGAGGGTCTGAATGGTTCATGTTCTCACTAATTTTTAGTGGGTTGGTACCTGCTCTCTTATGGGTATTGGCGTATGCGTCTCTGGCCATTGAAATGTCAAGAGACAGAGTCAATCCAAGTCTTTTACCGAGTTTCTTAAGTCGACTATTATATCTTGCTTTTAGTTTTTTATTTCTTTCTAATAGGTATTCTTCTGTATAATTTACCTGTTTTAATTGTCCAATGACGTATTGACTCTCCTTATCTCCAATTTTATCAATTAACTTTTGAAGTTTTGGGTTAATTACTACCTCAATAGGACGTATATTATTCCTTCTAGTTCCTGATGTTTTATGTCTATAAAAGACAAATTTATTCCCTTTGATATTATCCCATCTTAATAATAGTAGGTCAATAAAATTACTGCCGTTTAATCTGTAGAGCATCTCCCAAATGTCACGTGCATATTCATCCCAAATGTTATCAAAATCCTTACAGTCAAGAACCTTTTGAATTTCCATATTGGAAATCACTCTCTTTGGTGGAACGAAATTTGGTATCTTATAATCGTTGAATGGGTAATCGTATGTAAAAGGAATGACCTTCTTTTTTCGATGGTAGTTTAAAACTGCTTTGATATTTCTGCAAAGTCCACCATAAGAAGCTAAAGAATTTCTTTTCCCATCAAGACGATCTTTATTTAAGTACCAATGTTCAAATGTGTGAAGAAATTCAGGTGTAATATCTTCATATGTCAATCCTTTTTTAAACTTATTGATATTATTAAGAGTTCCAGTCATAAGATTTGCAGTTGATAATCTAATTTCTTTTGATTCCGTCTTAACCTTAATATAGTTTTGGAAAAGGTAGTTTAATGTACCTCTCTTTTTTTGTTCGTCAGATATAATATTATCAGGATCAAAATTCTTGTCATAGAACTTATCTCTAAACTTACTTGAATCAAAAGGATCTATACTTGGCAGTATCTTTTTAGCTCTGTCGACGTACTTCTCAAATTTTGTTTTAACCTCGTCAACTTCTTTATTGAATGATTTCTTAATAAAGTATTTGTCATACTCTTTGGTAGACATCAGCGTCCCCAACCTTAGGTATAAAACTTCCTGCTTGTTGGAGACGCGCAATGTCACATGATACTTGTCATTTTCTGGCTTGTGTCTTTTGTCAATGATGATTTTAAATGTTGCCATATTAATTTCTTATTAAGCAACTTTTGTAATAAAAATCCAACTAATAAAATTGTTTAAAAATCCCTTTTCTGGCTCTTGGTCATCCCAAATAGGGAATCCAATATTATTTACTTGTACTCCAAAGAAATTCTTAATACCCGAATTGAAACCTGACTCAAAAAAGTCAATATCTAGTTTAAAATCTACACCTTCATAATCTGCTCTCATCATCAAATAATCAAATAGAATGTCTACATTAAACCCATGGACACTTTGTTGTGATTTCTTTGTTGTATTTTTTGTTGTCTTGAATGATGTTCTATTTTTTTTCATAACGTCTTAATCTTTCTCTTATGAGAATTTTAGTCTAAAAATGTTTTAACGTCCATAAATGATACTTTACCTGATTCGGATAAGGTTCCGTCACTTTTAACCCACATATTGATTTCGTCAATATCAAATAGAGTTCTCGCTCCAATTTTGTGATGTGGGATTTCTTTAGCAGCTACTTTTTTGTAGATGCAAGATTTTGACATGGTTAGGTATTCACTGATACCTTCAACGTCTAAGAATTGTTTTTTCATAAATAATTATTTTAAATTTAATTCAAAATGCAACTAGTGATTGCTAGTATTTTTATATTCATTACAAATAGGGTTATTGGCTTTGCAGTAAAAAATTTCCCAATATCCGAATAGTGAGTATCCCATATCTCTATAAAACTTTCTATATTCCTCGCTATTTTTATTTAAACCTTTTGAATGAAAATTAAAAATGTTATTATTAATATTTTTTCCTTCAATTTCTGCGCATAAATTCTCATCTGGTTTCCAATAAAGTATACCTTTATTATCCTGAATTATTTCATGGCTGTGATGACTTTCTTTTTTCATTATTTCAATAAAGTCTAAATCTTTAATTTCTTCTCTTTTTATATTTTTCATATTATTTTAACCTTTTATACTCTCCACCAAGAGAGGTTCATTTAACAAATACTTTTATTATTTAAAACTAAATTCTAACCATTATTGCGAGTTCATCTTATTGGGACTTCCATCCTCTAATCCTTTTTTATAAGGGAACAGATTATTTAACTTGTCTTTCCTTTTTTTACAACCACACTCCTTTGTAATTGATTTAACTATTTTACTAATACCTGTCACGTTTGTAATACATTCTATGGTATCGCCTAATCCTTTATCTTTTTTCATTGTTTCAATAAAGTCTATATCTTTAATTTCTTCTCTTTTTCATTTTTCTGTATTAATTGTATTTTAAATAATCTTTTTCAAGTAATTCTTGCAATATTGTATTATGTATATTTAAATATTGATGATATTTTTCGCGTTTTTCTTCTACAATGCTGCACTCTTCAATAATGTTATCCAAAGTATTAATTAAAAAAACCCAATCTTTTTTAGAAAGAGGTATGTTTAATTTTATAATATTTTTCATAATAAATTGAATGGTTAACCTATACACCAGAAGGTTTATGATTTATTTTGTTTTGGATTTCCACAAATAAAAATCAGGGATAAAAACGGACGTCCTGAATATCTCATTTTTATTATTACCTGTTAAAATTAAAGTACCACTAAAGCCAATTCCAGGCTCATTGTATTTTAATTTAAATGTTAATCTACCGTATAGTCTCGCAATTCTAATTAGCCACTCTTTAGGTGGCGCCCATGCTGAATAGAAACTTATAATAATTTCGGTTTCATTTTTAAAAGTATACTTGCAATTAGAAATATATGAAGTACCCCATACTTCGCTTTTATAATCATTTAAATCTTCTTCTTCAATTTCAGAAGTATCTAATGGGTAAAGATTATTTAGTGAAAATTCACCTTCTTCACAATTTTGACCTTCTTCAACTTTAATCATTGAAATAAAATGGTTTAATTGAGTTAAATCTCCTTTAATTGTTAATTTGTTTTGACATGTATTTGACATCTTAATTGTGGTTTTTGAATTGGTTATAACCTCCAACTTTTGTTATTGTATTTTATAAATTATAAACTTCTTTTTTGACAAAATCAAGGGGGCTACCTTAGGTATTTTTCCACATGACTCCCTTGATTATCCTATATATAACTGACACTGATACACCATACTCTATTGCCAAACTTTTTTTACCGTAGATGTGTGGATTATATTTTCTTCTGATTTCTCTTACCTGCTCTTTGTTTAGTTTAGTTCTACGATTTTCAGAATCATTATATTTCACAAGTGCTTTAGGTTGAATTCCTTGGTATTGTTGTTTGTACAGTTCAGATAGTGCATCATATGAGAGTAACTGTTTATCAGTCTTTTTTGCGTAAGGAGAAGATTGTATTCTTTCAATCTCCTCCTGTATTCTTTTAAAGTCCATATTGGTTTATTTTAAGAAGTCGATTTTCCATACCATTTCATAGGTATCTGGGTACTCGTTTTTAATGATGGCCATCTTCTCAATAAGACGAATTGATCTTTCTGTTAATGACTCCCAATTATCCCATAGGAAATCTAAAATGATTAATTTCTCATCATCTGTCATTTTAAATTGTTCAAGACATGTAGTATTGAGTATTACGTCAGCAATCCAACCCCATAGCTCTCCATTGGTAAGGG
The DNA here is from genome assembly GCA_947454025.1 of Bacteroidota bacterium. Classification (GTDB taxonomy): domain Bacteria; phylum Bacteroidota; class Bacteroidia; order Chitinophagales; family Chitinophagaceae; genus Sediminibacterium. The sequence continues at coordinate 11,352 of CANGIZ010000007.1, read as the reverse complement.
AAAAATCCTGTACCATACAACGCGATCTAATTGCGTTCTTATGGGCTAATAAAGAAGCTTTCCCTTTACTTTTTTCACGAGCTAATCTAACCTCATCATCGGTTGGTAATTGAATGTTAGAAACAAGAAGAAAAGACATTGACGATGTTGGTACTTGAAATCCCATTTTACCATCTTCTTGATGATGTTTAATGGCTTCCCTCTGTAATTCACTAAGATTGCTCCATTGACTTTGTAATGATTTTTCATAAGTGAATACTTTTGGCCCATGTAATGCAGATTTTAATTGGTTACAACTAGCTTCAGTTGAGACCAATGTGTCTACGTCATCACAGAAGACAATTAATCTTTCTTGTAATGGATTTGAGAAGTTGATAACTGCTAATTGAACACCGAAGGCGAACATAGAAACGTTACCTGTGACCATTAAGTATCTGGTTCCTGATTCATTTAAATGATTGGTGATTTCATAACTTTTACCAATACCAGGGAACCCGAAGACAAACTTGTGGGGGTATTTGTCTTCATTTCTAATCTGTGGTAATTTTTCAACTACTTGTAAGAACCTTGTTCTGTTTTGTCTACCTTTTTCTAAGGCTTCATTCTTTGTCATACCAAATAAATTGGTTGTTTGTGTTGTACTCATAATTAATTGGTGATTTAAGTCCACCAGTCTTGTTTTATTTATTAATATATTATGCTGCTACTTTAAGTGATTGTTCATATTCGAATTGACATCTTTCAACGGCGATGTTGAAATACTCCTTTTCTTTTTCAATACCAATGAATTTGTAATCTTTTTGCTCTCTTAACGCACTTTTTCCAGATGTACCTGACCCGAAATATGGATCGATTGTACATCCTCCAATTGGAGTTACCAATCTGATTAGGTATTGCATTAATTTCACAGGCTTTACTGTAGAGTGAATATTCTTCCTCTTTGTGTTTCTTAATTTTTGGGGAACATTAAAATTATCTTGACCTTCATCACGTCCCTTTATAATTGATGCTTCAATTGTTAAACCTTCATCTTTTTCTTTTCTTGAAGGTTTTGGGCAATAAAAGAATCGTGATGCTCCACCTTTATCCTCTCGTGGAGTATATGTCCCTCTACTTTTAAAAATATCACTATCACTATTTGTCTTGTTATGTTTATAGTTTTTGTCTGATTTCGTTTTAGTATAACCAGATTGTTCATCTAATAATATACCAGCTTCTTCATCAAAAATTATGTTAGCGGGGAAGCGTCCAATATGAGAAGATGGTTTATAATTTTCACTTGCCACAAACCCATTAATCCCATAACCATTAGTTGTAATTAATTCTTCTCCAATTCTACAATCGTCAATATTAATTCCTCCAGTAGTCCATTTTAATATATTCTTAGCAACACTTCCTTTAAATGGTTTTCTTGCCATTACAATTGGTTCATGAGCAGGTTTAAGTGCTGTACCAAATCCTTCCCACTCATTGAAACCCTTTGTAATATGACCATTTCCCATCCCACCTTGAAAACCCAATTCATACAAAGCACTACTTTTTCTATGGTTTGGATTTTTCCCAATAACTTCTCTCTGTGTACCATTAATTTTATCTACTGCTTTACCGATGTTGTGTGATTTCGGGAATCCACTACCATAAACCCACATGATTTGGTCTCTGATTTCAAAACCTGCGTCTTCAACTTTAACGGCCATTCTGTGGTATGTTCTACTACTACCGAAGGATAACAAGTAACCCCCTGGTTTTAATATACGGTAACACTCTTTCCAAAGTTCAATCGATGGTACATCATAGTCCCACCTAGAACCTAAAATTTTCAATCCATATGGCGGATCAGTTACAACACTGTCAATTGAGTTATCGGGTAGTGTTCTTAATACCTGGATATTATCTCCGTGATAGATGTAATTACCTTCTCCGATTTCTACCTTATCAAAGTAGATTTCTGGTTTTACATCAATGTCTTCAGGGAAATAGGTACTAGCGATTTGTTCGTTAGTTAATACAACTGAATCTGTCGTTTTAACGTCTACAGTTGTTCTTTCAGGGTAAATCAATACTTTTCTGTTATTGATTTGGTCGTAAATTGAATACATATTTTTTAATTTAAATGGTGACTTAGTTATGCGGCGATTGATACTAAATTTTCCTCTCCGTATGCGATTTGATTAATAATGTCTAATTCTTCTTTATTGAAATCGTTAATTGAGTTTTTAAGCATCTTGCAGCCAATATTGTAATACTGTTTACTCAATTCTGTAGTCAGGATTTTACGATTTAGCAGGAGGCTCATTCTTCCAACTACATTTGATCCACTAAAAATATCTAGTACAATATCATTTTCGTTAGTACACATTAGTATCGGAACTACAGGTAATACGCTACACATAATTGCTGGATGACCTTCCTTACATATTGAATAAACATCCATGTTCTTTCCTGTCTTTGCTTCAATGATTTTAGCAATATCTTGTTCTTTAATATGCGAATAGATTTTTTGATAGGGTTTAGTTAATGAGATATTCTTATCCCAAATTTTTCCATCTTTATCTACGTCTTTGGCTCCATATGATATCTTAGTAACTCTATCACCAATTGTATAGCTTAACATGTTATACTTAGCCTTTTTTGGATTAACAACAAACCATAACAAATACTCTACATTATTAATTGGTCTTTTAATTGTTTCGTTCTGGGGCTTTGGATTAGGTTTTGACCATAAAAGCTGGTCTTTATATATCAAACCAGTTTCTTTCTCAATTGAACTTTTTAAAAGTTGCGGAATACCATATCCAACTCCATTATCATAGGTTTCACCAATATTAATTATCACATTCGCTGTTTCTTTTAGTGTTGGAACGGCTGCCTTAATTAATTTTGCAATTCTTGTACAATATTCTTCTTTGGTTTCTTCATGACCAACTTGGTTCTCGCCTTCATTCAAATAATTACGTAGAATAAAATAAGGAGGAGAGGTAAATAAAAGATCAACAGTATTAATGTGTTTTTCTATTTTTCCCAATTCAACACAGTCAATATTATAATTTGTAGCTTTCTCTGGTATTACAAATGTGTCTTGGTATTCGTTATCTAAATAATATCTTGTCTTGACAAGATTATTTGCATCTTTAATATTGATTTCACCACTCTTTAATTTTTCTGTATATCCATACTTATTTGACAAATCTATATCAAGCCATTCTTTCAAGAATTCATGACAAGTTTCAACCTTCCAATTTTTTTCAATAATCCCTTTTGTAAGTAAGTTCCCTTCGATATCCTTTTTGGTAATTTCTTCAAGTTTCGTAATAGTATCCTTGCCAGAATATTTCTTATTCAATGCTTTTGAGATCTTCTCATTTCTATTATACACCTCCCCATCCTCACTTTTTTTCCCCATTCTCTTTGGGTACTTAACAAATACCGTCTTTAACTCTTTTACATAGTCGTCAGTCGTTTTGGTTCGATACATGTTTCGAATGATGCGTTCGAAAATGATAGGTTCAACATCATCAATCCAGACATCGATGTATTCCTTCCCAAGTAGAAGCATGGCTTCCACTCTTCGGTAGCCATCTATGATCTCGTACTTTTCAGTAACGATGATTGGCATTTTTAATCCATCAACATCAATAGATGTTGCTAATTCCTCCACAGATTGAGGTGTGTAATACTGTTTCAACTCTGGAACTTCCACTAAGTGGCTAATTTTTACAATTGCTGTTTTCATTTTTTGAATGTTTAATAGTTAAGATTATAAAATTATATATTGATAATTCAAATGTTATAAAAAAACGAGTTTTTCACCCGTTAATTTATGAGCTTGGATCTCTTTAAAAGTCTAAGTTGTTTTTGAATTTTAAATGATTGATTTGATCTGTGTGAAACGCTATCTCTTTGGTTTTTAGAATTTCTTTCCAGTTTTTGTCTTCAGTGTTTTTTTCTATTGACAATAATTCATTTTCATGACGTAAAATTTCGTTTCTATACTCGACTGCCAATTTTTTCAAACTATCTCTTTTTTTTCTTCTTTTCTCAAATCCAATCATTTCTTCTTCTTCCTCTAGTTTCATGCTTAACATCATTTCATCTATTTCATCAATAGACTTGTCATACATTTCAGTTATAGTTGCTTTTTCTTTTTTTTTCTCAGCCTCTTTTGTAGGACTAGAAATGTTTGCCGCGCGCGAAGATTTTTCCAGTTTAATTAACTCAGCCTCGAGTTCTACTATTGAAATATCTTTATTAATAAGCTCAGCCATAACACTTTTAATTTCAACAAGAGCTTCATTTATGAAATTAGCATCACTTTTAAGTTCTTCCAAACTATTGAAGTTTGGATAGTCTTCCATTTTATTGAAATATCTTCTTATTTCTTTTTTACCTGAGTATAAATCAACGAAAAATGCACGTATTACTATATAACTAAAAATATTATCTCCCGACTTTTGATCCTGAATCGAAAAAGCTAAGGTTGGGTTTTTATAACATCTTAGCTGTAAAATCTTTCTTTCTATCAACCCCATCAATGTTAGCCATCTTTTATTGTTAGAGTAGTTACTTTTAAAAGTATTCAACAATTTGATTAGGTCTTCATTGAACTTTTTCTCAAATGGATCAGATTTAATATTACTTGGCAATTCACAGTTTTTCATTGTGTCATCAATGAATTTATCAATTTTACCTTCTCCATCTATTTCACCAATGAATTCAGAAAACACAGGACTAAGGTTTTCCTTTATGTTAGTTTTAGATGAAATTTTGATGTCTCTGTATCCCATAGTTTTAATTTGAAGACACAAATTTAGTAATAGATAAAATTATAAACAAATAATTTTGCGTATTTATTTTGTTAAATAATTGTTAAGACACTTTTAACAACCAGTTGTACTTACTCAAAAAATGACTGTAATTCAATACTGTATTGAATCTAACAACTTTAAAAATTATTATAGATAGGGCCCTCCCTGCCCCCTTACCTACATCCAACGTTAAATAGGGACTATTTCTCAACTCCAATATAAGGCCTTAGAGATGTATTTCAATTTTTTTCAATAAAAAATCCAACAGTTGACGCTAAAGTCAAAAAACCCTAAAAAAATTCTGCAGAAAAATTTAGAAAATTCGGAACACTTTAGACTTTACTTATTATCATTTGATATTTATATTACACATGTGGGATAATTAACGTGGATGGTTAATAATCTATTAAACACATAAAAATATTATTGAAAGTACCCCTAAGAGTATGTCTCATCCACAGGCAGAAATTTGGGGTCTTTTATTTTATGTGTAATAATAAAGAACAGTATCTACATGTACCACCTATAATTTTATTTGATAAAAGATTAGATCCTACCAAGATAATTTTGATGTCAGAGATTATAAATCTTAATAAAACGCCTAAAGGTTGTTATGCTAGTAATAAACGATTTGGTAAACTACTTGGAATTAATTCTGATGGTGCTTCAAGACAAATAAGTAGTTTAAAGAAATTAGGATTTATTAAAACAGAATATAAAAATGGGTATAGATACATTAAATTAATAAAGCAAATTAGCCCTATTGATAAAATTGATGAAAATATTTTAATTAATATCCCTTACAGTGTATTATTTGACATTAGATTATCAACAACACAGAAATTACTTTTATCAGAAATTATTGCTTTATCAAAATTACCAGAAGGTTGTTATAAATCAAATAATGAACTAGGAGAACTGATAGGTATTGGTGGTAGTGGAATATCAAAGCAAATTAAAAAATTAGTTGAGATGAATTATATAACAACTGAAGAAATCAAAAATGGTAATGCTACAGAATACCGAAAAATTGAATTAAGTACTTCCTACACAACTAGGGAGGTACTTCCTAAATCACAAGAGGGTACTTCCCAAACGACCATAGGGGTACTTCCTAAATCACAAGAGGGTACTTCCTGTAGGAACACAATTACTACAGTATATATTACAAAAGAAACATTACCAGTATTAGCTCAGTTTACTAGTACAGAAAAAATTATTGAAATGAATGAAATAGAAATACTGGAACAAAAAATTATAGATTCATGTTCGCAGGGAAAAGAGCTGCTTAATCAATTTAAAAGAAATTGGATTGAAAATATTAGGATGTTTGCTACCACTAAACAAGAAATTGAAAACATACATAAACTTTATAAAGAATATAAAGATGCTAAAAAAGATCTAGAAATAAATAACCCCTCAACGAAGACGTGAGTGAAACGAACGGGATAGACGAAGTCTCACGACTTCAAACCCATCCCCCTCGCCGCCGGCCCCCTTCCCATTAATATCAAACTTTATCCTGTTTTGGAATAAGTTAGGGAACCAAGTAAGACATAACAGTCTTGGAGTCAGGGAACTTCTCACCACCGAATAAAATGAGTTCTCCAATAATAGATATGGATTATGAGGTTTCGTTGTTTAACTGAATGGTGTTAAAATTTAGTATTTGTACTGATTATTAGTTGGCAAAAATTACCCAATTTTAACCTAAAACCAAGTTAATGACTAATTCAAAATTTTCAGTTTTAACGGAGATGATTTTACAAGATGCAAAAAGGTATGCCTATAATGGTGATACCAAAATAGCCATTAAATTATGGAGGTACTCTTTGTCCTTTGAGAAAAAATATAAGGAAATAGAAAGTATGATGGAAAAACAAATAAGGAAGAAAATTAGAGGAGAATTAAAGATAAAAACTGTTAGAATAACTAAATAGGATAGTCTCCAGTAATATATAATTGGTTGATTTCCTATTTTTTTCAGTTCTTAATATATATATCTCCTTTCTCATTAATATCAAACCTCAGACACTTTCGGAAAAGGTCGAAATGGGGACTAGTGATTTTTTTTTTGATAAAAAGACCCTCAAAATAATTTTACCTCCTCAGGTACTACCTCAAAATGGGTAATATGACCACCTTTTCCACTTTGAGAATAAGTTAAGTCATATAATCGACATATCATAAGACCACCAGACAGGTCAAATTTACCTTTTAATTCTGGAAGGTGATTCTACAAAGACTAAATCAAAAATCCTTAGATTTGTCTTAAACTACCGTTAAAATGGAAAAGAAAACATGGCATCAAACGCACAAAGAAAAAATGAAGTTTGGTGATAAACTTGCTGACTCAGTTGCTAACGGAATGGGTTCATGGACTTTCATTATTTGGCAGAGTATTATAGTTGTAATGTGGATGATATTGAATGTGGTTGGTTTTGTAAGACATTGGGATGTATATCCATTTATATTATTGAATTTAATATTTTCAACGCAAGCTGCATATGCCGCACCAATTATTATGATGTCTCAAAATAGACAGAACCAAAGAGACCGTGAACAAGCTCAACACGACTATCAAACCAATATAGATGCTAAGAAAGAGATTGAAGCTTTGCAGATACAATTAAGTAAAATTGAGATGGATAAATTGGATAAGATTCTCGAAATCCTAAATAAAAAGGGAATATAAATGTACAGTCAAGAACTAAAGAACAAATGGCACGACGATCCAAAGAACTGGAAATTGGGTATTTTCTATTTTAATACAGCAGATAAAAGGATAGTAATTTCCAAAAGGTTAAAGTTATTTGGATGGACATTGAACTTCGCAAACCCACTTAGTTATATTATAATGATTGGACTTGTTGTGGCTGTTTATTTTTTAAGACAGCATCATGTTAAAACCAATTACTCTCTTGGCTAAATAATTATTTAATATACTTAATGAATACTTTTGCAAACTCTTCTGCAGTCTTCATTAGCCAAACATTATACTCTTCCCATTTTGATTTGTTTCTTGGATCACCTTTGTGAGTTACAATAACCCTAGATGCAGTCGCATCTGGCAACTCCATCCATTCTACTTGATATCCTAATTCTTTTTCTATTGATTCTTTATTGTTAAGTAGGTTTTGATAAAGTTGTTTATCATTTCGTATATAAACCTCACAACCCAAATATTGTTTCTGAGAGTTTTGGGTTAAAGCAATGTGGCATTTAGACGTACCAAATGAAAGATTAAACCAATGCTGTGGTTTTGCTATTCTGCCAAAATTTAGTCTTGTATTTGCGTGTGACGCATATTCTTTCAACCCTTCCCAAAATTCTTTTTGTTGAAGTTTTAAATCACTAAATGCGTCACCATTCTCAGACTTCTTTAATGTCTTACCCCAATCATTTGGCTCTGAAATTATATTGAATTTAGGGGCTGGGTCAGAATCACCAATCTTATAAACTTCAATTTGAATTAAGAAAAAACTAATTCCTTGTACTATATTTCTATTAAACCAATCAATAGCTTGTTTATGTTCTTCTGTATAGTCGGTAACTACCCAAATGATAATTGCAGCATCATAAGCAGATGCATAAGTTAGAATTTGACCTAAATGCTTATGATCGGTTGGTTCAAGTTGATTTTCAATTATGACTTTTCTTCTTGAGTCAATTTCATCAGCTATTATGTCAACATTGTAGCGGCCTGCTGCAGCTTCTGGTTTAACGTTTTCTATCTCAATACCCAATTCTTCGCAAAGAATTGAAATATTGTCCTCTTTTGCTAACCATTGAGTAAAATCTAATGCCTCATGCTTCCAAATATCTCTTGGGTTGACCTTTGTTATTCTTGAAAGATTTATACTCATAAGGTTGTCTTTATATACAGATTAAAGCTAATTGATTATTAGCTTTAAAATATCTATTCTTATTGATTTTAATTCAAATATTTGTCCTTAATTGTCAAACAAATTATAAATAAAGGTAATCAATGAAATCAAATATTGCTTAACTTGAGCATCTATCCTATAATATAGAAATTAGATGAAGAAAGTACTCAGATTAGATGAGGTTTTAAAAGAAAAACACATTCAACAGAAGGACTTAGCCGAATGGCTAGGTGTGAGTAAAGTGAGTGTGTCATATTGGTGTAACAATCAGACAAATCCGAGTATTGATACCTTATTGAATATTGCAAAAGTATTAGAGGTTAAAGTATCAGAATTAATTAATGAGTAAATGTTTTCCAGAAAAGAAATTTAAATTATGACCCAAGATTTAGAAAAGACCCTATGGGCCACAGCCGATAAACTGCGCAACAACATGGATGCTGCTGAGTACAAACACATTGTACTTGGTCTGATATTCTTAAAATATATCTCAGATAGTTTTGAGGAACTACATTCTAAGTTATCAGCTGATAAATTGTCTGACGCAGAAGATAAAGATGAATACTTGGCGGAGAGTGTATTTTATGTTCCCCCTTCTGCTCGTTGGAAATACTTACAACTTGAAAGAGCAAAGCTTCCAACCATCGGAAAGGACATAGACGACGCTATGGATGCTATTGAAAAGGATAACCCCAATCTTAAAGGAGTTCTTCCAAAAGACTATGCACGTCCTTCACTCGATAAACAACGTTTAGGAGAACTTTTAGACCTCATTGGGAACATTGGATTCAATGAACCAGGAAAGAACAGTAAAGACCTTCTGGGTCGTGTTTACGAGTACTTCTTGGGGATGTTTGCTGATGCTGAGGGAAAACGAGGTGGTCAGTTCTATACTCCTCAAAGTATTGTAAAATTACTAGTTGAAATGATCGAACCTTATAATGGTAGAATCTATGATGGATGTTGTGGTTCTGGGGGAATGTTCGTTCAATCTGAAAAATTCCTTGAAGCACACGGCGGTAAATTAGATGACATAGCTGTATACGGTCAGGAGTCTAACCCAACCACTTACAAACTAGCAAAGATGAACCTTGCAATTAGAGGAATCGATGCAAAGATTGAGTTGGGTGATACTATACACAATGACAAACACAAAGACCTTCAATTTGACTTCATACTAGAAAATCCACCATTCAACATCTCGGATTATAACCAAGAAGCTGTAAGAGAAAGTCACCTTTGGAAGTATGGTGTACCTCCTGCTGGTAATGCCAACTATGCCTGGTTACAAATGGCTATTAATAAATTGACCCCAAATGGTGTTGCAGGGATAGTACTTGCAAATGGCTCAATGACATCCAATTCAGGTGGTGAAAATGAGATTAGAAAAAACATGATTTTAGATGGAGTTGTAGATTGTATGATTGCACTTCCAACTCAACTATTTTTTAATACTCAAATCCCTGCTTGTTTGTGGTTTTTGGCACGCAATAGAACTAATGGAAAATTAAGGAATAGAAATAATGAAATACTCTTTATTGACGCTCGCAAAACAGGCGCAATGATTTCACGTAAGAATAAAGCGTTCACTGATGAAGATATTGCTAAGATTGCAGAGGTCTATCATAACTGGAGAAAGAAAGATGGAAAGTATGAGGACATCCAAGGTTTCTGCAAATCGGCAACATTAAAAGAGGTTGAAGAAAACAACTTTGTTCTAACTCCAGGACGATATGTTGGAACAGAGGATATTGAGGATGATGGTATTTCATTTGAAGATAAGGTTGCTGAAATTTCAGAGAAATTAAAATCTCATTTTGAAGAATCCATCCAGCTTCAAGAAAGTATTAAACTGAACCTAAAAAAAGTGGGGATTGAGTTATGAGTGAATGGAAAGAATATAAGTTAGGAGATATAATAAATGTAAAACATGGTTATGCATTCAAAGGGGAATATTTTTCAGAAACCCCTACATTAGATATTTTATTAACTCCCGGGAACTTTAATATTGGTGGTGGTTTCAAACAAGGTAAATTAAAATATTATAATGGAGATTATCCTATTTCTTATATATTAAAAGAAGGGGATATTATTGTAACAATGACTGACTTAAGTAAAGAAGGAGATACGCTTGGTTATTCAGCTAAAATTCCAAAACATAATAAAATTCGATATTTACATAATCAAAGAATTGGACTTCTTCAATTTATTAAAGATGATATTAGTAAAGATTATATTTATTGGATTTTGAGATCAAGAGACTATCAAAAATTTATAATCAATTCTGCAACTGGTTCAACAGTAAAACATACTTCTCCTTCAAGAATTAGTGAATATAGTTTTACAGCACCCGACCTTCCAACTCAAATCGCAATTTCAGAAATCCTTTCCTCCCTTGACGATAAAATAGAGCTCAATAATAAAATCAATCAGGAGTTGGAATCTTTAGCACAGCTGTTATTTAAGCGTTGGTTTGTGGATTTTGAATTCCCAAATGAAAACGGAGAACCTTACAAATCATCAGGCGGTGAAATGATTGATTCTGAACTTGGAGAGATTCCAAAGGGTTGGAGGGTTGGTTATTTAGAAGATGTAATTGAATTTCATAATGGATATGCATTCACAAGTAAAGAATTAGAAAGCGAAAGTTCAACTGACTG
>CANGIZ010000006.1 GCA_947454025.1 Bacteroidota bacterium | reverse complement strand
TTGCCACAGGGACGCCTTTTTGATCGGTTACTCTACCTGTTAACTGACGAGTTTGTGCAAAAACACTCACTACAGTCAATAAACTTAGAGTCAACATCAACATAAGTTTTTTCATATAAAAAATTTAGAAAGCGAATTTAACAATTATTAGCAGATATTAATGAAATGTTAAAGTTTATTCTATGAAAATAGTCGATAACTTCAGCATAATCACTAATTACATTATAATTCAATTAATTACATAATAAATAAATTATAATACAAAATATTTATTACTCATAAGTAATTGATTAACAATTAATTATTAAATTATAGAAAATATGTTCGCCTATGCTTTTTGTGGTTTGGAGGTCAATTACACCTTATAATAAGAGTGTGGTAGGCATTTTGTACTCGGTAATCGAAAATTTTCCAGATTCCTTAATGGCAATAAAACCACCTTTAACATCAATTAAATGATCAAAGCCTCTTGCCTTTAAGATGGAAATGAAAATCATAGATCGATAACCACCTGCACATTGCACAAAATAGGTCTTGTCTTTATCAATCATTGCCATGCTATCATTAATAAAATCTAAAGGTGCATTGATGGCTTCTTTAATATGTTCACTCTTGTATTCAGATGCTTTACGTACATCCAACACCAAACTTGTACTGTCCTTTTCTTGTTGTGCTGCTAACTCGAGTGCTGTGATAGATTGTATATGATCTATTTCCTTTCCTGCTTGTTTCCAAGCATCAAATCCCCCCTTTAAATAGCCAATCGTATAATCATAACCGACTCTCGCCAATCTTGTAACTACTTCGGCTTCACGTCCTTCTTCGGTTACTAATAATATTTCTTGTTTGATATCAGGAATCATAGCACCTACCCATGGCGCAAAATTTCCATCAATGCCTATATTAATTGAATTCGGAATAAACCCTTTTGCAAAATCCTGTGCGGATCTGGTATCTAAAATAAGTGCATTGGTTTCATTGGCTGCAGTTTCAAAAGCATCGGCACTAAATTCATGTTGTCCTCTTTCCAATACATCATCAATACTTTCATAACCTTGTATATTCATCATCACATTTAAGGGGAAGTAACCAGGAGGTGCAACCAATCCATCTAATACTGCAGCAATAAATGCTTCTTTATCTAATATTGGATCTAAAGCATAATTAGTTTCTTTTTGATGTCCTAAGGTGTCCTGCGTTTCCTTACTCATTTTTTTACCACAAGCACTTCCTGCACCATGTGCTGGATAAATTACAATATCATCCGACAATGGCATGATTTTATTGCGTAATGAATCATACAAATGTGCAGCTAATATTTCCTGTGTCAATTCTGCTTTTACTTTTTGTGCTAAGTCGGGACGGCCCACATCCCCAATAAATAAAGTGTCTCCGCTAAACAAAGCCACTTCCTTTCCAGACTCATCCATTAACAAATAACAAGTGCTCTCCATGGTATGGCCAGGAGTATGAATCACTTTTATTTTTACTTTTCCTAACGCTAGTATTTCTCCATCCTTAGCCGAATAAAAATCAAAAGCAGGTGCTGCAGTAGGACCATATACAATGGTAGCACCTGTTTTTTTTGCAAGGTCTAAATGTCCTGAAACAAAATCAGCATGAAAATGTGTTTCCAAAACATATTTTATTTGAGCCTTGTCAACAAATGCTTTTTGCAAATAAGCATCTACTTCTCTCAATGGATCAATGATGGCTACTTCCCCTTCACTCATGATATAATAAGCACCTTGTGCAAGACAACCCGTATATATTTGCTCTACTTTCATAACTATAAATTTGTAAATCTTGTTTAAAGATCCAACATAAAATTAGTGTAACGCGTGACAAAAATCACTTTTGTTCAAATTTATTAATTAAGTGACAAATAGTACATAAATTGTACACCATTAACACGATGTTTGCAAAAATTGAATACATGGAATTGTTAGGATATGCGGCTTCTATTTTAATTGGAATTTCATTAGGCCTTATTGGTAGCGGTGGCTCTATTTTAACGGTACCGGTTCTGGTATATCTTTTTCATGTAGATCCTTTGTTGGCGACCACTTATTCTTTATGTATTGTTGGCGTAAGTAGTATCGCCGGCGTTATTTCGCGTTTAAGACAAAAATTATTAGACTTAAAAATTATTGTACTATTTGGAGCCCCTTCTATAGCCGGTGTTTTTTTAGCAAGAAAATTTATACTTCATGCCATTCCTACTCAATTCACTATTTTTCAAAATACAGTGGTGAGTAAGAATAGTTTTATCATGTTGTTTTTCGCAACACTTATGTTGGCTTCAGCAATTTCAATGGTACTAGGTAAAAAGAATGTGGAAGTGGAAGGCCAGCAGCCTGTATACGTATATACGCTTTCGATCGTTGGGCTTGCAGAAGGATTAGTTACCGGTATTGTGGGCGCAGGAGGAGGGTTTTTAATCATACCGGCATTAGTGATTTTGGGGAAGCTTCCCATGAAAAAAGCAATTGCATCCTCACTATTTATAATAACGATCAAATCATTAGTTGGATTTAGTGGTGATTTAATGCACCTTTCGGTAGACTGGAAATTCTTATTAAGCATTGTGTTATTAGCTACACTTGGAATTATTACTGGAAATTATTTAAATAAAAAGATGGATGGCGCAAAGCTTAAGAAAGGTTTTGGATGGTTTGTTCTAACTATGTCCCTTGTAATCATGTTCGAGCAATTTTTCGCATAATCTATTACTGATATTAAAGACAAGCATTCCTTTTCTTAAATTCTAATTATTCTACTATATTTGTAGACTAATTAAACGCGTTGAAAACCATGCAAGAATTTTTTGAAAAGCTTTTGGCACCATGGCCTTGGTATATTGCCGGAACAATTATTGGATTGATTGTACCTGGCTTGTTAATAATAGGCAACAAAACCTTTGGCATTTCTTCTAACCTTCGACATATATGTGCAGCCTGTTTTCCAGCGAACATTCCATTTTTTAAATACAATTGGAAAAAGGAAACATGGAATTTATTTTTTGTGGGTGGTATCATTGCTGGCGCTTTTATTGCAAATACCTATTTATCAAATCCAAATAACCTGGTTGTGAACGCACAATTGAAATCTACATTGAGTGCTTGGAATATTCACGACTTTAATCATTTACTCCCCAACGATCTTTTTAGTTTTCAGGCCTTAGCGACCCCAAGAGGTTTTATTTTAATGGTGGTGGGTGGTTTTTTAGTGGGCTTTGGTACTAGGTATGCAAATGGTTGTACCTCGGGACATTCCATTATGGGCTTAAGTAATTTACAATGGCCTTCACTGGTTGCTACTATCTGTTTTATGTTAGGGGGATTTATAATGACTAACCTAATCTTACCTTTTATCTTACAAATGAAATAAAATATGTCTACGATCAATACACAAAATAATCAACAAGAACTATTGGACGAAACATCGGCTTGTATCAATCATTCTGATAAAAAAGAAAATAGTTTCGGTTTATTAAAATACAGCTTAGTAGGAATTGTATTTGGGATTGTTTTTGTAAAAGCAGAAATCATTTCCTGGTTTCGTATTCAAGAAATGTTTCGACTACAAAGTTTTCATATGTATGGTGTAATTGGAACTGCGGTTACAGTTGGTGCATTATCGGTTGCACTCATTAAAAAATTCAAAGTCAAAACCATACAAGGTGAAGAAATAGTAATTGTAAAAAAGAAATTTACAAAGGGGCAGGTGTATGGTGGCCTTATGTTTGGATTGGGTTGGGCAATGACAGGTGCTTGTCCTGGTCCACTCTTTGCTCAAATAGGCGCTGGCGTTGGCTCCATTGTAGTAGTGATAGCTAGCGCATTAGCTGGCACTTGGACCTATGGTTTATTAAAAGAAAAATTACCCCACTAATTAAATTGAACAAATTTTTTGCATGAGCACCCATTTCTCTCCAGGCTTTGCAATAGGTAGTGCTTGTTGATATGACCACATTGTTTTTTCCCATTGTTGAACGATTTCGTTTTGAGCATCTAAAATAGCTTTCTGTTCAAAACTAAAATCAGGACCTGCTTCAATAATCATAAACAATCGATTAGCAACTCTATATATTTCTAAATGATCAATACCCGATGTTTTTATAGAATCAACTACTTCAGGCCATACAGATTGATGGTACTCATCATAAGCAGCAATCAATGCTGGTTCGTCTTTAAGATCAAGCGCTAAACAATATCTCATTACAATAAATTTTTTCGACGAATTTTAATTTGAATTGCATTTTCAATCGGAGTTTCGCTCACTAAAATTAAATAACCTCCTCCACCTGCACCTGAAAGTTTATAACCAAGGGCTTTATCGGTTAAAGTATTTATGGTTGCCAATAAAGTTGCATCCACCATATTGGGGAACATGGCTACTTGTGCATTAAAAGAATCCAAAAAATATTTTCCAAAGTTTTTCAAATCCTTATTCAAAATACTTTCCCAGCATCCCTGTGCTGCTTTGGCCAATGCTGCTGCGCCCTCTTTAGTGATATGCGTATTTTTCAATACATCATAATCGTTTTGACGAGGGTCTAATGGGATTAAATACAAATGATTTTCAATCCATGATAAAATTTCTTCTTCTTCAACTGATTCAATTTCGTGTGGCCAATAAGATTGATTGTAATGAAGATTATTTAACCCTGGTAAAACAATTCCCAAAGCATCCTGAGATCCTGCAATATTTTGCGTACCTGGTGGGTTTTCATAACTGAATAAAATTTTTGCCAATTGTTCGGCGTCGCCTTCGGGAAGCTGTGCTTTCCATAATTCAATTGCCTTGTTTCTTGTACTACTCGACATTCCACTTCGGTTATTAAACTCCAATGTTGGCTCAATGGATATAGTCAATACCGAACCTGGAAATAAATTATTTACATAAGGCTGGTCCAACCAGCCTCCTGCCAAATCAATTCTAAATGGGATAATAGAATTAGTCCTTAAGCTAGTTGTGGACCTTACTGGCAGACCTTCCGATGGAATACGCTCCAGAACTTTGTACTCAATACCCATGGACTTACACAATGCAGCTTTTGCAGGCGTGTTTCCATCTTCATTCACAACAAATATTTCAGGTTTAATTTCTTGTAATTCACTTTCAAAATCAAGAATACCTGAACCTTTATTAATTCTACACTCAGTGACGCATTTTAAAGCCTGAATCATATACCTTCTTTCGTCCTGTGTAATTACAGGGTACCTTCCTTTCAAATCATAAACAGTATGATCCGATCCAATACAAACGTATAGCGCACCAAAATTGGCGGCTTGTTCTAAAAAAGCAATATGACCACTGTGTAATAAGTCAAAGCAACCACTTACGAAAACCTTTTTCATTCAATATTTATTTATTATTCCCATAAACAAAAGCCTCCATAATGCGCATTGACTGTATTGTGTCATTTGCTGTACATGGATTTTCCCCTTGTCCTAAAAAGTAAGTTACACATTTTTCAATAAGATTTTGTTGATTGTGCATTGGAGGATTAAATTCAAGCTGCTCTGCAACTCCATTTTTTTCAATAGTGATAGTATGTCCAAATACTGGAAAACGAATGGTGCCTAAATCACCCATGATTTTAAACTCATCTTTCTCATTGTTATCCTCAATTGCAAAACACCAATCCCCATAAAAATGAATATTGTTTTCCAATAAAATTTCTCCAAGCACAGTGTCTTCAACTGCATAAAGTCCTCCTTTGTTAAAAGCTTTCCCACTAAACGACAAAGCTTGACCAAAAAAATATAAAACCAAATCTAGCTGATGAGGAGCCAGGTCATAAAACAAACCACCGCCTGCCAACTCTTTATCTACACGCCAGTTGTTTGTATAATAATCGGGAGTGCCTGCTTTTTTATGCATTGTTAAATGAACAGCCTTAATTTTTCCGATATACTTTTCTTCCAATAATGATTTCACTTTAAGGAACAAGGGTAAGGCACGGCGATAATGAGCAACTACTAATTTGCCATTTAATTCATTTGCTAGTTCTTGCATACGTAAACAAGCTGCAACCGTTGTAGCCATTGGTTTTTCTACATACACCATTTTATTGGCCCTTAGGGCTTGAATTGCATATGCTTCATGCACATTAGGTGGCGTTGCAATATAAACTGCATCAATTTCCGGATGGTTTATTAAGTCGGTTGCGTTTGTAAATGAATAGGGTACGTTGTGTCTAGAAGCATAGTCTTTTAACAATGCTTCATTTCTTCGCATTACACCCATTAAAATTGAATGAGATACTTTATTAAAAGCGGGACCACTTTTCATTTCAGTAACATTACCACAACCAATTATTCCCCATCTTATTTTTTCCATGCATTGGCTTTAATCCAAATTTAATTGAATTTTAATAACAACTACTATGGCGAGCATAAAAAAAGCGAACACATACAAGATGGTTCGCCTTTTTATTATACAGGAAACTTACTATTTAAATGTAAAGTGAAGCGATATTACATTTGAATTTAAATCAGTGGTTTGTACATAGTGTCCATACCTTACTTCCAAAGAAGCTAAATAAGTATCCTTGAATCCACCTGGAGGAGCAGATCGCATACCAATTCCATAATAATTACTATTAAAAGCCGAAGATGCATAGTTACTTGTATAATATTGCTCTTTCGGATTTCCTGCTGCGTCAACCATATGCTGATACAATGGCGCAAAATACTTTGTTGCCGTTTGCGTATAATATCTATAAAAAGGAGAGAGTGAAAAGAACGGTGTTATTTTATATGGCACTTCTATGCTCGCTGTATGAGAAGTTAATCCCCAGTCGTCGGTATAATATCTATAGTAGGATCGTACAATTACATCATCTCCAATAAAATAATTCAATCTCAATCCAATCGGTAATTTAGTTCGCGAGTCCGGTTGTTTTTCATAACGTTCTAAATGATTATTGAAAATAACGCGGTGAAATGGCAAACTTAAATACCCTTCTTGTTTTACGGCATCAAATAAAATAGCCATTTGAACACTTTTATTGATTACCTGACTATAGGATAAAGATGCAGTAAATGTATTTCTTGAAGCTGTTGGATAAGCGGCAGACTCTCCGCTTGTTCCAGGCGAATAAGAATAACTTATTCCTGTACTCGCATTGGTTTTGATTACGAACTGATCATATGGTGTTACTAAATCATTGGTGCCCGTTTTATACATCGTTGAATCGTCTTTAGGATAAATCAAAGTTACTTGGTCAAAGTAAGCAGAAACTTTAGCCCCAAACTCACCGCCAGTTTTGTTTTTATAACCTACATGACCATCTAATGCAAAAGAGGAATAATTATACTCATGAGAATAATAAGTTCCAATACCTACTTCTGTGCCTTTATCTAAATTTTCAACGGTCCAATTTAGGGAAGGATACACGCGCGTACCGCCCGCATTGGAAGCACCTGATGGGGAAATATATTTTTGTGAAGCCGCTGTATGATGATCTACACCCAAACCTGCTAAAATAGTATGTTTGTTTCCTGTTTCACCATAGCCAACTAATTTTAACTCCAACATATTGGAGAAGTCATTTAATTGCTCTGAACCCGGAAGCGTAATTGCATTAGCACCTAATCCCAACAAGGAAGTACCACCTCCTGTTACTGCGGAGTGAGAACCATTTTGTGAATAGTAACTTGTCACTAAATTAATCTCTTCAAGTTTTAAAGGACGAGATTGAAAAATATTTTCATAGTGTTGTGTTATTTGTGAATACCCGTGCAAAAACAACAAATACAATCCAATCAGTGTAAGCGATAATTTTTTCATTCAATACTTATAATAATTAATCAATTTAGTTACAACCGCAGCCTCCGCCTGTTTTACCGCCATTCGCACCAGCTGCACCTTCCTTATACGATTGGAAGTTCATTTCGTTTTTTTCAACACGTCTATTGGACAATGCCATTTCGGCATCGTTCAATCTGTTTTTTTGATACTCTTTTACTGTTTCGCAAGCACTTGCAAAAATTAGCAGAAACAACAAAGAAAACAGACTGATTTTTTTAGTATGCATCATTATTTAATTATTTCGTTAATAAAATATTTTTGGTGGCGTATAAAGTATTGTTATCGTCTATTACAATCGCTTCTATATCATTAATTTGATTAATCATATTTAGTCCCGCTTCAATACCCATAATCATCACAGGAGTTGCCATTGCATCCGCTACTTCGGCATTGGTTGAAACGATCGTTACACTTTTAATACCCGTAACTGGAAGTCCTGTTTTTGGATTAATAGTATGAGAATATTTCTTACCGTCAATCATTATATACTTTTCATAATTACCCGATGTGGCTACTGAAAGTCCACTTACATTCATATAAGAGAATACTTTATCTGCCATTTCGGGATGTACAATCCCAATAGTCCATTTTTCACCATTAGGCATGGTACCCCAAGTAGTTAAATCGCCCGAAGCATTTACTACACCACTCTTTACGCCAGCAGCCTGCATGATTAATTTCGCACGTTCTGCTGCATAGCCTTTACCAATACCGCCAAAACCAATACGCATACCGATCTCTTTTAAAAACACAGTTTGCGTTTGCTTGTCTACAATGATGTTTTTATAATTGATTAATCGTACCGATTGCTTTGCAATTTCTTTATTAGGCAAACTTGTCATGGTGGTGTCAAAATTCCAAAGTGATTTGTCAACCGATCCATAGGAAATATCAAAAGCGCCCTGCGTAACCGAAGAAATACGAATCGCTCTTTCTATTAATTCTATAATTTCCTTACTGACTTTTACAGGTGAGATACCCGCATTTTCATTTATTAAATTTGTTTCGCTGTCGGCAGCATAAGTAGTTAACAGTTTTTCTATTCGCTGTATTTCAATTACTGCTAAATCTATTTTTTCATTTGCCCAAGCTTCATCATTGGCCACTACGGTGATTTCAAAATGATTGCCCATTAGTTTCATTGCTTTTTTATATAAAGACAATTCACTCATTAGTTTTGATGATCTTGTATCGTTTGTTGAATATCTGCAATGAATTCAGTGGGTGAAGATGGAAACCCTTCCCAACTTTTAATTTGATTTCCTTTCTCGTCAACTAGCACGGTTAAAGGAAATACCCCTTTGTTATTATAGCGTTCTGCTATATCGTCATTTATCTTTTGCTGTGCAGGCGGCAATTGATTTTTTTTATATCGCGGAAAATCAGCGTTTAATAAAACGAGTTTATCGTTAGCTACTTTTATAAAATTTTCCATTACAAAAACTTCTTTATGCAAACGAATGCAAGGCCCACACCAATCAGATCCTGAAAAATTCACTAAAATAAACTTATGCTCTTTTTTTGCAACCTGTAATGCATCAGTTAAGTTGTGCTTCCATTCCGGTTCGGTTGCTACGAAGGAAGTACTTATAAAAAAAAGAAGGGCAAGAAGTAATTTCATTGATTTCATAATTTAATACCTGTTGCTCAAAGATCGTTTAAAATAAATGTTTAAACATGATTCAAATTAGCTTTTAACCTTTTTATATATGTTTTAAGCTATTATTAAGCTGGTTAGCATGAACTAAACAAAAAATTGGGCAGTATAAAAATACCGCCCGTCTTAACGATTGCCTGCCTATGTATATGCTGCTGTCATAGATGGGATCGAACCATCGTTGAGGGTTTTGCTGACCCCTGCCTTTCCACTCGGCCACATGACAATACCTTAACTAAGTTTCCTTAGCATGAATTCGGTGTAAAATTTCGGGATATGTTGATTGCATATTATTTTATTTTGACTTTGTCCTCATCGTTTTACCACCGCGGAGTTGTTCACTCTCGGTTGGCACCCTTTCAAGGATTCTTGATGACAGGACAAAGATAGTAAAATTATTGATATTGTCTACTATTTTTATAGACTTTTAAAATTATTTTAGCTTTTTACTATATTATTGATTGTCAATTATATACATATATTATAAATGTGCTTTTATATTTAATAATCAATTTGAAATACTAGTTGTACCTATTTAACGTTATTAAAATAACCCGGTCTTGTGCCGGAATATTTAGTTATCTAAATCATGAAAATGAACCGACACTATGTTCCTTATGTAATATGTTTCGTAGTGTCCATAGGACTATTTCAATTTGTACATGCCCAGGTATTAAATACCGATAAAACAGCAGGATTAGATTCAACTAAAAAAATTCAAAGCATTATATCTTTAGCGATTGCTACTGACCAACAAAAAAAGAGCTTAGTAGATTTATTTTATGCAGGTGACTTTACATTCATTGGAAAAAATAATGCCACCACCTTGTATACTAAAATTGATCGCGTGACCAATGGTGGACAATCTATACAAGATGTGGGTACATTTCAATTGAAACACAATCATAGCATTGGTAAACATTTTTATTGGGAATCGTTTTTACAATATCAATGGGATGGAGGTTTAGGATTAGAAAGCAGAAGTTTAGCCGGAATGAATCTAGTACACTATTTTAAAAATACGCAAACTGAAGATTTCTTTTTAGGTGCTGGAATGTTTTTAGAAAAAGAAGATTGGAATTGGTCTGCAGTGAACGATGAAACATTCATCCATAATACACCCATACATATAACACATCCAAAATTAAATTTAACGGCAAAATATTCTTTCATTAATCCAACTAATAATTTCGAAGTAATTATTAGAGCATTTAATCAATCAGGTTGGTATGAAAAACAATTTAGCAACCGAACTTCTGTATTTACAACTTTACAATTCCCAATTAGCAAGCGTTTGAGCACCTCATTTAATATTGATTTTTTATACGACACAGCCCCTATCGTACCGATTGATCATTTCCATTACAACTATGCTCAAAGTCTTTCTTTTAGTTTTTAATATTCCACACCATTAAACGGTAACTTTAATACAGTAAAACTGCACTAGCCATGAATTTTGTTTCTTTTTCAAGCACACTTCTCATTGCAATATTTATTGTTTCCACAATAGCAATTTGGATTAGTGGCATTAAGTTAACAAAAGCAATTGACGCGATCACTACTAATTACTCATTAGGAGGTGCATTTGGAGGCATGGTTTTTTTAGCGATTGTAACAAATCTTCCAGAAATTGCTATTACCGCAGTGGCTGCCTATCACAGAGATTATGATATTGCGATTAGTAATTTATTAGGAGGCATTGCGATTCAAACGGTGGTATTAGTTTTAATAGATATTTTTGGTGTGGGTCGTTCAGCACCCTTAACGGAAAAAGGACATGCTAAAATTTTAATTGTTGAAGGAGTTGCTTTAATTTTTGTTTTGTCCATGGTGATTATAGCGAGTCAATTTCCAAGTACCCTCTTCTTTGCAAGAAGCACTCCTTTTGAATGGATCATTTTAGCCATTTGGTTAGGTACCATTTATTTGACGTCTACTTTTATGTCCAAAAAGAAACCTGATATTGTACAACATAAACTGAATACTCAAATGCTCCGCTTACCCAAATCAAGATTTAAAGGAGGTATTGGAGCTGCTTTTGGGGTATTTTTGATAGGGGCAATCATTACTTTATTTGCAGGCTGGGCTTTAGAAGTAACAGGCGAGCAACTTGCTATTCGCTGGGGAATAAGTGGAGTACTGTTTGGTGGTACCATTTTAGCATTGTGCACAGCCCTTCCCGAAATTTCAACAGGCATTGCATCCGCAAAAATTAGAGATTATAATATGGCGGTTAGTGATATTTTTGGAGGCAACGCTTTTTTGCCTGTACTTTTTTTAATGGCTTCCTTCATTGGTGGAGATGCGATTTTACCCAATTTAAAACCCTCCGACATCTATTTAACCATGTTGGGTATTATATTAACCGGCATTTACATGATTGGCATGGTAGTACATTCTAAAAAACAAATATTTAGAATGGGCATTGATTCCTTTATTGTTGTGATTGTTTATATTTTGGGCCTTTGGGGATTACTAAAATTGGTTTAGGCATTCCTACCTAAACCAATAAAAATAGTTCCAATAAATGATTTGCTTATTTATTCCCGTATACCAAAATTTGAAAAGTACCTGGTATCATTTTGGGTCTTGATTTGTCCCCTGCAACTTGAGTTTCAAAATCGGCTGTTGGCAAATACAATAAATGTGTTGATTCATCATTTCCAATGGTTCTTGCACCTTTTTTTGTTTTAATGTTTTCAACAACTTTAAAATCATTTGCACTATTTTCTTTAACAATAGTCATAGTTCCTTCACCATTTGAAGTATAAATATATTTCAAGTCATTATTAAATGCAACACCATCACAACCATCCCCAATTGGCAATTTAGCTACAACTTTTCCATTATTTGCATCAACAATAATTAATTTTTTATCAGTACCAGCAAATAATCTTTTGGTTTTAATATCAATCGCCAATCCTGTTGGCTCCTCTCCT
The DNA here is from genome assembly GCA_947454025.1 of Bacteroidota bacterium. Classification (GTDB taxonomy): domain Bacteria; phylum Bacteroidota; class Bacteroidia; order Chitinophagales; family Chitinophagaceae; genus Sediminibacterium. The sequence continues at coordinate 36,947 of CANGIZ010000006.1, read as the reverse complement.
GGCTCAATAGACCAATGGGCCACTACTGTATTATTTTTGATATCAATTTTTACAATTTCATTTTTATCTTCAACGTTTACATAAACACTTCCTGCATTATCACTTACTGCAGTTTCCGGCTTTCCACCAACTGGAATGGTAGCAACCACTTTGTTCGTAGTAGGGTCTATAATACTTAAGTCCTTACTTTTTCCATTACAAGTAATAATGCGTTTTGCAAATTCTTCATAAAATATAGCATCTGGATTTTCACCCGTAGCAATTTTTGTAATAACTGCATTAGTGTTTAAATCAAAAACTGTCACGTCGTTACTTCGACCATTACTAGTATATCCCTTTTGTAAAGCATTGATAAAAGTAATTCCATGTACACCATTTGTGTTTGGAATAATTCCCAAAGAGTCCCCTGTTGTTTTATCTAAAATATTAACTTGTGTTCCATGAGACATGTATAATTTATTTGAGGTAGGATTAATAGCTATATAGTCCCAACCACCCGCACTAGCAATATGAAATGTGTTTTTCAATTTATAATTACTTGCTTGTGCATCTAATTTATTCATTTGTAATGAAAGTGTAATCAATGTGATGCTTACTAAACCAATTTTTTTCATGATATGTATTTTTATTAAGTTCAATTTACGTAATACTTATTTTAATCGGTATACCATTCGTATAAAACTTGGTAATACTATTAAAAGCAACGGGAGTGCTATAATAAAGCCTCCAATTACAGCAATAGCTAAGGGCTGATGCAATTGAGCGCCTGTTCCTATTCCAAGTGCAATAGGCATTAAGGCAATAATGGCCCCTAATGCAGTCATTAATTTAGGCCTTAACCTTGTGGAAATAGAATAGATAATGGCTTCGTCGATATTATTGGATAATGCGAATGACTCTTTAAACTGTAGAAAAGTAAAAATGGCATTTTCACCAATAATACCTACAATCATAATCAATCCAGTATAGCTACCAACATTCAAAGGTGTACCTGTAATAAATAGTCCTAAATAACTACCGCTAATTCCCAATACGGATACAATTAATATAATAAAGGCAATTTTAAACTCTTTGAATAAAAAAAGAATCACCCCAAATACCAACAAACTTGCTGTAATTAATATAAACAATAGCTCGCTAAAGGATTGTTGTTGATCGGCATAGGAACCGCCGTAAACCACAGCATAACCTTGTGGTAATTGAATATTTTTTTGAATAGTAGCCTTTATATCTTTCATTACTGCTCCTAAATCTCTCCCTTCTAAACGTGCTGTAACTACACCCATAGACTGCAAATTTTCTCTTTGAATTTCTGCATCTCCACTATTTAATTGAACATTCGCTAACTGACCAATTGGTTTTAATTTTCCATTTGGCAAAAAGATAGGTGTATTGTGAATACCCTTAACACTTAAAACTCGACTTCCGGGATACACCATTCTAATATTTGAAAACTGTTCTTTGTCATAGACTGTTCCTACTATATTACCCTCTAAACTGGACTGCATTTGATATTGTAAATTGGCTGGGGTAATGCCATACTGTGCAAGCATAGCATACTTGGGTTGTATATCAATTGAAGGACCAGCAATCACCACACCATCAAAAACATCTGCCGATCCTTCCACCTTTGTAATAGCGGCAGCTACATCATGTGAAAGTGTTTTAAGTTTATCCTGATCTGTTCCAAATATTTTCACCTCAATTGGTTGAACGGAAGTCATCAAGTCACCCAACATATCTCCAATTACTTGACCAAAGTCAATACGTAACGCAGGTTGTGTAGATTCTACTTTTTTACGAATATCACTTATGACTTCTTCGGTGGTTTTAGTTCGATCCTTTTTAAGTTGAATCAAATAGTCTCCTCTATTTGGCTCAGTTATAAAAAAGCCCATCTGTGTCCCTGTTCTTCTACTGTATGCTTTTATTTCAGGAATTTCTACTAATGTTTTTTCAACCTCTCTCAACATTCGATCCGTTTCTTCCAATGAAGTTCCTGGGGGAGAACTATAATCAAAAACAATACTACCTTCATCCATTTCGGGTAAAAATCCCGTTTCGAGTTTAGGGAATATGAGTACTATAGAAATAATCAAACCTACTAATATTGCAATACTAATAATTGGTTTGCGAATGAAAAATCCAACCCATTTTTGTGTTTTAACCTTTACTTCTTTTGATTTTTCTGGTGTGAAATGATTGGCATTGGCGTTTTTAGTTAACAAAAGATATATAACAGGTAAAATAATCCATGTCACCAAGAAAGAACATACTAATGCAATAATCATAGTATTTGTAAGCACTTTAAAATAGGCACCAGCTACACCACTCATTAATTCGAATGGTAAAAATATTACGATAGTACTTAATGAAGATCCAACCATTGCTGGCAATAAATATTGAATTGCTTTAATGACTAGAGTGTTAGTGGGCTCATTAGGATGCTCCTCATGCGTTCGGTGAATTTGTTCTACCACTACAATAGCATCGTCTATAATCAATCCAATCGCTGCTGCTAATGCGCCCAAGGTCATGATATTAAAGGTCTGACCAAAAGCATATAAAATAATTAGGGTCAATCCCAAAATAATAGGGATAGTAATTAATATTACCGCACTTGATTTTATTGAGCGCAAAAATAAAATTGCAACAAAAATAGCCAAGCCCAATCCAATCCATAAACTATCAGTTACACTTTTAATAGAGTCTTGTACAAATTCTGCTTGCACATAGAAAGGTTTGATGGTAACATCATTGGGAATTAATTTTTTTACTTCTGCTAATTTTACATTTAACTTTTCAGTCAATTCTACCAAATTGCTGTTAGGCTGTTTAATAACAGCCAATAACAATCCATCTTTCCCATTGGCATTAATTTTTACATACTCTTTTGCCTCTTGAATTTTTACGTCGGCAATGTCTTTCAATAAAACAATTCGCTTGCCGTCATTACTAATAACTACATTTTCCAATTGTGACATGGAAGCTACAGAAGCATCGGTTGTTGTTAAGTATAATAAACGATAATCCGACAAATATCCATTGGAATTAATAAAATTAGTTTGTGATAGTGCGTTGTTAACGGCATCGGGAGTAATGCCAAGACTACTCATTTTTTGCGTATTTAAAGTAGCCCAATATTCTTTGGATTTGCCACCAATCACTCTAATTTCTGCAACGCCTTCCACTTGTGATAAGAATGGTTTGATGGTATACATCGCAAGCATTTTCATTTCAATTGGAGACCTGCTATTACTTTCCAAGGAATAACCTGCAATTGGTAATATTGAAGGATTCATCCGCTCCACAGTAATATTGGTTTCCGGAGGAAGCGTATTACGTATTTCGTTGATTTTTGATTCTATTCTTTGTTGACTAATATCAATATTTGCACGCCAATCCATAAATGCCGAAATTTCACAACTGCCTCTACTAGTAGTACTACGTATCATTTTCAAATCTGGCACTTGCTTAACGGCATTTTCTAATTGTCTTGTCACGGTTACCATCATTTTTTTAACCGGCAACTGACCTGCATCTGCAATAATTTTTATTTTAGGAAAAGTGATTTCCGGAAACAAAGATGTTTGCAGTTTACTATAGGCAAAAAGACCTCCTAAAATAATAAAGACGGCAACTACAGTAATTGGATTTTTATAAGAAGAGAAAAATTTTCTCATAAGTACTATTGTTTTTTGATTACCACTTTTGCTGTATCACTTAAACCATAATTTCCTGTTAAAACAATTTTATCATTAGCAGAAAGTGTTGGAGATAAAATTTCTACATGACTATTGCTCTCTATTCCTTTTGTAATATTTACTCTTACTGCAGTATTGCTGTCAATCAATTTCATAATCCAAAATTCAGATTGTGTTTCATTGGACAACAATGCGGCTTTTGGAACCGAAATCGTATTTTGTCTTGATTGTTTAATCAGGTTTACTTTAGCAATTAAATTTTCAGGGATGGCGTTCAATTTATTCACCCGAACAATGTAACGCTGTGTTTGTGAAACTGGATCAACGGAAGGAAGTGGTGATTCAATAACTCCGTTTAATAAATTCGCATCTGGCAATTTTAATTGCACCTGTTTGTTGGCAGGCAAGTAGGCTTTTAATTCATATGGAAGTTCTAATAAAAAGACAAAGCTTTTAGCATCCGTGATTGTCGCTAATGCTTCCCCATCTTGTACATAATCGCCAACACGATAATTAATTTGAGAAATATAACCCGTACCTGGCGCTTTTACATGAATAGTTCCCTCAAAATGCATAGAACTATCTAATCCAGTAAGATTTGACCCTAAGGAAGAAGCTTCCTTGGTTTTTATTACAAAAAGTTCTTCCCCTTTATTTACCAATTTACCTAAACTTGCATTCACTAACTGCAAATAACCATTTGCATTAGATTTTACATTTGTCTTTAATAAAAAAGTGGACACTGCATTGAGTTCCACTTCATCATTCATTTTGCCATTTACCGGACTTGTTAAAGTCACTGGTGTACCCATAGCAACAACTTCATTTGCCTCCTCTTTTACTTCAGTTTTACATGCAATAATGGAAGTAAAGGCAAATGCTGTAATAAGTAATTTATAATTATTCATATTCATCTTATTTTTTATTCCAATAATTAATTTGATTAATAATTTGGAATTTATTGATTGTGTTTTGTGTGATTGCGTTTTTTGCAAACAAATAATTGTTGATAGCTAATATATAGTCCGTGATATGTACTTCCCCAACTTCTAATAATTTTTTATTTGCCTCGATAAGAGATTCTGAGTATACAATTTGCTTTTGTGTTTGTTTAATTATTTTTTCAGTAGCAGTTAACTGTTGAACCAATTGCAAAATTTGTTGATCGAATTGTTTTTTAAAAAAATCACGATAATCTGATCTGGTTTGTTCTGAAATTTTAATTTTATCAAACTGCATTTTTTTCTGATGGCCATCATATATAGGAACAGCTATTGAGACGCCTGCACTTACACCAAAATTTTTATAAGCGTTCTGTGCAAAAGTGCTTAAGTAACCGCCATCGGCATATAAGTTTACTTTAGGCTTATAATTGAATTTAATTTGCTCAGTAGCATTTTTTAATTTAAAACTATCTACTACAAATTGTTGATAATAAACTGTATTTTCAATTTGAGCTAGTGGTTCCATTTTAATAATTGGATCTAATAATTGCACCTGTGCTGTATCCCTTATACCACATAAATAGTTTAAAGATGCAATTTCATTTTGAAATTGAGCATTCAATTGTTCTGTAACAATTTCCTGTTGCTGAGTAGTAACTAAAAAATTTAAATAATCTGTTTGTTTGTAAATTCCCTTTTCGGTATAGATTTTTAAAACCAATTGTTCTTTATTCAAAAGATCAATGATGGATTGATTAAATTTAATTTGTTGGTACACCCCAAAAGCGGTGATGTATTGCGCGGTGATGGTTTTAATTAAATCCTGTGTAGAAATTTTACCTGCAATTTTTAACGACTCGTTTAACAATCGAATAGCCTCGTGTTGATTGTTTAAATTTTGATTGCCTACTAAACGCTTGGTGGCAACTACCTGTTGAGCAAAGTTGGTACCATTAGTAACTGCATAATCATAGCCCCAGCCATTTGATGAGGGTGCATAGCTGTTATTACTCATCCCGTTAACCTGTACTTTATAGCTCGCTAATATTTTTAAACTATCAATTAAATTAGTAAGACGTTGATTTTGGAGGTCTTTTAATAAAGGACTGTTTTCTAGTCCTAATTGTATATAGTCCTCTACTTTTTTACTTGTTGTAATGTTAGAAGTTTGAGCAAGGCTATTTTGCGCAAAAAAACCCATAAACAAAAAAATTAATATAAATCTCATGAAATGGTTTTAAAATGACTTAAATTCAACAACAACAGGGTACAGCTCCTCCTTGTATAACGAATTATTTATTGATATATTTTATAACTTAGGTATATAATTAATGTAAATGGCCAATAGACGCAATTTTGTAAAGCAAATAGGCTTATTAGCCGGCGCATTTTCTGCAAATAGTTTATTTAACCAAGCGCATGCCGCCGAGTTTGAGCATCTTAATTTACTCAAACAAGATATCAGTGCCAAGGATCTTGCTATGGATGAAGATTATTGGTCTGTAATTCAGCAAGGCTATACTACAAGTCCTGCATTGATTAATTTAAATAATGGGGGAGTAAGCCCAAGTCCGCGTATAGTGCAAGAAGCTGTGGAACGTTTTAATAAAATGACCAATGAAGGTCCTTCCTATTATATGTGGCGTATTTTAGATCAGGGAAGGGAGCCATTAAGATATAAACTCGCACAACTAGCAGGAGCCGATCCCGAAGAAATTGCCATCAACCGTAATGCAACAGAAGCGCTAAACACAGTCATATTTGGATTAAACCTTTCCAAGGGTGATGAAGTATTGGGGACCAAACAGGATTATCCGAATATGATTAATGCCTGGAAACAAAGAGCACAAAGAGATGGTATCGTGTACACACAAATTAGTTTTCAGTTTCCAATTGAAAACGATGAAGAAATTGTGAATGCATTTGAAAAAGCCATTACACCCAAAACCAAGATCATTCACATCACGCATATTATTAATTGGATTGGACAAATACTGCCTGTTAAAAAAATCACTGCTATGGCCAAAAAGCATGGTATTGAAACCATTGTAGATGGGGCGCATAGCTTTGGTTTATTAGATTATAAAGTGCCGGATTTAGGATGCGATTATTTTGGAACTTCTTTACACAAATTTTTATCTGCCCCAATTGGAAGTGGAATGCTTTGGATAAAAAAAGAAAATATCGAAAAAATATGGCCGTTGGTTTGTAATGACAAGCCCAATGGAACTGATATTAGAAAGTTTGAAACCCTTGGTACCAGAAGCTTTCCTATTGAGCAAGGGATTGGCGAAGCTGTCAATTTTCAAACTGCCATAGGTAGTAAAAGAAAGGAAGAACGTATTCGTTTTTTAAAAAATTATTGGGCAACCCGCGTACAAAATATACCAAAAGTAAAAATTCATACTTCGTTTAAAGACCAATATGCTTGTGCCATTTGTGGAGTAAGTATCGACGGTATGACACCTGGTGAATTAGATGGTGCATTGTTTAATAATTATAAAATCCATACCGTAGGCATAGTTTGGGAAAATATTAGTTGTGTAAGAATCACTCCGCATGTATATACACGATTACAAGATTTAGATAAGCTTGTAATGGCAATTGATAAAATTTCCAAAAAAGCCTAAGCGCTGAACAATCCCATTCGGGAAATACTTATTTAAAGGCCCATACATTTGAATTCATTTATTCAAGTGTATGGGTTTTTTGTTTTTTCATAAATCTACAATTGTATCTATCGTTTTGGGATTAGCAATTCCAATATCCGGGTATAATCAATATAAATGGATGCCAATTTATCAAGATCCCTTTACAATCAATGTTACAGGATCTAGTCATGAACTTTCAAACCTAACTATAGACTGGAGTTGGGGCGAAGCATCAATCATTAAAACACTACATGATAACCCATCCTATTTTTTATCGACTGGTTTTTTACAAAGCAAAAACGACCCTTTTCTTTTATTTAAAAATTTAGACAGTTTTGCATTGCAAATAAAAATTGGACCCAACCCATTTACAAATTTAATTCAAATATCAACGAATCAAGAAGGTATATTAATTCATGCTATTCAATTATTTAATTCACAAGGAATTTTATTATATCAAATGAAAGGCTACTACAATGGGTTACGTTTTTATCATAAAATACAAATTGAAGCACTTAATAATTCGATCTGTTATCTAGTTGTGCACTATTCAATTGGCGACTTATTAAAAAGGTCAAAATATTTCAAACTCATTCAAAATTAATTTCATGAAATTATATAATCTGGTTCTTCTATTATTTATGAGTGTTTACGCAAACGCGCAAACTGGTAAATCTATTCACTTACAAGCGATTGCGCGTAACGAAAACGGCATTATTCTTCCTAATAAGCAAATTGCATTAAGACTATCTATACTAAGTGATACCTCCGAAAATACAATCGAATACCAAGAAATTAAATCTATTACCACAAACGCATTGGGTTTGTTTTTTGTAAATATTGGCGTGGATGAACCAGGCAAAGTCATTACTATTGGTGATTTTGAAAAAATAAAATGGCAGTCCACCGATTTGTTTTTACAAGTAGAAATCGATCCCAACAACAGCTTGTCTTTTACAGTAGCAGGTATAGAAAAAATTAATTACGTGCCATTAGCACTTTATGCAGACAAAGCGCATGTATTGGACAGCATTGTTCCCATTGAATTAGGTGGCACTGGCGTTAACAATAGCAAGGACCTTATTAAATTATTAAATATAGATAAAGTGAACAATACACCAGATAGTTTAAAGCCCATAAGTATTGCAACCAATTTGATGCTCAGTGAAAAATTAAAAAAAGCAGATACCATTAGCTTGAGCAATCGGATCAACTTAAAGCTTAATAGTGTTGATACCATAAAGCTTTCAAACAGAATCAATGCAATTCCAAAGTTTGATAGCACTAGTTTAAGCAATCGTATCAATTCAAAAATATCCATTGGTAATGTTAGCCTTAATGATATTACAAGTGGGTTAGGTTATACTCCAGTAAAAAATGAATACGGTAGCTTCTACGATACAAGTAAACAAAGTACTACAATTGCTACCGCGACAGCGGTCAAATTTTATTTTCAATTATTGGCAAATAAAATAACTATTACAAATAACAGCAGTGGAAACCCAACACGAATAACGGTTACAGACGTAGGTATTTACCATGTTCATTATACAATACAATGTATAAAATCAGATATTGGTAATGATGAATTAAGTGTTTGGATTCGACGCAATGGATCGGCGTATCTCAATACGAACCTAACTAGTGTCATACAAGGGTCAGGTATAAAAAATATAGTTACTGGTAGTTACGAAATTGAACTGAATAGCAATGACTATATAGAACTATACTATAGTGTAAAAAATGCGAGTAGTAATTTAGTAGGGACGCCGGCTACCACAATAACACCCTCCAGGCCCGCTACACCTACCGCTTCCATTCACATTCATGCAGTCAATTAATACTATCCAAAAGGTTGATCTATCGAAATACTTTGCTTGGTAAAAAAGTGTGGGCCGTCTTCACCAATGTATAAACAATCTTCCAATCGAATACCAAATTCACCTGGAATCGAAATGGTAGGTTCGTTGCTAAAGCACATGCCAACTTGAATCGGCGTTTTATTTCCTTTCACAAAATTGGTCCACTCATGCCCATCTAAACCAATACCATGGCCTGTTCTATGAGGTAAACCTGGGAGTTGATAGTTTTTATGAAATCCTGCTTTTTCAATTACGGCTCTAGCTGCAGCATCTACCACTTCACATGGTGCACCAATTTTAATAGCAGCAAAGGCAGCATCTTGTGCTAATTTTTCTGTGTTCCAAACATCAATTTGTCGTTGGGTAGGTTTTCCTACTACAATAGTGCGAGATATATCTGATTCATAACCTTCACAAGTTGTGCCACCATCAATTAAAACAATATCTCCTTCCTGAATGGTTTGTGGCGCAATGCTACCATGAGGCAGTGCCGAATATTTTCCTACTATCGCCATTGCACCTCCACTAAATCCAAGTTTTCTAAAAGCACTACTAATATTTCCGCTCAATTCAGTTTGAGACATACCAGCATGTACACTAGGGAAGGACATCTTATAGGCTTCAATCGTTACATCATTCGCAATTTGTAATAAAGCTATTTCTGCTTTACTCTTAATCATTCTACAGCCCGCTGTAATGGGCGTGGCATCTACTATCTCGAAGCCAGTAGCTAATTTTTTTACACCATCTGCAATAAAAAATCGAACGCGTTCTTCCATTCCAATTTTATGATACTTAACGCCACGATCTTTTACAGCACCCACAATCAAAGCATAAGGGCTTTCATGTTCTTCCCAACAACGTATTTCATTTCCAAATGCTGGCTTAATTAATTCCTTAGCCCTGTCTTCTTCAAATTTTGGACAGATGTAAACAATGGACCCCTTGGCAGGAATCACAACTCCAAAAGTCCTTTCACTTTGTCCCCATCGCATACCTGTAAAATAAAAACAAGAGGTATTGCCCTCTAAAAAAATAGCATCTATCCTTTGTTTAGCCATTAGTTCCTGCGCCTTTTCAATTCTTTCTTTACGCTCAGCTACTGAAATGGGTACAATATTGTCTTTAAAATTACCTGCAACTGGTTGGTAGGAACTTGGTTGTGCAGTAGCCAAATTACCAAAAGGGAAGGCTGCAGCAGTTAAACCTGTAAGACCTAAAAATTTTCTTCTGTTTATTGAGTTGTTTTTCATTGCTATACTTACTTAGTTTACTGTTTAAAGATATTACTATTTCAGTTGAATATTATTATGGAGAATAGTTTAAATTTATAAATACAATAACGATTGCTTCACTTTATTCAATGCTCATGTACCTATCCAATATTAGGATTGCATTTATTTTCATTTTAAGCTTTGGTGCCAGTAGTATCAGTTTTGCTCAAAAAAAGAATACGAATAAACAATATCATATTCATAAGGCAACTGATGCAATTGTAATTGATGGCATTATGAATGAAGCAAGTTGGAAAACAGCCGACATCGCCCAAAAATTCGCGATGGTGCAGCCGATGGATACTAGTATTGCGAATGTACCTACCGAAGTTAGAATGACATTCGATGATAATAACTTATACATTTTAGCTATTTGTTTTAAAGTATCAAAGGGTAAGGATATGGTAGAGTCCCTGAAGCGCGATTGGAACTTTACTAAAAACGACAACTTTATTGTGTTTATGGACACCTATGGTGATTTAACAAATGGTTTTACATTTGGAGCAAATGCAGCAGGTGCACAATGGGATGGCACGATGTATGATGGTGGCAGTGTAGATTTAAACTGGGATAACAAATGGATTTCAGCAATTTACAATGACAGTTCAAAATATATTTGGGAGGCAGCTATCCCCTTTAAATCGATTCGATATAAAAAAGGAATAAAAGAATGGGGTATTAATTTTAGTAGAAACGACTTAAAAACCACCGAAAAATCAAGCTGGGCGCCTATGCCAAGGCATTTCCCTACCGCTTCGCTATCTTATACAGGAAATTTAGTTTGGGACGAAGACCTACCTCCACACCAAAATAATTTTTCACTTATTCCCTATTTTAAAACCAACTATGGCAAAGATTTTGCCAATAGCGATGGTAGTAAAATAAATTCAGCAAGTGTAATTGGAAAAGAATATGGAATGGATGCAAAAATAAGTTTGTCCTCTTCTTTAAATTTAGATCTTACAATTAATCCTGATTTTTCACAAGTTGAAGTAGACAGACAAGTAACCAACTTAAGTAGATTTGAATTGTTCTTTCCTGAAAAAAGACAATTCTTTTTGGAGAACGCCGACTTGTTTTCCAACTTAGGTTTTGCGAATACAAGACCTTTCTTTTCAAGAAGGATTGGATTAAATACAAATATTGATTATGGCGCTAGAATGAGCGGCAGCATTGATAAAAAATGGCGTATTGGTGTAATGGATATGAAAACAGCCAATATGCCAGGAGACAATACGGGTGCACAAAATTTTTCAGTTTTTGCCTTGCAAAGAAAATTATTTAAAAAATCTAGTATCGAACTTTTTTATATTGACAAAACGGGTATAAACAATATCAATAGCAGTACAAATGCCGAAACTGCATACAATCGAAACCTTGGATTTGAATATCTAATAGCTCCTTCCAATAATTTATGGTCTGGTAAAAGCATTTTTATTAAATCATTTACACCACAAAAATCAGGTAACGATTTTTTAACTGCCGGAAATTTACAATACAGTACCCGAAAGCTAATTGTTTCTTGGCAGCATGAAATAGTAGGCAATAATTACAATGCCGAAGTGGGTTATGTGCCTCGTAATAATTATATTAAAATTGCACCTGCCATTACAAAAGTGTTTTTTCCTAAAAGCGGCATCATTTTAAGCCATGGCCCACAACTAAGTACTACCTATTATTACAATATGGATATGAGAAGTACCGACAATACTAAAGCATTTACCTATTTAATTACCTATCGAAACAAAAGCACATTAGCAGCGGTAATACAAAATGATTATGTGGAATTATTGGCTCCATTCGATCCTACACGTATTGGCAAGACGCCTTTAGCCGCACATACAAAACATCAATGGAGTACGGCAGGGTTTGATTGGGTTTCAGCTCCACAGCATCAAACTACTTTTACTTTATCCACCCGTGTTGGAGGTTATTATGCGAATGGAAATTTAGTAAGTGTTTCTGGAGATATTGGATACAGAATACAGCCTTTTGTAAACTTAGATTTTGCAGCCACTTATAATCATATTGAATTACCACAACCTTGGGGTAATAATAATTTTCTTTTGCTCGGCCCTAAGATGGATTTGACATTTACGAATAAAATATTTTTCACCGCATTTTATCAATACAATGAACAAACCAAAAATATTAACTTTAATACAAGATTTCAGTGGAGATACAAACCAGTGTCTGATTTGTTTATAGTGTATACCGACAATTATTATATAGGACCTGTATTCATAAAAAATAGGGCCGTGGTATTAAAATTCACTTATTGGTGGAATAAATAATCGTTTATGAAAAAAATCATCATTTCTTTTTTAATAGTATTATCTTTTTTAAATTCTAATACGCAATCCAAAAAACAATTAGCGGCTTCCATAGACAATATTATGAAGGACTACGCTTCTGCAAATACACCAGGAGCAAGCGTATTGGTATTTCAGCATAATAAAATTGTTTTTGAAAAAGGCTATGGTGTCAGCAATATCAAAACTCAAGAGCCCATTAATCCTAATACCAATTTTAGACTCGCATCAGTGACCAAGCAGTTCACCGCCATGTCTATTTTATTGTTAGAGCAAAGACACTTACTTTCCTTGGAAGATCCTATCACAAAATATTTACCAGGATTTCCAGCTTATGGAAAAAATATAAAAGTAAAACACTTGCTTACACATAGTGCAGGACTTGTTGACTACGAGGACCTAATGCCTTTAACACAAACAACCCAATTGCATGATACCAATTGCTTGCAATTAATGTTTAGGACGGATTCGCTATACTTCCCAGCGGGCACGCAATATAAGTATAGCAATACGGGTTATGCAATACTTGCTTTGGTAGTTGAACAAGTGAGTGGTATATCTTTTGCGCAATTTTTACAGCAAAATATATTTAAGCCTTTGGGCATGAAAACAACAGTGGCTTTTGAAGAAGGTAAGTCGGTTGTTGCTAATCGTGCATACGGACATAGTTTTGAAAATGGAACCTGGTTACAAACCGATCAAAGTTTAACAAGTGCTGTATTGGGCGATGGTGGCATTTATACCAATACCGAAGAATATACCAAATGGATAAAAGCACTTTGGTCTTATCGTTTTTTAAATGAAGCACAACAACAAAGCGCTTGGGGCAGAACACAACTAGACAATGGAAAAATTATAGACTATGGCTATGGATGGCATGTAGAAGATTTTAAACAAATTACACATCCTTTTCATGACGGAAGTTCCATTGGTTTTAGAAATTCTGTTGGATTATTTCCTGAACAGCAATTAATGGTGATTGTATTAACCAATCGCAACGAACATGATCCTATCGAAGAAGTACACAAAATAGCTTCCTTGTATTTACTATAAATGCTTGATTTTTTATAATTTGCTTGGATGAAGAAACGCCACCAAGTACTATTGATATTGTCGCTTTTATCGATGATCACTTTTTTGGACAGAATTGCAATTTCATCGGCGAGCAGTAATATTATGGAAGACTTACACCTCAGTACAGTGCAATGGGGATGGATCTTGGGAATGTTTACTTTAGCGTATGCAAGCTTTGAAATTCCAACTGGCTTTTTAGGAGACAAATTAGGGGGAAAGAAAATTTTAATTCGCGTAGTGATTTGGTGGTCGGTATTTACAATACTTACTGGCTTTGCAAATGGATTTATAATGTTATTGGTTGTACGATTTTTATTTGGAGTAGGCGAAGCAGGTGCCTATCCAAATACTTCTATCTTATTATCAAAGTGGTTTCCAGTTTTAGAACGCGGAAGGGCGCAGGCGATTATATGGGGCGCAAGCCGCTTGGGTGCTGCATTGGCGCCTGTAATGGTAATTCCAATTCAACAAAAATATAGTTGGCATAGCTCGTTTTGGGTATTGGGCTTAGTAGGCATTGTTTGGGCAATTGTTTTTTTCTTTTGGCAAAAAGAAGATCCGGCTAAAAGCAAAAACATTACAACAGCAGAATTACAATTTATACAAGAACATCGTGACTTACCCTTGGAAAATGACCACGCAGCCACTTCCTTTTGGAGTGGATTTAAATCCAGCAATTTGTGGTTTTTATTAGCCATGTATGTTTGTTACGCAGTGGGGGCTTATTTTTTTCAAAGTTGGTTTCACACCTATTTACAAAAAGGAAGACATATTCCCCCTGCGCAATTAATCTGGGCATCATCCTTACCTTATGTATTAGCTGCCATTGGATGTTTTACGGGTGGTTGGCTGAGTGATATGGCTTGTATAAAATGGGGAAAGAAATGGGGAAGACGGATTGTACCCATGGTAGGTTTATTTATAGCAGGACTTTGTATAATGGGTGCAGCGTTAGTGAATGATAATTTAACTGCCATTATTGCATTGGCAATTGGTATGGCATTTATGGATTTAACTGCACCGGTTGCTTGGGCCGTAGCAATGGATATGGGCGGCAGCCGAAGTGGTAGCATTTCAGGATCTATGAATAGTGCGGGTTTATTGGGGGCCTATTTTAGCACAGTGTTTTTTGGTTACTTAGCTTCCAATTATGGATATTACTTACCTGTTTTATACATAGGAATACTTGTTTTGTTGGGGGCCTTTATCTGGTTAAAAATTGATGCTACTCAAAAAATTGTCTTTCAGGTTAAGGCTAAATGAACAATAAGTTAATTCCTTTATTTATTACCCTTCAATTATCAGGGCTTCCATAAGATTCGCTAAATTGTATCATAATATTTTACAATGAAAAAGATTGCTATCAGTTTATGCTGTTTGTGTATTGCGTTCGTATCTTCTGCGCAAAATAATATCAACAATAAAATAAAGTTACCCAATGGCTGGTATTTAAGCCCTGCTGGTAAGAGTTTGCCATTAGGTGATTTGCCTTTAAACATGGCGGTCTCTAAATCAAAAAAATTAATGGCCGTAACCAATAATGGACAAGGCAAACAAAGCCTTCAACTTATTGACTTAATAAATGATAAAGTAGTAGATAATATTGCAATTGAAAAATCATGGTTAGGTATTGTTTTTAGTCCAGATGAAAAATACCTATATGCATCAGGTGGTAATGATAACTGGATTTTACAATATGCCATCAACAATCAAAAATTAAAACTTATTGACTCCATAAAATTAGGCGAAAAATGGCCTCGTAAAATTTCACCTACAGGTATGTGTATCGACGAGTTAAGCCAAAAATTATATGTTGTAACAAAAGACGACAGTGCTTTGTATACTATTAATTTAAAAACAAAAAAAGTAATACAAAAAACTTACTTGGCTGCCGAAGGTTATACTTGTGTTGTTGCCCCCAACAAAAAAGAATTATATATAAGTTGCTGGGGTAACAAAAAAATTACCGTGTTTAGTACGAGTTCAAATGAAATCATAAAAGAAATCCAAGTAGGCGTTCACCCAAATGATTTTTGTATTACTAAAAATGGAAAATTACTTTATGTTGCTAATGCCGAGGATAATACCGTTTCAGTTGTAGATTTAACTACATACAAGGAAGTGGAAGTATTAAATACTGCGCTGTACCCCAATGCCCCTGCAGGTTCTACAACAAATGGTGTGGCGCTAAGTGAAGACGAAAAAACTTTATACATTGCCAATGCCGACAATAATTATTTGGCTGTTTATGACGTAAGTAAAAAATTAGAGAGTCACTCTAAAGGATTTATTCCCGTGGGTTGGTATCCAACTTCGGTAAAAACTATTCATGGAAAAATTTATGTTGCCAACGGCAAAGGATTTAGTTCTTTCGCGAATCCTTTTGGACCAGACCCCTATAAAAGAGGGGCACAAATGGCTTACCAACAAGGTTTAATTAAATCGGTTGAGGAGGAACAATATATTGGAAGTTTAATGAAAGGGACATTAAGTATTATTAATGTGCCTTCCGAAAAGCAAATGGGTTTATATTCGGCAGCAGTATACGAAAACACACCCTATACAAAAGAAGGTGAACAAAAATCTTATGCAGAAGCGGGTTCAGTAATTCCTCAAAAAATTGGACAACCATCACCCATTAAACACGTATTTTACATTGTAAAAGAAAACAGAACCTATGATCAAGTTTTAGGAGATGTGAAGGAAGGGAATGGCGATACTAGCTTAGCATTATTTGGAGAAAAGTTTACACCTAATCAACACGCACTTGCAAAAGAATTTGTTTTATTAGATAATTTTTATGTGAATGGTGAAGTGAGCGCTGATGGACATAACTGGACCCTTGGTGGATATGCGAATGATTATTTAGAAAAAAACTGGGTAACTAGTTATGGTGGAAGAGGTGGCAATTATGATGCAGAAGGCACCCGTGAAATAGCGAATAATAAAAATGGATTTATTTGGGACTTTGCTAAAAGAGCGGGTGTAAGTTATAGGACTTATGGAGAATTTGCCGATGATTACAAACCCAATTTGCCAGTATTAAAAAACCATTATTGCACTTATTATACAAGCTGGGATCAACGCGTAAGAGATACGACTCGGGTTGGACAATGGAAAAGAGACTTTGATTCCTTATTGGCAATCAATGCTGTGCCTCAACTAAATACTTTGCGTCTTATTAATGACCATACCGAGGGAATGCGATTGGGAAGACCATCTCCCTATGCTCATGTAGCTGATAATGATTTAGCAGTTGGCATGTTTGTTGAATATTTAAGCAAGAGTCCTATATGGAAAGAGTCTGTAGTGATCATATTAGAGGACGATGCACAAAATGGACCAGACCATGTGGATGCGCATCGAAGCCCCGTATATTTAGCTGGTGGTTTTGTTAAAAAGGGATTTGTTGACCACAGCCTTTATTCAACATCATCTGTATTAAAAACCATTGAACTTATTTTAGGGATGCAACCCATGAGTCAATATGATGCTGCAGCCAATACCCTTTGGAAGTGTTTCGAAAAAACACCTGGTCATCCAGGTTTTGTGGCAAAGCCGAATCAGTGGGACTTAAATGAAAAGAACACAGCACAAACTGCAATGCAAAGAAAAAGTGAGACATTTAATTTTAAAAAAGAGGACAGCATCAACGATCATGATTTTAATGAAGTGCTTTGGAAAGGACTAAAAGGTGACCAAGCAATTGTACCAGCTCCAAAAAGGGCCGCCTTTCTGAAATTAAACCCTAGCAAGGATTTGAACGACTAATAAAACATTGTATTATAATAGAGAATAGGTAAAAGGAGTCTTCTTTTTACCTATTTTTTTTATAAATGACCTAACTTTATAGCATCTAAGCCATTTTATTTCTGTGCTAGAAAAATTGAAACGATACTGTATGAAATATATTTTCAAGAGCTTACTGGTATTTACTTTGGGTGCATGTGTTTTTGCTTGCAAAAATAAACAAGAAAGTATTCGTCCAACATTGGAGGCGATTACCGCTTCGGTGTATGCATCCGGTACTATCAAAAGTAATGATCAACATGAAATATTTTCAAAAGTAAACGGGGTTATTGAAAAAGTTTTAGTGAAAGAGGGCGAGCAAGTAAAAAAAGGACAAGCCATTATACAGCTTACCAATACTGCACCACAATTGAATTATGAAAATGCAAAATTACTTGCCAATTATTCATCAGAACATTCAAATCATGAGAAACTAACACAAGCTAATACTGAACTAGAAGTAGCTAAGCTAAAATTAGATAATGAAACCTCATTGCTTGATCGTCAAAACAAATTATGGGCAAATGAAATTGGAACCAAAAATGAATTAGACCAAAGAGTACTTTCTTATAAAAATGCTTTAAGTACTTACAATGCGAGTATGTTGAAATTGAATGACCTTAAGAAACAAATTGAATTTCAATCAAAGCAAACCGAAAAAACTGCTGCTATTTCTTCATCTAACTTACTTGACTATATTATTACAAGTGATATAGCAGGAAGGGTATATGGTTTAAATAAACTACAAGGAGAAATGGTTACAACACAACAAGCAGTTGCTGTAGTGGGTAATGCCAATCAATTTTATATTGAATTGCATGTAGATGAATACGATATTGTTAAAATGAGACCAGGTCAAAAGACTTTAATTAGCTTGGATAGTTATAAGGGGCAAGTGTTTGAGGCAGTTGTACAAAAAATATATCCTTTAATGGATCAAAAATCAAAATCATTTAAAGTAGATGCCTACTTTACCAAACAACCTGCCAATTTGTTTTCAAACTTAAGTGCCGAGGCCAATATAATTATTGAGACAAAGCAAAAAGCATTAACCATTCCTAGAACATATTTAATTGACAATGAATTTGTGTATTTAACAAATAAGGAAAAACGAAAAGTTAAAGTAGGATTAATGGATTATGAAAAAGTAGAAATTCTAGGTGGAATTAGCAGCAATGACGAGCTTGTTAAAACAGCGCAATGAAAAAAAAGATACTAATTGATATTGCGAATGGATTGCTACTAGCAAGATGGAAACAAACCTTGGTAGCTGCAGTAGGTGTTACTTTTAGTATTACTATGTTCATTGCATTATTAAGTTTTATGTCGGGAATGAATGATTTACTCGACGGACTTATCATAAATAGAGTGCCGCATATTAGAATCTATAACGACATTAAACCCAATACACATCAACCCATTACTTTAGATAGTAATTATAAAAATGCACATCATTTTATTAGTTCTATCAAGTCGGATGAAAGTAGACAGTCTATTTATAATAGTGCTGCCATTATGCAAGCAATAAAAAAAGACAATCGTGTTTTAGGTTTTTCACAAAAATTAACTGCACAAGTGTTTTTTAACGATGGCAATATTGATATAACAGGCAGTATGAGTGGTATTAACCCTGTTGAAGAAGGTGCATTATTTCATTTTGAAGACTATATTACTGCGGGTAAATCACAGGACCTCACCAAAATAAATAATAGCATTATTTTAGGAAAAGGTTTGGCCGCAAAATTACTTGCAAATATTGGCGATGTTATACAAATTACTACCAGTAAGGGCGAAAGATTTCAATTAAAGGTAGTGGGTATATATCAATCGGGACTTAGAGATATTGACAATGTTCAAAGCTTTGCTTCGGTAAGTACAGTCCAAAAAGTACTTTCTAAACCAAGTGATTATATTACTGACATTCAAATAAAATTAAAAGATATCACGCAAGCGCCTGCTATGGCAAAGGAATACGAACAACTCTTTCAAACAGATGCTGAAGATATCCAAACAGCAAACTCACAATTTGAAACGGGCAGTTCCATTAGAACCCTTATTTCTTATTCAGTAGGTATCACTTTACTGATTGTTGCAGGTTTTGGAATTTACAATATTTTAAACATGATGATTTTTGAAAAAATGGACTCTATTGCCATTTTAAAAGCAACCGGGTTTTCGGGTCGTGACGTTCAAAATATATTTATGTATATCGCTTTAAGCATTGGTATTTTTGGAGGGCTTTGTGGATTACTACTTGGTTTTGGCTTATCATCCATCATTGACCAAATTCCTTTTAATACAGCAGCTTTACCAACTATTAAAACATTTCCGATTAACTATAATCCAAAATTTTATTTAATTGGAATGGTATTCTCTTTTTTCACTACCTATTTTGCAGGTTGGTTCCCAGCACGCAAAGCAAGCAAAATAGATCCAGTTATCATAATCAGAGGCAAGTAACATGAGCAATACAATACTAGAAGCAAAAAATATCAATAAATACTTTAACGATCCGATTCGCATTCAGGTACTTTCTGATATTAATTTTAGTATCAATAAAGGGGAGTTTGTTTCACTCACCGGAAAATCGGGCTGTGGAAAGTCAACCCTATTATATGTTTTGTCCACAATGGATACCGATTATGAAGGACAATTATACATTGACCAAGAAGAAATGCCCAAAAAGAATGAACCGTTTTTAGCAAAAATTAGAAATGAAAAAATCGGATTCGTATTTCAGTTTCACTATTTATTAAACGAGTTTAACGTTTTAAAAAATGTAATGTTGCCCGGATTAAAACAAAATAAATACAGTGAAGAAGAAGTAGAATTTAGGGCCATGGAAAAATTAAAAATTTTAGGCATTGAACATTTAGCCTTAAAACAAGCCAATCATGTTTCGGGTGGTGAAAAACAAAGAGTAGCTATTGCACGCGCATTAATTAATGACCCTCATATTATAATGGGTGACGAGCCAACAGGTAACCTAGATAAAAAAAATAGCGACCTCGTTTTTGATACTTTTAAGCGTCTTGCTGACGAGTATAACCAAACCTTATTAATTGTCACGCACGATCCTAGTTTTGCCGAGCGAACACATCGAATTATTCATATGGAAGACGGAAAAATTATACATTCGTAAATGGAAACTACACAATTAAACAACGGACTAGCAATGCCTTTATTAGGCTTAGGCGTTTATGATATGTACAACCAACAAGCAGAGCAAGCTGTTGAAAATGCCATTGAAATTGGCTATCGCCTAATTGACACGGCGAGTATGTATGAAAATGAGCAGGAAATTGGCAATGCAATCAAAAAATCGGGTATTCATAGAGCATCCCTTTTTTTAACTACAAAACTGAACAATACCGATCACGGATATGATGCTGCACTAAAAGCATTTGATACAAGTTTAAAAAAACTAGGTCAGGATTATGTTGATTTATATTTAATTCATTGGCCCATAAAAGATGGTAGACAAGCTTCCTGGAAAGCGATTGAAAGAATTTATGAGGAAGGAAGAGCCAAAGCTATTGGAGTAGCTAATTATACGATTCCTTTATTGGAAGAACTAGCAGGATATAGCAATATAGTACCGGCATTAAACCAGGTAGAATTTACACCTTGGTTATTTCAAAATGACTTACTCATTCATTGTAAAAATCAAGGAACACAATTGCAATCCTATTCTCCAATTACGCGTGGTATAAAATTTAGCGATGAACGCCTTATTCAGCTTTGTGAAAAATATCAAAAAACACCGGCTCAAATTATTCTAAACTGGAATTTTCAATTAGGTGTATCCACCATTCCTAAATCCTCGTCTAAAGAAAGATTACAAGAAAATTTTGATGCCAGTAATTTTACATTAACTGCCGAAGATGTTCAATTTATGAATACATTTAATGAAGGATTTCGCATTTGCGATGATCCAGCTATCTTTTTATAAAAACAAAAACCATTATGAAAAAATTATTCTTATTACTTGTACTTAGTGCAGGACTTTTTACAGTGAGTGCACAAAATCGTGTTGGTGAATTAAAACATATTGTACTATTTACTTTCAAATCAAGCTCAACTCCAAAAGAGGTTGAGAACGTAGCTAAAACCTTTGCTGCTTTGTACGGAAAAGTACCGCAAGTAAAAAAAATGGAATGGGGCATTAATATGAGTCCTGAACATTTGGACCAAGGATTTACGCATTGCTTTACGCTTACATTTAATTCAGAAAAGGACCTTGCGGATTATCAACAAAACGAGCATCATAAAGCATTTCAAGCGGTTTTAAAACCACATATGGATAAAGTTTTTGTAGTAGACTATTTTGTAGAACCCAATTAAACAATTAAGGTTAACCTAATAAAAAGGCCGCTGAACATTCAGCGGCCTTTTTATTTTGAATATATTTAATGAGTATTTAGTAAATTTATAGCACAACCAAATTATATGAAATACTTTATTGCAGCCCTCTTTCTTTTATATAGTCAATTGCTATTCGCACAAAACGCAGATTATATTATTCGAAATGGTAAAATAATGGATGGCACCGGAAACAACTGGCAATTAAAAGATATTGCTATTGTTAATAATAAAATTACTGCCATTGGTAATTTACAAAACTGGAAAGCAGGAAAAGAGATTAATGCAAAAGGGTTAGTGGTAGCACCAGGTTTTATTGATGTGCATGCGCATATTGAAGGGGGAGAAGCAAGAAATCCTTTAGCTACTAATTTCATCTACGATGGCGTAACCACAGTGATTACAGGCAATTGTGGCGGTTCAGCAGACGATATGAATACCTATTTTAATTATATAGACTCATTAGGCGTTTCAATAAACGTAGCTGCATTAATGGGGCATAATAATATTCGCAAACAAGTAATGGGTACTGCGAATAGATATGCCACTGAGCAAGAATTACAAAAAATGGAAGCGATTGCTGATAAAGCAATGAAAGACGGTGCGGTTGGGATGTCAACAGGATTAATATATATTCCTGGTACTTATGCACCTACCGAGGAAGTGGTAAGACTGGCAAAAATAATTTCAAAAAATGGTGGTGTGTATGCATCTCATATTCGCAACGAGGAAGATAAAGTTGCAGAAGCAGTAAATGAAGCCATTGCAATAGGACGTGAAGCAAAGCTTCCTGTGGAAATTTCTCATTTTAAAGTAAATGGACAAAACAATTGGGGAAGAAGTAATGAAACTTTAAATCTTGTAAAAAATGCAAGGCTAGAAGGCATCGATGTAACGATTGATCAATATCCTTATACTGCAAGCAGTACCAATTTGGGTATTCTATTGCCAGACTGGGTTTTAGCCGATGGTCAGGATTCTATTTTAGCAAGATTAAAAAATATGGATATTCGTACAAAAGTAAAAGCACATAGTTTAGACTTAATTAAACGTAGAGGTTTGAAACATTTTGATTACGCTTATGTTGCTAATTTTAAAGCCGACACGAGTTATAATGGTAAAAATATTAGAGAGATAAATTTATTGAGAGGCAATAAAGATAAAGCTATTGACGAAGCTGAAACGATCATACAAATGATGGAGTTGGGGGGCGCACAAATGGTGTACCATGGCATGCAAGACAAAGATGTAGCAAATATCATGGCCTATCCTTTTAATATGGCTGCAAGCGACGCAGGTATTGCAGTGGTAGGTCAAAGTAGACCACACCCACGTGCATATGGTACCAACGCAAGGGTACTTGGTAAGTATGTAAGAGAAGAAAAAATAATGACCTTAGAAGATGCTATTCGCCGAATGACTTCGCTTCCTGCTAATAAATTTAATTTAAAACAAAGAGGCATATTAAAAGAAGGCTATATTGCAGATATCGTGGTGTTTGATGAAAACGAAGTAACCGATATGGCAACTTTCGAAAATCCACATCAGTTTTCAAAAGGATTTAAATTCGTATTTGTAAACGGTGCATTAACCATTGAAAATGGTTTACATAATGGTGCAAGAAAAGGAATCGCCATTAGAAATAAATATTAAACTTTCAATCAATTAAAAATGAGACATACCAATTCTATTTTAAAATCAGGCATTTTTGCTTTATGTATATTCCTAAGTTTACAGACTAAAGCTCAAATGAGTCCTGGTCAATTAATTACGGATGTTCGAGAATTAGATTTAAATACAATAGCTTACGACCCTGCACATCCAAAAGAGGGTAAGGGAAATACATTAACTTATGCAGATATCGAAGGGACCCCTTTTTGGAACGAGCAATGGGCTCCTGCCATCCTATATTTTGTCAATGGCAGCAAGGCAAAAATCAATCAAGCAAAATTGAATTTATATACCGACGAAATTCATTATTTAAGCAGTGATGGTTCTGAACTTGCCGTTGACAATGAAGGAGTTACAAGATTGGTTTTCTTGAATAAAAATAATTTAACACAACCCATTGCAAGTTTTGCAAAGCTAAACAACCATGTAAGCGGCAAGGGCACTGCGTTTTATAGAGTACTGAACGCTGGAAATTATCAATTGATTTTACTACAAAAACAACTTATAAAAACAAGCCCTTACGATCCTATTCAAGCAAAAAGAATTAGTAGTTTTTATAGTATCAAAGACTATGCGATGTATAACAATGGAAAAGTAACTTCACTAAAAGATGTAGATCGAACTAGCATTTTGTCCTCCATTCCATTTAATGCGAATGTAGAAGCATGGTTAAAAGAAAATAAGAACAAATTAAAAACAGAAAAAGAAGCAATTTCCTTTTTAAACTATTTTAATACACTGTAAATAATTTATAGTTTTACTAAGCCTGAATTAGTTTGGCTATTGCAAAGGCAGCAGCTGCAGCTATAGCGCCAATTACCATTACTTTCACTCCGCCCCACCAAGGATTAATGCCCGTCATTTTGCTTTTAAAGAAGCCAAATACATATAAACAAACCAATGTAATAGCAGCGGAAATTTTTAATCCATCTAATGAGCTACTTACGAAAAAATAGGGGGTGAGTGGAATTAAACCACCCACTATATAACTTAATCCAATATTAAATGCACTTCTGCGCGCGCGCTTTGGATCGGGCTCTTCAAGTCCTAATTCGAATTTCATCATAAAGTCTACCCAACGCTTATCGTCTTTAATAATTTCTTTTGTTGCTTCTTCGGCAACCGTTGGTGTTAAACCCCATCTTAAAAACACATCTCGTACCTCTTGTATTTCTACTTCTCTTTTATGTTCGAGTTCCCAGTACTCTTTTTTTAATTCACTCTTGTAATGATCAATCTCTGTCTTGCCCGCTAAATAGCCTCCCAGGCCCATTGCAATAGATCCTGCAGCCACTTCGGCAATACCAGCAATCCATATTAAACTTACGTGTTCTCCAACTGCACCACTTAAACCTGCAGCCAATGCAAATGGAACCGTTAATCCATCACTCATGCCAATTACAATGTCCGTTAACAGGTCACTGCTTTGCATATGCTCCTCTAAGTGTAAATGTAATTCGCTCATAAGTATAAATTTTTGTGGCTTAACTAGTGCGCAATAAATTTAGCAAAATATTTTTAGTTTCAGTATTAAATAACAAAAGCCCCTCATTTGGCATGAGAGGCTTTTGAATTATTCAGCAGTTACTACTAGTTAAACAAGTATCTAACACCGATTTGGATTTGGTAACGAGAACCTAAGCTAGGGCTAGGTTTGTAAGCTCTTGTGTAAGGAACTTTGTTAACAGCATCCATGTAAGGGAATGTGTAGATTGGTGTTCTTCCATCTGTATCCAATTTTTGGAATACCAATGGAGTTGTTGTTGTTGGGATATAATAAACACCCCAATCTTTATTCAACAAGTTAGTGAAGTTGTAGATGTCAGCAGTAAAGCGTAAAGTATGCTTATTGCTTCCCACCATAAACTTAACATCTTGTGTAAAGTTCAAGTCAACCTTATGTGTCCAAGGTAATACGTATGCATTTCTTTCTGCAAATTGACCACGGTGGTTGAATAAGTATGGATTGTTTGCAATGAATGCATCCAATTGGTTCCATAATTCAGTTTGTGTTCTTGTATCACCAGAAGCATTTACCAATTTAATTTGGTTAGCTGTTTTAGGAATAAACATTAAGTCGTTGTAAGTAATACCATCTCCGTTTACGTCACCTTGTACATAGTAAGAGGTAGCATAGTTAGGAGAACCTTCATATACCATACCAACTGAAGTCAACAAGTTTTTAGTAAATTCTTTCTTATATACTACGCTCGCGATTATACGGTGAGGCATATAGTTGTTAGAATTACCAATTGTGAAGTCGTTCGGATTGTCTGAAGTTACTTTAGATCCCCACATTGTTGCAGCAGTTGAACCACTTACAGCAGCATCTTTAGCTTCTTGTCTTGTATAAGCAGCAGTGAAGATAAAGTTTCTAGTTACTTTTTGAACTTGTAAAGTACCAGTCCAAGCATAACCTCTATCTGAATTAGTCATGTAGATAGCGTTACCAATTGTAGGGTTATTAGCAGAAGCTGCAGTTGTACCACCCATTTGCGTTCCACCTAAAGGATAGATAGAAGTGTAAGGGAATCTCCAACGACCATCCGTTAATTTAACTAAACCTGTATTAGGTAAAGCAATGTTTTGGAATACAGAAGCATTGAATTGCTTAGTGAAAGTTCCTTCAGCAGTTAATGTCCAGCCATTTCCTAATTTCTTATCCGCTGCAAAAGTAGATTTAAATACTTGAGGGAATTTGTAGTTAGGATCAGTTACGTTGATAGAATATGATTTACTTAAAGAAGCTGTAGCAGCTGGTCTGTAAGCATTTACGTCTGGGTTAAACACGTTCGTGTTGTTGTTTGTGAATGATCCAAACAATGCCATACCTGAGTTAGATGCTTGGTTTGACACCCATACAAAAGGAGGTGCACCTTGGAATAAACCAGCACCACCACGAAGTTGTAAGGTTTGATCACCATACACATCATAGTTGAAACCAATTCTTGGAGACACTTGGATTGCCATATTTGGAGCAGCACCTGTGTTCGCATGAATACCTTGGTAGAAACGAGTTAATGTATCTACAACTGGGTTGTATAAGAAAGTATTGTAGAACTTAGTATAGTCTAAACGCACACCATAAGTGATTGTTAATTTATCAGTAGCTCTGTATTTATCTTGAGCAAATACACCAGACTCAAAATCTTTTGGACCTACTAATGGGAAGTCACCACCACCTAAAGTATAAGACAAGCTATACACAGTTGATTTAGTTCCAACACCATTTGCAGAGTTAATGAAATCATTTAATGAAGCAAAACGGAAAGTTCCTTCGTAGTTAGGAGAGAAACCGTTTAAGTATTTCTTGTAAGAAGTTTGAGTTCCTAAAGTGATTTCGTGTTTACCAGCATAGATAGATAAGTTATCGTTAAATTGATAAACGTCCGTGTTCAATTTGTTGCCATAAGTATATAACTCATAACCAAATGAAGTGAATGGTTTACCGTTACCATCTAAGATATCCACCATTGGAAATTCTTTGCTAGACAATGCATTTCTGTAATCTCTTAAAGCAGAATATCCAACTTGTAATTTATTAGAAATACGGTTGCTGATTTTTGAGTTTAACTCAGCAATAAATACATCCGCATTGTTGTTGATTTGATAACCAGCTCCGAAGAAAGGCAATGCAGTTGCACTTGCTTGTCTTGTTGAAACGGATCCACTGTTTGATGGTGGAATTTGGCTTGCAGATCTTAAATAGTTATACTTGAAAGTCAAAGTATTGTTTGCGTCAATGTTCCAATCGATCTTAGCAGTTAAACGCTTAGAATTAGATACATATGAATATCCTTGGTAAGCACCTGGATCGTAATTATACTTTGATTTTAAGAAGCTCGCTAATTTATCTAAAGAATCTTTGTTTGCTGCAGAAATAGTAGAACCATTCGCAGGGTTGCTAGCAGAAGAAGCTGACCAAGTAGTACCTGGAGTAGTTGTAGCTTCTTGCTCACCGTTTACAAATAAGAATAATTTATTTTTAATGATGGCACCACCAGCAGTGAAACCTTTTAAGTCATAACTATAATCTTGCTTAGGAACAGTAATTGTATAAGGAGCAGCATTCACATCATATCCTTGCCAATCTTTGTTTTTGAAATATTGGTAAACTGATCCAGAATAGGTGTTTGTACCACTTCTTGAAACTGAGTTAATACCACCGCCAACGAATCCACCATTTTTAACATCAAATGGAGAAGTGTTTACTTGAATTTGCTCGATCGCATCTAATGAAACCGCGTTTTGTCCTGTTTGACCTCCGATATCACCTGATAAACCAAATGAGTTATTGAAGTTTGCACCATCAATAGTGATGTTGTTTAACTGTGAGCTTTGACCACCGAAAGAACCACCATTGTATGTTGGTGTTAATTTGATGATGTCCTTATAAGAACGAGAAATAGTAGGCAAACTTGTGATTTGATTTCTATTAAAAGTTTCTTGAGAACCTGTACGAGCGTTGTTAAACACTTTATCTTGTTTAGTAGAAGAAACCACAACTTCTTTTAAGTTGCTGCTTGCTTCAACTAACTTGAAGTTTGCTTTGTATGTTTGACCTAATAACAAGTTGATATCATCTTGTTTTTCTGTCTTTAAACCTACATAAGATACTTGTAATAAATAAGGACCACCAATTTTCAAGTTGGTTAAGTTATATCTACCATCGTTACGACTGGTAGTTACATACTTGGTTCCTGAAGGTTGGTGAATTGCGGTGATACTTGCACCAGCAATACCTGCATTTCCTACAGTGATTAAACCTTGTATTTCTGCTGTTGTTTCTTGTGCGTTTACTTTAATAATAGAAATTAAAATAACCAACAACACAGACAAAGCTTGTTTTAAAACACTTTTCATTTTGTAAGGTATTTGTTTATGATTTTAAAGTGCGAATTTAAACTAAAACTTGTTAATAAACCTTACAAATCGTTAACAAATCATTAACTAAAAAAAACTGTTGAATTTTAAAGCCAAAATAGAAATATATTTTAAACAATATTTTTATATAATAGATTGATTATTAAATAATTAGGCAATTTACATTAAGTGCATAATTATCCCAACTAATTGACAATCAATTATTTAAAAAAATAAAGGCCTAATTCGAGAAAATGTAAAATTAATGCTCCATTTCTACCAACAAGTCGTAGATTTTTTTCGCAAAAGAAGCGTGGTAGTCTGGTTTTACAAGGTGTCCATCTATTTTATGTACAGGTATAATACGCTTGGTTGAACTGGTAATAAAGGCCTCCTTGGCAGTAGCAAGTTCACTGACGTTTAAGTCACGCTCCTCAAAAGGAATTTGATGCTGAGCACAAATAGTTAGAATGTTTTTACGTGTAACCCCTTTTAACATGTTCTTAGCCGCAGTTACAAGTACGTTGTCCTTGGTAACCATGAAGAAATTGGACCTCGGACATTCTGTAACATTCCCATTATGATGATATAATATATCATCCGCTCCTTGTTCCTTCATCCAAGGCTGTAACCAAATGGCCATTAAATAGTCGGTGGTTTTTACCTCGGGAATTTGACGTGCATAATTATAAGTAGCTAAACTTATGCCTGTTTCAGGTAACTGTGCCGTTGGCTCCGCCAAAGGGGCCTGTATAATAATTAAGTGTGGATGTTCAATGGTATATCCGTCTGGAGCATCTCCTCCAGCAATTAACAAGCGCATTCCGGAGTAAGGCATTTTATTTTTATGAATCAACTCCTGTACAATCTCTTTAATCTGTTCCCTTGTTTGCGGAATAGATAAACGCATTATAGAAGCGGAATGAAAAAAACGATCCAAATGGTCTTCAATAAAAAGAGGTTTGTCCTTAGCAACTCTTAAAAAATCAAAAATGCCATATCCTCTTTGTACCAATAAGTCTGTTACAGGGACACCTGCTTCATTAATTGGCTTAATTTGATTATTTGAAAAACAAAACACACTCATCACTTTAATATTTTTATAAAACTACTAATAAGGTTTTACTCTATTGCAAAGTCCAACCTTTCATTTTAAAATAATTTTGCTGTAAATTATTTTATCTCAAAAATACTAATGGCACATCCTCCGCCTTTTGCAATTGGAATTGATAGTTCAGAATTTGCATTCACCATTTTTTGCTCTATCGTATATGCTTCAGGATTGGTCGCATAGTCTGCGTCTTTTGCATCCTTATAAATGATGGCTTTGTATTTTTTAGTCTTATCCAAAAAATCTAATTTAATATTGAGCGTTCTTGCATTTTCATCAGTGATAGATCCTACAAACCAGTCTTTATTGTTTTTTGCTTTTCTCGCAATGGTAATATAATCTCCGGGTTCTGCTTCAATAATTTTTGTCGCTGACCAATTCACAGGAACCTCTTTTATAAATTGAAATGCATCCAAATGCTTTTCATAATTTTCAGGTAAGTCTGCAGCCATTTGCAAAGGGCTATACATGGTAACATATAATGCCAATTGTTTTGCTAAGGTGGAAAGTACTTTTTGTTTTCTTTCAATTTCAAATTGATTCAACTGAAAATGAAATAAGCCAGGTGTATAATCCATTGGGCCTCCCATTAACCTAGTGAATGGTAAAATGGTATTGTGTTCTGGCAGAATACCTAATGTTGGTGCGTTGTTAAATTCTGTGCCGCGCGCTGCTTCATTGGCCATCCAGTTTGGATACGTTCGGTGTAAACCTGTTGGATGCACAGGCTCGTGCGCGTCCAACATTATTTTATACTGTGCAGTTTTATCGGCCACTCTATTATAATGATTCACCATCCATTGCCCATCATGGTGTTCGCCTCTTGGAATGATTTTTCCTACATACCCTGTTTTCACCGTGTTCATATCATGGTTCAACATAAAGCGATAAGCGGTATCCATTTTTCTTTCATAGCCAATGGCAGAACCTGATGTTTCATGGTGCATTATAATTTTAACCCCTTTTGCTTTTGCATATTTTGTTAATGCATCTACATCATAGTCGGAGTAAGGTGTTACAAAATCAAAAACATCCTCCTTCCAATTTCCAAACCAATCCTCCCATCCCGTATTCCAACCTTCTACTAACACTCCATCAAATTTATGTTGTGCAGCAAAGTCAATATATTTTTTTACATTCTCAGTAGTGGCACCGTGTTTCCCTCCTTCTTTAAACCAGGTGGCCTTACCGGTATGCATTTCCCACCATACACCTACAAATTTTTGCGGACGAATAAAGGAAGGGTCTTTAATTTTAGATGGATCATTTAAATTCAAAATCATTTTAGAACTTAAAATTTCAGTTGCTTTATCGCTAACAATAATTGTTCTCCAAGGCGTTTTAAAGGGTGCTTGTAAATAAGCTTTGTTGCCAACTGCATCGGGAACTAACACCGATGTAAAATTTAAACTTTCTTTATTCAGTAATAAATTCATGGCAGGATAATTCACCAAGGCTGCTTCATGAATATTAATATACAATCCCTCTGCCGATTTCATCATTAATGGCGTTTGTACTGCATTGGGGCTAATCAAAGAAACAACGGCAATATCTTTTTCTTTCGCGCTAGCTGTATATGCATCAATCTCAGAAAGCTTGGTGGTATTATAAGCATATTCATTTGTATCAAAATCACCTGGGATCCAAAATGTTTTATGGTCACCTGTTAAAGTAAATTGAGATTGTTCGTCTTTTACAATAAAATTATTCAGGTTTTTTTGTTTTGGAAATTCGTATCTATATCCAACTCCGTCTTCAAACAATCTGAATATGATATTTACAAAGTAGCTGCTGGTTTTTTGGTCGGTTAAATGAAAAACAAATTCTTTGTATTTATTGTGAATGGTGTTTTGCTCACCCCAAACTGGCTCCCAAGTATTATCCACTATCGAAGAGTCCACACTTAACAAATTGAATGTATTCAATGTAATATCAGGTTTGCTTAATACAAAGCCTAGGCTTGAACTTGCAATAACTGATTTATTTTTATAGAAAACCGAATAAGTGAACTTACCATCTCCTTGCACATGAGTCATTAACTGAACAGGGCCGTTAGTTGCTAAGGTTAGGTTTTGTGCATTCACTGCAAAAGAAAGCGTTATCATGAACGCTAAGAATATATTTTTCATGCGGATGGCTTTGGATATGCTTATACTTTATAAACACTTTTTTCAAAAATACGCAATATACTATTTCCACTTACCACTATTCATTGTGATAAGCTTAACATCTTTAAGTAATTTTTAAGTGTTGGGGCATTAATCTTCTTTGTTACTTTGTTGTCTAATTTAGTATACCAACAAACAAATTTGTTATGAAAAAGAATACTCGTTTTAGTACAATCCTTTTGGGCGTATTTGCACTCCTACTTACGGTGCAAGTAAGTAATGCGCAAAGAGGCGGAAGAGGTGGATTTGGTGGAGGGCATTTTGGTGGAGCTAGCTGGGGCGGAGGCTTTAGCAGTGGCGTTCATTTTGGCAATAGCTTTAGTGGCTTTGGCCGCGGAGCACGCATTTTACCTTATGGTGGTGTTTACCGATTACCTTCCTCATTCCTAAGACTTTCCTTTGGAGGTTATCCCTACTATTTTGCCGAAGGATTGTTTTATGCTTCCTATGGGGACTACTATGGATTGGTGGCTCCTCCTTTTGGTTTAACATTGGGTATTTTACCTAGGGGGTATTGGGGCTTTAATTTTGGTGGCTTCCCTTACTATTATTATAGTGGTGTATTTTACCGACCAACTGATGACAAAAAGTACCAAGTGGTACAAGCACCTGTTGGAGCCGAAGTACCTGCCTTACCAAAAGACGCAAAGCCAATTGTGATTAATGATCAAAAATTATACGAATACCTTGGTACCTATTATAAAGAAGTAATGGGTGAGGATGGAAAAGTAAAATACATTGTACAAGGTAAAGATGGAGTGTTAAATACGGATAAGCAAGCTGAAGTAACAGTTAGTAAAGAAGGTAGCACGAATGCTGCGCCTGCAACCATATATATGCCAAGTGTGGGTGATGTAGTTTTACAATTACCAAGTCAATTTAAAATTGTGATCATCAACGGTAAAAAACTATACGTTACACCTGAAAATATTTATTACGAAGAGTTTATTGATGGCAATATACTCAAGTACAAGGTAGTTGGTATGTAGTAATTTGTACTGGCTAAAAACAAAAACCCCTATGTCTTTTTGGACATAGGGGTTTTTTATGCGATTCAATTTTATTATTGATACAACTGATTAAATAACATTTTGTATGTGCCATGTGTTTGACCGCGGAAAGTAATTTCAGGACCATACACAAATAATTTTCCCTTACCTACACTTGCTTCAAATGCAGCAACCCCATCTTGTAAATAAGCTTGTCCAAATGCCCAACCACTTCTAAGCGTTGTTGCACTTGCATACCAAGCCAATGGTGTAACTTCTTTTTGCGCAATGGCTTCTGGTGCTAATTTGAAAACAGGGCTTGCACTAAAATATACATCAGCCTTTTTATTCATACCCCAGTTAGGCGCATAATCATTATCAACATCAACTTGCATCACACTTCCTGGGATATAAAATTTTTCACCCGGCAATGCTTTTTCTTTTCCAGCTACCATTTCTACCAATGCGTTTTTAACCGGTAGATTTAAGTGATATGCCAAATTCGCACTTGATCCAATCGTAATTATGCGACCGCCATTGTTTAAGAATTTTTGTAACGCTGGAATTGATTTTTGTGCAGTGATTTTTCCAAGATGCTCTTTGTATTCTGCAGGCGTTTCATCTTCCTTCGGCTCTTTCTCCTCCCAAGGAGATGCAATTGGATTTAATGCAGGAATTGCTCCTTCTACAAATACAATCACATCGTATTTACTATTTAAATCTGCAGCATCAATTTCTTTTGCATAGGTTACATTGAATGGAAAATGATATTGCTCAAAAATCCATCTTACCCAACCCGAAGAAATAGATCCACCGTACTTATCCCAAAGTGCAATGCGCAATGGTTGTACCTTATTGTTCATAGCTGCAGGCTTAACATTTACTGCAGAAAAACTAACACCACTTGATGCGCTCAGTTTTTTTAGCAAAGCTTCTGTTGCATTTGATGCAGCTACATAATACTGTTCTTTGTTTTTGAAAACTTCCACTCCTTCTTTTAATAAGTCATTTACAGTAACATAGGCAGCATTGTCTTTTGTAGAAAAAGTATACCCTGCAATTTGTTTTGCATCCATATTTATTTTTCCATTGGCTTGCTGCACTTGGCCGTAAGCAATGGTTTCAAAAGGACCATTAAAATCATCTAAGATTCTGTCAAACTGGATTCCCATTGTAAACGCTGGTGTCCAACCTGCAGCATCATAAGGACGCACTGGTGGTCCACCTGGATATTGAAAGTCGTTCGGATGATCCTGTGGTTCAAACATATCTAATACATGCGGGCGAAATGCTTGATTTGCTTTCACAACATAAGAACCTGCAGGATAATTTTTTCCGGCAACTGCAAAATCAGATGTTGCTTTTTGAACTTTAATCCCACTATTAATTAAGATATTGATAAATGCAGTTGCTGTAGAAGTTTGATTTGCAGGAATAATATATCCACGTGGATCTCTTAAATCCTTGTTCTTATAAATTTTTGCAAAATAATCAGTAGGCAAAGTGTCGCCTTTTAATTCTTTTTTATCTGCTTTAAATAAATCATTGATTTGTTCTACTTTTCGTGGAGACTTTGTCCAACTATCTTTACTACCTGCATCGATACTATGTTTACCCATCGTATAAATATTATACAAGAGTTCGTCCTTGTATCTTGATGCATAATTTAAAACTGCATAGTTTAAAGAAACTGAATAATCGATAGAGTTTTTAAAATACCATTTTTGAGGCTCAATAGGATAAGGTGTTGCACTATTGGGAATTAATCTTTGTGGCACCAATGGAATTGTACTTGGTGTTGGGTTCCCGATAATTTCTGTTAGCAATCCAATAATATTATGATAATATGCAGCTGTTCTTAATCCACCATTCCACCAAGTGGAATATACCGAACCACTCTTCATAGTATATCCTGGCTTCCCTTCTGCATTTAAGCGACTGCTCATGGCAGCACCCACTGCATCGATACCTGTAACCAATAAAGGATCATATACGTAGTTGAATGGATCACGATAAGGAGGACCAGCAACCACCGTGCCTGGAGGACCTGTTTGGTGATGATTGTATAATATTTGCGGCATCCATTCAATATATAATTGACGGCTCATGTTTTTAGACTCGCTCATGTTTAACATAAAAAAGTCTCTATTATTATCATGACCAATATATTTTTCATATAAACGAGGAACCGCTTCGGTAGATCTTTTTAAAGTATCTGCATTACGCATATACCAATTTGACACCAATTCTTGACCATCAGGATTCGCATGTACAAATAAAATAATGGTAGATTTTAAAATTCGTTTTGTTTCTTCATCATCACGCGTTAATACGGTATACAATGTTTGAATTAATTGATGAATGCCTGTTACTTCGGTAGCGTGTAATCCACCATCAATCCAAACCACCGATTTACCGTCTTTTGCCAATTGCTTGGCTTCTGCATCAGATAAATTTTCGGCGCGTGCTAATTTTTGCGAAATTGACTTGTACTTTGCCAATTGTCTAATATTTGCTGGATCAGACACGATTACCATATATTGATTACGACCTTCCTCGGTTTTGCCAATCACATGTAGCTTCACTTTATTTGAAGCAACGGCTAGTTTTTTAAAATACGCCTCGGTTTGGGTAAAAGTGGCTAACTGATAATTGTCGCCAATATTAAATCCAAAATGCTCTTTTGGACTGGGAATGCCTTGTGCACTTACTGCGAATGCAGTCATCAAAATGACTGCGCAGGCTAAAACAACTTTACGCATAGTATATATTTTGCATTAAATTAAGCAATAGATTGACTCCTCCTAATTATTATGCGGCTTTTACACGAATGAATTCATATTTGTTTTAATTCATAATTCGCGATTTGCGAATTTATTGTGAAAAATGCTATATTTACAAAATGAAAACCCATAATGGAATGAGGCCGCAGGACGTAGCGGTGCTGTTAAAAATAATCTGCTACAACGATACAGAATGGTTGCATAAACAGCTTGCCGATGACCTAAACATCAGTAAATCAGAGACTTCTGAATCATTGAGCCGTTCAGTGTATGCTGGATTATTGGCCGAGGATAAAAAGACAGTAAACAAAAAAGCGCTGAAGGGATTCCTAATACATGGATTAAAATATGTATTTCCAGTTCAAGGAGGAACACTAGCTATTGGATTACATACTTCAAGTTCGGCGCCCATTTTAAGGGACTATTTTCCTGAAGAAACCCCCTATGTTTGGCCTACAAAAGCAGGCGGTCTTCGAGGATTGTTGATAGAACCTCTTTACCCAGGAGCTGTGGAGGCCAGTAAAAAGGATCCTATGCTGTATGACCTACTTTGTTTATGTGATGTATTTAGAATTGGTAAAGAAAAAGAAATCCAAAAAGCCACTGAGCTTATTGGAAATATTTTGGGACAAGGTGACGACTATATTTCTTGTTAGGACAAAACAGGAACTAAATTCCCAACTATGGTTTTTGGTGCCAAAAACTGTTGAGGGTAACTCCCTAAAATTTGCTGAATACTTACTAACAAATCCAGGCTATTGCCATATTGATACTTGTGTTTTCTTTTCATTTTTTGACCTAGCAACTTAGCTGTAGATTTTGCAATCGGATTTTCCAATTGGAGTTGTCCAAAAACTAATTCTGGGTCTTGTGCTTTTGCAAAAGAAAATGCTTCTCTATACAATTCTAAAATAGATCCGGGTTTTAGCCTTAGCAAATTATACAAATGAATAGTATCTAATATTAACCAACTAATATTTAGGTGTCCCTGCTTAGTTAAACTCCCATTTACTAAATAAACATTTTCAGACAATGCTGGACTTTCCACTTTTGATGAAGAAGCTTGAATACCCGTAAAAGGATACTGGGACTGGATTTGAATGCTTGTTGTTGTAATAACAATTGCTGCTTCAAATTTTTGTTGTAAGTATTGGAAACGAATTTTTCCTTGAATTTTGTTGATTGATTTTGTTTGAATCAATAACTCAAAATCATCTGAATGATTGTTAAATGAAGCTACTAATGGAGATACGGAGTCGTTGTGTTGTATAAACATGGTTATTTTTTTGACTTGGTGACCTCATCGATTTTACCACCGCGGAGTTATCCTCTCTCGGTTGGTACCCACTTAAGGGTTCTTGATGATAGAACAAAGGTAAGTATTTCATTG
>CANGIZ010000005.1 GCA_947454025.1 Bacteroidota bacterium | reverse complement strand
TGCTTTGTGAACAGGGAAACCGCCGTTTCTCTTAATGTGGTTATACTCAACTGCGTATTTGTCAAGTCTTGTAAACATGTGACGCATAATTTGCTCGTCACGTAAAAATTGAATTTTCAATTTTTCGTTTAGGTCAGAAGGACCAGTGAATTCTAGTACCCAGTAGATACCAGTAGTTTTCTTATCGATAGGATAAGCAAGTGATTTTAAACCCCAAGGATTTGAGGCTACAATGTCACCACCATTTTCTTTGATGATGTCTTGGTATTTTTTCTGAGCAGATTTAAAATCTTCTTCAGATAATACCGGTGTAAAAATCACCATTAATTCGTAATTGTTCATTACTTGAATTTTTTGGTTAAATAATTGGTTTTTCCCAGTGGACATTCCGCTAGGCGGAACGAATCAGCCAAAACTGATTTGGGACGGCGAAGGTAGGCAATTATTGTGTATTTCCGCCAGATTTTAGTGTAAAAATGAGCGCTACGGGGAAATGATCACTATAGCCACTTTGGAAATTATTGCCATTATAGGTACGTTTTGGGTAGCCACGGTATTTCCCATTGATTTCGATCATAGTAGAATTGTTATAAATGGTTGATTTGTAGTTGGTTAGGGAAAAATGAGAGCTATCAGTGCTTTTCTTTTCCATCCAATTTGGACTTAGCAAAATTTGATCAAATAGATTCCAGCAATCGTTAAAAGCAATACTACCAATTCCCTTTCTATACCATTTCATAAAAGGGTTGGTCATTTGAAGCATTTTGACGCTATGGTTACTAGGATTGTCATTAAAATCGCCCATCACAATAAATTTTGTTCGGGGAGCTTCTTTATAAATACTATCCATTATTTTTTTACAATTGAATGCTGCCCAATTTCTTTTGGAGGCTGACACAGCTTCTCCACCCCGTCTGCTGGGCCAATGATTCACTAAAATGCTTACCCATTCATTTTCTAGTTTTCCTTTCACAAATAATATATCACGAGTAGCGTAATGAGTATAATGGGTTTCATCGGTTAAACTGTATGGTTTGTATTGATAGGGGACAAAATGAGCAGGGTTGTATACAAGTGCTACGTCAACCCCTCTTGGATCCCTCGAATCAAAGTGAATGAATTTATAATGATATTTTTTTAATAAGGGCTCATTGATTAATTTATTGAGCACCATTTTGTTTTCAATTTCCACCAGACCAATAATTGCTAAACCATCTGCATTATTGAGTTTGCCTAAGTTATATAACACATTCGCTAAATGTTGTGATTTAATATTAAATACATTTTCGTTATATTTTTTTTCACTACTAGGTAAAAAATCTTCATCAATTACATTGGCCTGATGGATGGTGTCGTAATAGTTTTCACAATTGTAAAATCCAATTATACTTATTTGTGCATTACATGTAATTACTGCAAAACACTTTGC
Organism: Bacteroidota bacterium; assembly: GCA_947454025.1. Taxonomy (GTDB): domain Bacteria; phylum Bacteroidota; class Bacteroidia; order Chitinophagales; family Chitinophagaceae; genus Sediminibacterium. The sequence continues at coordinate 55,223 of CANGIZ010000005.1, read as the reverse complement.
TAATAAGCATATGTAATAAAAGAGCTGCCGAATATTCATTATTTAAATTTTACACAATCTTCTTTTTTGCTGCATCATGATGGGAAGTATTTTCCGAAAAAGAATGCATGGAATATTGCTTCATTTTTATTGTTCAAAAAGATAAATGAAAACACATTTTTATCGCTTGTTTTTTATTGTATTGTTTTGGCCAATTGCTGTGATTGCGCAAGAACAGAATGAAGCTCCATATATTAACAATCAAGAAGCTGCCTTGAATCGAACGGATTGGGTGCCGACCCTTTTGAATGCAAGTGGTAATGTATTATTAAACATGGTTGTATTTAATGGAAATGCATTTGGGTGGACTTTAAGAGGAAACAGTCATACTATGATGTCCGTGGATGGTATCATTTGGGACACACCTTTAAAAAAACTTAGACCTGATGAGTTATATACTGGATTACAAAACGAATTGTATTCAGTGGGTATGCGCATGAATGGAATTTTGTCGGAACAACCTTATTCAACATATGCCAATGTGTTTTATAAAACCGCCCAGGTGCAAGACAGTAAACCTTCAATCAGTGTAAACACTTCCTTTGGGAATACAATGCATTCAAATTTGTTAAGGGTGCATTACAACAGTGGCTTGCAATCTAGTGGTTGGATACGCAGTTTGGGAATGGTGGTACAACAAGCTCCGCCTGGATATGCACCATTGGGGTATAAGCAATCGACTGGTATTGCATTTAGTACGGATAAAAAATATAGCAATAAAATACTACTTGGCTTTAGTTTGATTTGGAATTATAACAATCAATCAAAGGCTGCTACTACTGTTGGTGAAATGTATTCGCTAGCAGGCAGTAAAATATATAGTCCCAATTGGGGATGGTATAATCAACAATTATATTATCCCAATACAAAACAAACCAATACTCCTGTATTTTCGGTACGTTTTCAAAAGGAATGGAGCGCAGCTACTACTTTTAAAATGACTAATGCAATGACCTTGGGCAATCAGTCGGAGACAAGTTTAGACTGGACAAAAACAAACGACCCTCGACCAGATTATTACAAATATTTGCCTAGTTATGTAGTAGACACAAATTTGCGCAATGCCTTATTTGAATGGTATTTACAACATCCCGAACAAATGCAAATACAATTTGACAAGCTAGCTAAAATCAATCAAGCCAGTAACGACAAACAATCATTTTACATAATCAATCAACAAAATGCGTCATTGTTTTTATTGCGTGGCGCTGCAGTTTGGGAGCATATTATTTCTCCAACGATGTATTTAAAAATTGGCACAAATTATGCGTTGGATCAAATTCATAACACCAATAGCATTAAAGACTTATTAGGTGGAAAATTTTATTACAATTATAATGGGTGGATGAATGATGACGGGCAGGTGGCTAGTTTTCAAAATGACATTCAACATCCAGATCGTAAAATCAAACAAGGGGAACAATGGGGTGCAGATTATGCAATGCGTGCCATTCAGATGCATGCCTGGACGCAATTCAATAAGGAAGGGCCTAAAATAGAAACAGCCATTGCCTTAGGATATGGATTGCAGGGTATGCAAAGAATTGGCTATAACCAGAATGGATTATTCCCTATGAGCTCCAAGGGCATCTCTGAATTATTATTATCTCCTTCATTCGATATACAATACCAATGGCTGTATAAGTTTTCAGGAAGACTTTATTTGCGTTCGAGTTTTTTTGCACAATGGTTGCCTATGTCAGAATCAAATGCCTATATCAATTCGGAGCTCAATTCGATGGCATCACCTTTTTCTTTAATGGAAACCTATAAAGGGTTGGATTTTTCATGGATGTATAGGGCGCCAAGTTTAAAATTGGAGTTCTCAGCCTATTGGAATAAAAAAGAAAATCAGTCTGTTCAAAAAATGTTTTATCAGGATGCATTTTCAAAATTTGTAAACGGCATGGTAGGCAATATTATTTCTGAAGCAGGTGGAGTAGAAGCCACTTTAGAAACCAATTTGTTGTCGAATATTCAAATTGCGTTTGTTTCTAATTTGCAACAATTTGTCTTCGCCAATAATCCTGAATATAAATTAGTGAATGTTAACGACCTGCAGCCAATGGCTTCGGGCATCTTATACTTAAAAAACCTGCCAGCTTCAAGAAGTCCGGGCTTGGTAAACGCATTGTCGTTAAACTATCAACCTGTTAATTCTTTTAGGCTTGGATTGAACTTGCTTTATGCTCAAATGCGCCCTGTTTTGATGGATTATTTCAGAAGATCTAATGTGGTAAAAAATAGTTTAGATGCATTGAGTTGGAATCAAATTCAGGCGCCTAATTTTTTACCAAATGCATTTATTGGCAACGCATTTCTTTCAAAATCTCTGCAACATAAATCCGCTAATAAAATATACAAATGGACTGCAAGCATTAATGTAAGGAATCTTTTCAATAACAACTTGCCAGTATTTGCATATGAACAAACTCGTTTTGATTACTTACATTTTAATGCAAATAAATATGCGGTTAAATATTTAATGGATCAAGGAATTACGTATTCTATTCGCCTTCAATTACAAGTTCAATAATATTTATGAAAAACAAATCTCACATCCTTACAATCATTGTTATTGCTACAGGTTGCCTATTTTCTACGGCGGCATGTTTTAAACAGTCTGCAAAAGCTGGTATTAGCACTCAATTCGGCGACTCCCTTATTTCTATTCAAAGATTAAGAAAACTACATACCATGGGGGGAGTAGAAATGATTGGACAGTCTATGTTTGTTGAAGGTACTGTTGTAGCCAATGATGAGCATGATAATATTTACAAGTCCATTTTTGTACAAGACAAAACGGGCGCAATTGCCATTCAATTAGATGGCTTATCATTGTATCAAAGTTTTCCTATTGGCGCCTTGCTAAGAATTAATTTGCATAATTTATTGCTGTCGGATTATCGAAGAATGGTTCAACTTGTGGGTGCAGTTGATTCGAGTTCAGGCAGTTTAGTAACAACGGGCATTCCCAGTCCGCTATTCCCTAAATTTATTAAAACAGTGAGTGAAAATAATCCCGTTTCTCCGTTGATTGTTACCTACAAAAATTTAGGGGATAGTTTGCAAGGACGATTGATTCAGGTGAGTGGGGTTGAATTTAGTGCAGTGGATACAGGGCAGACTTATGCCGATAAAAAAAACAAGTTGGGAATGAGTAGAAGTCTGAAATTTTGCAGCGGCGGCACAATCTATATGCGTACGAGTGGATATGCTGATTTCGCGGGAGTTAGAACGCCAGCTGGAAATGGAATTGTGGTTGGGATTTATTCGGTTTTTAATGCCGAAAAGCAACTTTTATTAAGGGACACAAATGACATTTTGCTTAATGGCAAGCGCTGTACTGGGGCTGCCTGGCTGCAAAATTTACCTCAAAAAGTGGCAAAAGGCAGCAATTAGTTGCCAGCTTGTCAGAATCAAGGCTTTGGTACCTTTATTGCTATTATTGCACCAAACGATATAACTATGCAAAAAGGTCAAATACGTGTTCAGACGGAGAACATTTTTCCCATTATTAAAAAGTTTCTTTACAGTGATCATGAGATTTTTTTACGTGAATTAGTGAGTAATGCCGTGGATGCGGCTCAGAAATTAAAAACCTTGCACGGCAAAGGAGAAGCTAAAGGAGATTTGGGCGATTTAAAAGTGGAAGTAGTTTTAGACGCGAAAGAAAAAACCATTTCGATAATCGATAATGGTGTGGGTATGTCAGGTGAAGAAGTGGACAAGTATATCAACCAAGTGGCATTTAGTGGTGCAGAGGAGTTTGTCAATAAATACAAAGATGCCAGCATCATTGGACATTTTGGTTTAGGTTTTTATAGCTCCTTTATGGTGAGTAGTAAAGTAGATATTTATAGCAAAAGTCATACGGGTGCACCAGGTGTTTTTTGGAGTTGTGATGGAAGTACTGAATATGAATTGTATGAAGTTGATTACAGCAATCGTGGAACTAAAATTGTATTGCATGTTAACGAGGAGAGCGCAGAATTTTTAGATGCACATCGTGTGAAGGGAATTTTAGAGCGTTTTTGTAAATTCTTGCCAGTCGCTATTTATTTTACCGATGCCAATGCTGAAAAGCCTGCTGCGAAAGCAGTCGGCGATACAAACGCTGATAGCGTAGCAGTTGATGCAGCTGAGGTAATTGAAAAGCCAATCAACAACACCAATCCACTTTGGGTGCGCAAGCCTTCGGAGTTAACCAAAGAGGACTACGAAAATTTTTACAAAGAGTTGTACCCTTTTGGAGAAACTCCTTTGTTTTGGATTCATTTAAATGTGGACTATCCTTTTAATTTAACCGGCATTTTATACTTTCCTAAAATCAAGCAAAGCTTTGAAATACAAAAAGATAAAATTCAATTGTATTGCAATCAGGTATTTGTAACCGACGAAGTAAAGGATATTGTCCCTGAGTTTTTAATGTTATTACACGGGGTAATTGATAGTCCAGACATTCCTTTGAATGTGAGCCGTAGTTATTTACAAGGAGACCCGAACGTTAAAAAAATCAACGCGCACATAACCAAAAAAGTGGCTGATAAATTAGAGGAAATATTCAACAATGACCGTAAGTCGTTTGAGGACAAATGGGAGAGCCTAGGGTTATTTGTGAAGTATGGCATGATCACGGACGACAAATTCTTAGAGAAGGGTAATAAGTTCTTGATTTTAGAAGATGCTGCTGAAAAAGGCAAATTCTATACAATTGACGAATACAAGTCTACCACCGAAGCTACACAAAAAAACAAGGATGGCAAGCAGGTGTTATTGTATACTACCAATCCTGTGCAACAAGATGCATTTATTCAAGCCGCGGTTGGAAAAGGTTACAAGGTAGTTAAGTTAGAGACCATGGTGGATGCTGCTTTTATTAATAATGTTGAAATGAAATGGGAGGGAATTCAGTTTGTACGTGTGGATGCCGATGTGGTAGATAATTTAATTGACAAACAAGAAAATGTAGATTCTGTTTTAACGAAGGATGAGGTGGAGCAAGCGAAAAAATTATTCGAATTCCAAGTGCCTGAAATTACGTTGACTGTGGAAGTAAAAGGATTAAGTAAGGAAGCTGCTCCTGTGATTGCTACCAGACCTGAATTTATGCGTCGTATGAAAGATATGGCAAGTATGGGTGGTGGCGGAATGACTGCTTTTTATGCACAAATGCCTGACGAAGTGCATTTGACCATAAATGGCAACCATCCTATTTATCAGGCCTTATTAAAAGAAGCAGATGCAGACAAGCAACAAAAACAAGCAAGAAATTTAGCGGATTTGGCATTGTTGTCTCAAGGATTATTGACTGGTGCCGAACTCACTAATTTTATTAATCGAAGTGTTGACTTGCTAAAATAAAATTCGAAAATTGAAATTGTCAAGTGCTCCATTGGGGGCACTTTTTTTATGCGGTAGGTTTAATATCGATTACTTGCATTTGCACCGACTGATTCCCTTGCCATTCATTTAATTGCAATTGGAATACAAGGTCAAATGGTTTGCCGGATTTAATGAGCTTCATATGTTCTGGCATATTATATCCAATGCCACGCACATTGCTTTTGCCTTGTGTCACATTGAAGCTAATATGTAGGTCCTTAACCAATTTTGTATATCCAGTATCATAAACACCTTGGGCAATAAATATAGGGCGCATATTGTCTGGCCCAAAGGGTTCCATTTGTGAAATGATCTGAAAAAATTGCATACTAATATCGTCTAAGGGCAATGCAGCATTGATGGTAATTTCGGGTGTTAATTGTTCTTCTGTAATTCTCGAAGCAACAGCTTGTTCAAATGCAATTTTAAATCCTTCTAATGCATCCACTGACATGGTCATACCTGCTGCCGCAAAGTGACCGCCATATCCTAATAAATGTTCACGACAAGCGTGTAGCGCTTCGTATAGATTAAATCCAAGTACGCTTCTTGCACTTCCCGTAATTACATCGCCACTTTGTGTTAAAACAATAGTAGGTTTATAATACTTTTCAATAAGTCTGCTAGCAACAATACCTACAACCCCTTTGTGCCAATGAGATTGAAATACCACTGACGATTTTTTGGTGGTATGCAATGGGTCTTCTTCGATTTGAGCTAAGGCTTCTTCGGTAATCGTAGTATCTGCTTCTCTTCTGTCTAAATTGTCTTGTTGCAAAATAGAGCCTAAGGCCAAAGCCTTTTCATAATCCTGTTCTATAAAAAGTTGAACTGCTTTTTTTGCATCATCCATTCTTCCTGCTGCATTAATGCGAGGTGCTACTGCAAATACTAAATTAGTAATACGCATAGGTCCAGTTTGCTTTGCTAATTCCATTAAAGCTTTTAAACCTGGAGAAGGATTTTCGTTTACTTTTTGCACACCAAAAAAGGCAAGCGTTCTATTTTCGTCCGTAATAGGAACAATATCTGCGGCAATGGCTGTAGCCACTAGGTCCAAATATTGCAAGTAGGATTCTGCTGGCAAATGGTGTTCCTGTGCCAATGCAGTAATTAATTTAAATACGACGCCACATCCGCAAAGTTCTTTATATGGATAAGTACAATCCACTTGTTTTGCATTTAAAATCGCAATAGCAGGGGGCAATATTTCATCTGGTAAATGGTGGTCACAAATAATAAAATCAATGCCTAGTGATGCCGCATAAGCAATCAGTTCGGTGGATTTGATGCCACAGTCTACCGATATAATCAAACTAAATTCATTTTCTTTCGCAAAGTCGATTCCGATTTTGGATATGCCGTATCCCTCTTTGTATCGATGTGGAATATAGTAGTCGATATTGGGGGCCAATTGTTTTAAGAATTGATATAGGGTTGCAACCGAAGTGGTGCCATCTACATCATAGTCGCCAAATACCAATATTTTTTCATCGGCTTTGAATGCTGCATTAATTCGGTCAACAGCTTTGCGCATGTCTTTCATAAGCCAAGGGTCATGCAAATGAACGAGGCTTGGACGAAAGAATTTTTTTGCAGCGTCAAAGTCACTAATCCCTCTTTGTACCAATAGTTCGCATAAAATGGGATGTATTTTGAGTGCTTCTTGTAATGCACGCACTTGATTAGGATCTGCTGATATGAGGTTCCATCTTTTTTCCATTAGTAAGCACGGTCGGTTGTGTAACGAACTAGTTCTTCTAATGCTGCACGAGCAGGACTTTCAGGGAAGGAGTGAAGTATCTCAAGTGCTTTGTCACGGTATTCAATCATTTTATTGGTTGCATATTCAATGCCTCCATAGTGAATCACATTGTCAATTACAAACTTCACTTTTTTCTTATCGTTGTTATTATTCTTAACAATATAAATGATTTCCTTTTTTAAATGGGCGTCTACTTTTTGTAGAACGTGAATGAGTGGAAGGGTTAGTTTCTTTTCTTTAATATCATTGCCTGTTGGCTTTCCAATTGCAACGTCACCATAATCGAATAAGTCATCCTTAATTTGAAATGCCATTCCAACCAGCTCTCCAAAATCACGCATTTTTTGAATAACTGCTTCGTCTTTTGAAACAGAAGCCGCACCTGCACCACAGCTGGATGACAATAAACTAGCGGTTTTGCCATTGATGATTTCGTAATATACCGATTCGTCAAAATTTAAATTCCTTGTCTTTTCAATTTGCAACAATTCACCCTCGCTCATTTTTTTTACCGCATTAGATAAAATCGTAAGTATCTCAAAGTCTTTATTTTCCAATGACAATAAAAGCCCTTTGGATAAAAGGTAGTCGCCAACTAATACTGCAATTTTATTCTTCCATAGTGCATTGATTGAAAACATACCTCTGCGTTCAAGGGCATCATCTACTACGTCGTCGTGCACTAATGTAGCAGTATGCAACAATTCTACTAAACTTGCAGCACGATAGGAAGCATCTGTAATTTCGCCATGTAATTTTGCAGACAATAAAACAAACATTGGGCGCATCTGTTTTCCCTTTCGCTTTACAATGTATTGCATGATGCGATCTAATAAGGAGACACGGCTTTTAACTGCATCTTTAAAATGCTGTTCAAATAAATCTAATTCTTTTCCTATGACTTCCTTTGTGAGTTTCATTCGACCTGCAATTTAATTTTAATTATTGAGCATATTGAAATGAAGGGCCCCAAAGTTTTGAAGAGAGGAGAGCTTTAAATCGGCCGCACCCCAGTGTTCTAATTTTATATGTTCTGCTGCAGGTACGACTACACAGGTCATTCTTGCAGCTTTAGCCGCAATCATGCCGTAAAAGGAGTCTTCAAAACAAATGCAAGAAAGCGGATTGGTATGCATTGCTGCAGCACAATCAATATATACTTGTGGATGTGGTTTTGCGTGTGGCAAATGCTGTGCTGAACAACTTGCGTGAATATAACTTCGAATACCGAGTTTGTCTTTAACCCATTCTATTAATTCAATAGGCGATGAAGTAGCGAGGCCCATTTTAAAATCTCTTTGCAAGAAAAATTCGAACACATGTTCTACTCCTGGCATTAAGGTAGCATCTTGGTCAATCAATTGTAAAGCTAGGTCGATCACTTTTTTTTCTGCAATTTCGTTTTGACTTGCAGGTACATTATATTGATGCAACCAATAGGCAACAAATTCTTTTGAACGAAGCCCAGTTGTGATGGCGTATTGCTGCTCCGTTAAACTAATACCATATTGGCGAAAAATTTCGGTAGCGGCCTTATTCCACAGGGGCTCGCTATTGATTAATAAACCATCAATATCAAAGATAACAGCAGACTTTTTCATTGCCTAAAGATACAATATTTGTAGTATCTTGCGTACCTAACAATTTGCTTTACAATGTCATTATTGGATCGATTAAAACACATCCGAATTTTCCGTTCTATTATTTACGGGGTGGTGGGCTTGTTTACTTATCCTGGCCTTGCATTGTTTAATAAAGTAAAAATAGAAGGCACTGAAAATTTGGAAAACCTTCCTAAGGAAAATGTTTTATTTGTTAGTAATCATCAAACTTATTTTGGAGACGTAATTGCTTTTGTGCACATTTTTTGTGCAGTAAAATGGCGCAAGTTCAATAAGCTTGGCATACCTTATTATTTATTGAATCCATTTACCAATGTGTTTTTTGTAGCTGCAGAGGAAACCATGAATAGCAATTGGCTTACTAAGATGTTTAAGCTGGGTGGTGCATTAACTGTAAAGCGAACTTGGAGAGCAGAAGGGAAAGACGTAAAGCGTGAGCGCGACGAAGTGGACACGCAAAAAATTGATCAAGCATTATCAAAAAGTTGGGTGATCACTTTCCCTCAAGGAACAACAAAGCCTTTTGCACCTGGACGTAAGGGTACAGCGCATATTATTAAGAAGAATCATCCAATTGTAGTGCCTGTAGTTATCAATGGATTTTGGAGGGCGTTCACAAAGAAAGGATTGACCTTCAAAAAAGTAGGAACTCCATTGTCTATTCGATTTAAAGCGCCACTCACTATAGATTACAATGCATCAGTGGAGGACATTCTAGCGCAAATTATGGAAGCGATTGAGCAAAGCAAGGAGTTTATGTTAAAAGGTAAACACCATAGCTTAAACGAATCCAAGTAAACTTAGTCTTGTGTAAAGATGGCCTTTAATTCTGGCGCATCTTCGGGTTTCATTTTCCCTGACAATATCAATCTTAATTGTCTTCTTCTTAAAGCGCTTTCAAAATATTTAATTTCCTCTTCGGTTTCAGCAATAATTTCTGGTACTTTCTTAGGCCTTTTGTTTTCATCTAATGCAACAAAAGTAAAAAAGGCTTCATTGCTTAATACTCTTGTTTGCGTAATCATATTTTGATTCCACACTTTTAAATGAACTTCCATGGAAGTATTAAAAGCACGTGTTACAATCGCTTCGATACAAATTACATTGCCTAGTTTGATAGGAGTCTTGAAACTTAAATTGTCAACAGAAGCTGTCATGGCAGCGGAATTACAATGTTTAGCTGCAGAGAGATAAGCCGCGATGTCCATCCAATACATGAGTTTGCCTCCCATTAAATCGCCGTATGTATTGGTGTCGTTGGGTAATACCAATTCATTCATTGTTATAAATGAGTTACTTGCTTTTCTAGCTTCCATTTTTTGTAATTATAGCCTAAAGATACAAATACTTAGATAACGCAGTGTTCAAGTTTTGAAAGGTAAGCGGGGTCTACGTCTGCGCCATGTCCGGGGGCATCGCTGATGCTTAAGTGCATCCCTGAAAACTGAACACCTCCTACAATCGGATCCTCCAAATGACCTAACAGGCAAGTATCCATATCGTAATATTTCACATTGTCATGCGCCATTGCAAAATGCATTTTAGCACTTAATGCCAAGCGGCTTTCTAACATGCCACCCATCATGCAAGCCATATTGTTTTTGGCAGCGACGTCTTGAATTTTGATGGCTTCCTGAATCCCCCCGCTTTTTGAAAACTTAATGTTGATTAAATGACAGGCTTTATTGGCAATTAACTTTCGAGCATCGTGGTGTGTAAATACCGATTCGTCGGCCATGATTGGGATGGGTGAAGCAGCGCATAATGCAGGTAAAAAATCATCATAATATTTATGCATAGGTTGCTCGCAAAATTCAATATTAAATGGAGCTAGTCCTTGCAGTACAGAAAGCGCCTCCTCTTTAGACCATCCTTGATTGGCGTCGATTCTTAATTTAATAGCCTCGCCAATTGCGGATCTAATTTTTTGTATGCGTTCGATATCGGTTTTGGGGTCCTTGCCGAGTTTTACTTTTATCATAGTCACCCCTTTTTCCTTGAACTCAATAGCCTGTGCAGCCATCGCATCGGGGGAGTCAATGCCGATGGTTAAATCAGATTCGATGGCTTTTTGTTTTCCGCCTAAAAAGGTATAAAGGGGTTGGTTGGCAGCTTTTGCAGCAATGTCATACAATGCAATATCAAAAGCACTTTTAATGGTGTAATTGCCGGCGATGATAGTGTCAATCTCGGCAAGTCTTGCTGCAATTTCTAATGGATTTTTCCCTTTCCAATAGGTTGCAAAATCTTTAGCATGGTTATAACAACTTACTTGTGTTTCGCCTACAATCATGGGGAAGGCCGAACATTCTCCTAATCCTATAATGCCTTCATCGGTATGCACTTTTATTAAAACATTTTGCGCGAAATGCATGGTGCCTGTTGCAATGGTAAAGGGTACCATTGGGATCTTAAACATATAAATCTCTGTCTTCGTAATTTTCATAACCACATTGTTTAATTAAGTAGGATTTTAAAGGTACTAATTCTTTGTGATTCCCTTTTTCCATCCGATATTTGCGATACGAACTAATGTTAGCATGAACCTATCTTTTGACAACACCCAAAATGCATTTGCATACAAGAGCACAGCAGATTTAAAAAAAGCAAAATTTTTAATCAGTGCCATTCAAAGTCCAATAATGGTTTCTTTAGCCACAAAAGCAACGCCTATTTTAATGAAATACGGTATGCCAATAAACGGCATTTTAAGAAACACGGTATTCAGTCAGTTTGTTGGTGGTGAAACACTAGAAGAATCAGCAAGAGCTACAAAGCTTTTAAGTTCTTATGGTGTGCAAGTAATTTTAGATTACGGTGTAGAAGCAAAGGAAGGAGAATCTAATTTCGATGATGTTACTGAACATATCATTGAGTCCATTGATTTTGCAGCAACACAAAGTAACATTCCTTTTGTAAGTGTAAAATTAACGGGTATAGCGAGCCAAGCACTATTGGAAAATTTAAATGAAGCCCCTCGATTAAGAAGTGGCATTCACGACAGCGAGTCCGATAATGCAGCATGGCAAAGAGTTAGAGAAAGAATGTATGCGATATGTGATGTAGCGCAAGAAAAAGGTGTTGGTATTTTATTAGATGCAGAAGAGACTTGGATTCAGGATCCGATTGACAGACTTGCAGTAGAATTAATGTCGGTATATAATAAAGAAAAAGTAGTCGTGTTTAATACTTATCAATTGTATCGTAATGATCGATTCAATTTCTTACAACTTTCGCATCGTATTGCAAAGGAACGAGGATTTTTATTAGGAGCTAAACTAGTTCGTGGTGCTTATATGGAAAAGGAAAGAGAACGTGCACAAAAAATGGGCTATCCTTCGCCCATTCATTTGGACAAAGAAGCAACGGACAAGGATTTTGATGCAGCAGCATTGTATTGTATTCAAAATAAGGAAACGATCTCATTATTGTTGGCAACACATAACGAGCAAAGTAATATTCATATCGCAACTGAAATGGAGAAGCTTGCCCTTCCAAATAATTATGACCGAGTGCATTTTTCACAATTGTATGGCATGGGGGATCATATTACTTTTAACATGGCGATAGCGGGCTATAATGTTAGCAAATACCTTCCTTTTGGCCCAATTAGTGAGGTAATACCCTATTTAATGCGTCGTGCCGAGGAAAATAGCAGTGTGAATGGACAAACCAACAAGGAATTGGTAATGATTAAAAGAGAATTGGCTAGAAGAAAGGCAAAATAGCAATTTTCTTTTTTTATTTTTCACAGCTTCTCCCCATCATTTTAAAAAGTTTCTGACTTAAGTGTCAATGGTTGTAAATTGCAGCATGCAACAATATTTGACATTATTACAACATATTTTAAAAGAGGGTACCCAAAAAACCGATCGAACTGGAACAGGTACTAAAAGCTGTTTTGGATATCAGATGCGTTTTAATTTAGCAGAGGGTTTCCCTTTAGTGACTACCAAAAAAGTACATTTAAAAAGTATTATTTACGAACTGCTTTGGTTTTTAAAAGGAGATACGAATATCAAATATTTAAAAGACAATGGCGTGCGTATATGGGATGAATGGGCTGACGCCAATGGCGATTTAGGTCCAGTATATGGCAAGCAATGGAGAAGTTGGGAAGGTGCGAATGGAGTAGTAGTGGATCAAATTACAGAGTTGATTGAGCAGATTAAAAAAACGCCTGATAGCAGAAGATTAATTGTGAGTGCATGGAATGTGGGTGATTTGAAAAAGATGGCCCTAATGCCTTGTCATAATATGTTTCAATTTTATGTGGCGGATGGAAAATTAAGTTGTCAATTGTATCAACGAAGTGCGGATGTTTTTTTAGGCGTACCTTTTAATATTGCATCCTATGCATTATTAACCATGATGATTGCCCAAGTTTGTGATTTGGAATATGGTGATTTTGTGCACAGTTTTGGTGATGTGCATTTGTACAATAATCATTTTGAACAAGCTGAATTGCAATTGTCTCGAACTCCATTCCATTTGCCTACAATGAAAATAAATCCAAATGTTAAGGATATTTTTTCTTTTCAGTTTGAAGATTTTACTTTAGAAAATTACGAGTGTCATCCTGGTATTAAAGCACCAGTAGCGGTATAACAAATACATAATTAGCATGAATATCACCATAGTAGTAGCTGCTTCTCAAAACAATGCCATTGGCAAAGACAATCAATTGCTATGGCATTTACCAAAGGATATGCGCTTTTTTAAAAATACTACTTGGGCATTGCCAATTTTAATGGGTCGAAAAACATTTGAATCGATGGGGAGTAGATTGTTGCCAGGCAGGCTCAATATTATTTTAACCAATCAAAAAGGATTGCAAATTGAAGGCGCCGAGGTGGTTCATTCTTTACAGGAAGCAGTTACATTGGCTACAAAAAATGATTACAAAGAATTGATGGTGATTGGAGGCGGACAAATATATGAAATGGCTTTGCCTTTAGCGAGTAAAGTTTGGTTAACACGCGTACATACACAAATTGATGGAGATACGTTTTTCCCGATTTTAGGAACTGAATGGGAAAAGCAAAGTGTTGAATCACATGTTGCCGACGAAAAGCACGCGTTTGCATTTGATTTTGAATGTTGGCAAAGAAAATAATTATGTATTCATCGCTAACCATTCTTAAAAAATATATTCAGTATTTAATGAAGGCATCCAATGGCAAAGGCCATGGAGTGCATTCTCCTTTTGTTTTTACTTTTATTAAAGAAGTATTAAACAAGAAGCCCAACAATCAATTCATTCCAGCTATTGAAAAACGTCGTGCGCAATTAATAGCAGATGCGCAATTGTTAAATGTATGGGACCGAGGGGCAGGTTCAAGACAATCTAATACAACCCAAAGATCAGTAAGCGCCATTGCTAAAGCAGCATTAAAGCCTAAAAAGTATAGTCAATTGTTGCATAAAATAATTGCGTATTATCAGCCAACTCAGGTTTTAGAAATGGGTACTTCTTTAGGCATTACTACTTGTTATTTGGCTTCGGCGAATCCATCTGCTAAAGTGGTGACAATGGAAGGCGCGCCCAATGTAGCGCAAATGGCAAAACAAACATTTTTGGAATTAGGATTAAATAATATTGAACTGAAAGAAGGTGATTTTGAGGAGACGCTTCCTAGTTATTTGAATTCAATTGAAACAGTGGGTGTTGCTTATGTAGACGGCAACCATAGATACGCGCCAACCATGCATTATTTTGAAAGTTTATTGCAAAAAACAAATGACCAATCTATTTTAATATTTGATGATATTCACTGGAGTGCTGAAATGGAGCAGGCTTGGGAAGAGATTAAAAATCATAATGCCATTACATTGACAATTGATTTATTTTTTATTGGATTGGTATTTGTAAGAAAGGCGCAAAAAGAAAAAGAACATTTTATTATTCGCTATTAATTATAAAGTAATTGTTACCTGAATCATTTTTAAACTCATTGAAAGGCTTGCCTGGATTTAATAAAGAAAGTTTTGTGCGGGTGCATGAGTTAGGAGCACAAGTAACATCTTTGAGATTAAATCATGCCAAACCTATTGATGTTTCACAGCATGCATTTTTAAACAATACTACATCTATACCATGGTGTGCGAATGGATATTATTTATCGGAACGCCCCTCCTTTGTAATAGATCCTTTATGGCATGCGGGGGCATATTATGTGCAAGAAGCTAGTAGTATGTTTGTTCAAGCTATTTTGGATCAAGTCATGCCACAAACCGAAGGAAAAATCGCTTTGGATTTGTGTGCCGCGCCAGGGGGAAAGTCAACTTTATTAGCGAGTCATTTTAAAAAGGGATTGGTGGTTACGAATGAAACTATCAAGTCAAGAAATGCGATTTTAGTAGAAAATATTACCAAATGGGGAGCAGACCATGTTGTGGTAACGCAAAATGATCCATCTCATTTTAAAGCCATTCCACAATTTTTTGATCTATTGCTTATAGATGCACCTTGTAGCGGAAGCGGGTTGTTTCGAAAAGATCCTGCAGCTATTGAAGAGTGGAGTGAAGATGCTGTACAACATTGTAGTACAAGGCAAGCAAGGATATTGGAGGAAAGTATCGACACCTTAAAAGAAGGTGGGTATTTGATTTATTCTACCTGTTCTTATTCTTTTGAAGAAGATGAAAAGATGATGGATGCAATTGCGGCCATGCCAGGGATGCAAAATATTGGTTTGAATATTCCGTCTTCGTGGAATATAGTTGAAACCGAAAGTCCAGTTCATCATGCAAAGGGATGTAGGTTTTATCCTGATCAATTGCAAGGGGAAGGTTTTTTTGTAACCGTGTTTCAAAAACAATCTGCTATGACAGGCGGGTATTATGCTACTGATTTTAAATGGACTTCCATCACTAAACAAGAGCAAGCTGTATTAGCAGCACATTTTGAATTGCCTCATGATTATCTTGTTATAAGTCACCAAAATACTTTGTTGGCGATTCCTACCTTTTTTGAAAATTCTATTAAGGCATTGTTAAAAAACATGTATGTAAAAAAGCTAGGCATTGACATTGGTGCAATTAAAGGAAAGGATTTAATACCAGCCCACGCCTTGGCCATGAGCGATTGGCGTAATTTGCCTTATGGCCGTATTGATGTTGACCTTGCAACCGCCCTACAATATTTAAGAAGGGCCGATTTGGTGCTTGAGGGAAATAAAGGTTGGCAAGCTATCTGTTTCCAAAATATACGTTTAGGCTGGGCTAAATTGTTACCCAATAGAACGAATAATTACTATCCAACGGAATGGAGAATATTAAAATACTGACAATTACGTATTTTAAATATATATAATTTATTATTTTATCTTTTTCTTTGCAATCCATTTTTGTACCTTTGCACCATGTTTAGAAAGTGGATATTGTCTTTATGTTTGTTGATTGGTCTTATGGCCAATAACACTGCGATGGCTGCAAAGCATAAGCCTGCCAAAAAGCAGGCTACACATGCTAGTGTAAAGCAGGATAAAAAAGGCAAATCAAAACACAGTGTCAAAACAAAGTCAGGTGCTAGTCATAGCAAGAAAAAAGGGAAAAACGCCCATAGCAGGAATACAAGCAAATTGAAATCAGCTTCAACAACTAGCGTTGATCATGTTGCGAATGAGTCAAGTGAAAAAAACATTGCAGCTCCTTTACAAATGATTGCGCAAAACAAAGAGAAGTCAAGAATTAGTGACAGTGTTCATAAAACAGTTTTTGCGAATGTAAATAAAGCGGATGAGGAAGGATATTTCGCATCGATGTTTACAGCTCAAAAAAAAGCAGCGAATTTCCAAACATTAGAAGGCACCGCTGCTGTGTTTAAAAGCATCAGTGGATGGGAGGATAAAAAGTTTTATGTATTAACCAATCAACTTCCAGTAGGTACACTCGTTAGGATTACTACTTCCGATTTAAAAAGCATTTGTGCTAAAGTGATCAATGTATTACCAGAAATGGGGAATGCGGTGCAATACCGTTTAAATGATGCTGCTGCTGCAATTTTAGGCATCACAAACAAGACTTTCCAGATTTCCGTTACGTATTAATTATCAGTTATGAAATGTAAATTATGTGCATGCCTTTTTTCAATGGCATTATTTTTTGTGAGTTGCGCGCAACAAAATCAACAAGGCAATATCTCTGCAAGCCTTTCAGCAAAAGCTTTTGAAGCAGAAATAAAAAAGCCGAATGCGCAAATATTAGATGTGCGAACTGCAGGCGAATTTCAGGGTGGACATATTGCGAATGCATTACAAGCAAATTGGAATGACAAAAGCGAGTTTGAAAATCGCACCCAACACTTAAATAAAAATAAAACGGTGTATGTATATTGTCAGGCAGGAGGAAGAAGCGCTGCAGCACAAGCCTATTTGATTAATAAAGGGTTTAACGTAGTTAATTTAGAAGGCGGAATGAGTAATTGGAAAATGAATGGATTGGCAGTTGAAGGAAATACAAATACAACTCAAATGCTTGTTTCGGATTTTGATAAAGTAGTCAAATCCAATAAAATAGTATTGGTAGATATTGGTGCAAGCTGGTGTCCTCCATGTCGTAAAATGGCGCCAACTATTGAAAAAATAAAATTACAGTTTGCACATAAATTTTATTTTTTAGCAGTGGATGGTGGGGTGGATGTGGATGTAATGAAGCATGTACAATTTGAGACCCTACCCACTTTTATCATGTATAATAATGGCAAAGAAGTGTGGAGAAAAACGGGCATTGTTCCAGAAGCAGCATTTATTCAGGTTTTCGATAGCCTCTTAAAAAATCAGCAATAGGCATTCTTTTCTTTCCTTCCCATTGAATATCGTTTAATAATAGATAGCCGTCCTTACAGGCAAATTTTGCAAAGCTTTTCCCGTCAGTGACAAATGTACCAGGCGCTTCCTTAGCATGTTCATGCTCCATAAGGGTGCTATATAATTTAACGATCTTCCCATCTACTTTGGTAATGGCACCAGGGAATGGGGCAAGCCCACGCACGTGATTGTGTATCTTTTGCAGGGGAGCATCCCAATTAATTTCACAGTCCTTGGTGAAAATTTTAGGAGCATGTTTTATTTGACATTCATCGGTTACTTCGTTTTGAGGTACCGACTTAATCTTGCCTTCAATTAATCCTTCCAGTGTTTTTACCAAAACTTCTGCACCAACTTCCATCATGGTATCATGCAATTCACCTGCAGTCATATTTTCGGTAATGCCAATGTGTTCTTGTAATAATATGTCACCAGTATCAATTGCGTGTTGCAATTGGAAGGTAGTTACGCCAGTTTCTTTTTCACCATTCATAATGGCCCAATTAATAGGTGCTGCACCTCTATATTGAGGTAATAAGGAACCATGTACATTTAAAGTACCCATAGGTGGGTAGGACCATATTTTTTCAGGCAACATTCTAAAAGCTACCACCACTTGTAAGTCAGGTTTCCAAGCACTTAGGGCTTCAAAAAATTCCGGAGCTTTTAATTTTTCGGGTTGTAATAAGGGCAAATTATGAGCTAAGGCAAATTGTTTTACTGCACTTTGCTGAAGCTGCATGCCCCTGCCACCGGGCTTATCAGGTGCAGTAACCACTCCCACAACGTTCATTTTAGCTGCTAATAAGGCATTTAAAGAGGCCACTGCAAAGGCAGGGGTTCCCATAAATACAATTCTTGGTTTTTTGTCCATGGCGCAAAGTTAGTTTATCTGCCATAATTATGTACTTTTGCCCTTTGTGCCCTAGGCGCTTTATTTAAAAAATACAATATGCAACAAGTAACAAAAGGAGATACCATTCAAGTGCATTATCATGGTACTTTATCTAATGGCGAAGTTTTTGATTCTTCAACAGGAAGAGCACCATTGGAATTCGAAGTTGGAAGCGGGATGGTTATTCCTGGTTTTGATAACGGAGTATTAGGAATGAAAGTAGGTGACAAAAAAACAATCAATATTCCATTCATGGAAGCATACGGTCCCAAACAACCAGAAATGATTGTAGAATTCCCTAAAACACAATTTCCTCCTGATTTAAATCCCGAAGTGGGAATGGCGTTGACAATGAACAATGGTCAAGGTCAACAATTCCAAGTAATTGTGGTTGAGCTTAAGGAAGAAGTAGTTGTGTTAGATGCGAACCATGCTTTAGCTGGTCAAGATTTAACTTTTGATTTAGAATTAGTAGGAATCGATTCGCCTTCTAAAATCATCACTGAATTTTAATTGTTTACAATAGCAATATAAAAATCTAATTATTAAAGGCGTTCCAATAAAAAGGAGCGCCTTTTTTATTCGCAAAATTCAAATTATCTTCCCTCTTTCTTAGTCATCTAATTAATATATTACCCAATGGAATTGCCAACTTTATCAATTGCTGAAAGATTTATGCGTTATGTGCAAATAGATACACAGAGCGATCCCAATAGCAATACTTTTCCTTCGACTGAAAAACAAAAAAACTTGTTGAGTCTATTGGTGAGCGAATTGCTTTCCTTTGGAATTGAAGATGCGCATTTAGATGCGTATGGATATGTAATAGCTACAATTCCATCTAACTTAACCAGTGAACATTTAGCTACACTTAAATTAAAGGGAGAGCAGGTTCCTGTTATATGTTTTTGTGCACATGTAGATACAGCTCCAGATTGCAGTGGCACCCATGTTAAACCTATTTTGCATCAAAATTATAATGGCAATGACATCGTGTTGCCTGACGATCCCAATCAAGTGATTACAACAGCAGACTATCCTTATCTCAAAACATGTATTGGCTCAGATATTATTACTGCTTCGGGTAAAACCTTATTGGGCGCAGATGATAAAGCAGGGGTAACGATTATTATGGAGATGGCTAAATATTTAATGGAGCATACCTCCATTGTGCATGGTCCAGTGAAAATATTGTTTACGCCAGATGAGGAAGTAGGTAGAGGAACAGACCATTTGGATTTAAAAAAATTAGGAGCGGACTATGGGTATACATTGGATGGAGGGGAGTTAGGTAGTTTTGAAATGGAAACATTTAGTGCTGACTATTTGGTATTGCACATTGATGGAGTCATTGCACACCCTGGTGCTGCAAAGGGAGTAATGCAAAATGCAATTAAAGTAGCAGGTGAAATATTAGCTGCTTTGCCCAAAAAAGAATGGAGTCCCGAATACACTGAAGATAGAGCAGGATTTATTCATCCAAATCATTTGCAAGGGGGTGCCGAAAAAGCCATTATTGAATTTTTAATACGCGATTTTGATACTCAAAAATTAAAGGAGCATGCACAAAGATTATTGCAAATAGCAGAAGAAGTGGTGGGCGCCAATCCTGATTTTTCAAAAGTAAAATTAACCATGGAGGTTACAGAGCAGTATCGAAATATGCGCGAAATTATCGACCAGCATCCCGAAATTGTGAGTAGGGCTTTAAAAGCGTACGAGCGAGCGGGTGTACGACCAATTATCAGTCCAATTCGTGGGGGCACCGACGGCAGTAGAATGAGTTTTATGGGCTTGCCTACACCGAATATATTTACGGGAATGCAGGCCATTCATAGTAAGCACGAATGGATCGGTGTTAGAGATATGGTAAAGGCGGCAGAAGTATTGGTGAATTTGGTAGAAATAATTTAACTTTAAAAAATAAATTAAACGATATGTTGTTTTTGTTAGATGTTGCAGAAAATAAAATTTCATTATTAAGCTTATTGCAAAAAGGGGGATGGATTATGTATCCATTGTATGCTTTATTAGTAATTGCCATTTTTGTGTTTATTGAACGCATGTTGGCAATTAAAAAAGCAGGGGCAATAGATCCTAAATTCATGCACATTATTAAAGACAATTTGTTGTCCGGCAATATTGCTGCAGCAAAAAGTTTTGCAAAAAACACCGACAGCCCTGTCGCAAGAATTATTGAAAAAGGGGTGTTAAGAATTGGAAAGCCATTGGATGCTATTGAAAAGAGTATGGAAAATGTAGGCCGATTGGAAATGTATTCCATGGAGCGTAATTTAAATATATTGTCATTGGTGGCTGGAATTGCACCTATGTTTGGCTTTTTGGGTACCATCGTAGGAATGGTGCAATTATTTTATGGCATTGCTTCAACAGGAGAATATACTTTAAACACTATTGCTGGTGGTATTTATACAAAAATGATTACATCTGCAACAGGTTTGATCATTGGATTAATTGCGTATGTTGGCCATAATTATTTATCAACTCAAATTGATAAAACTGCCAATAAAATGGAAGTGGCAAGTGCTGACTTCTTAGATATTTTACAAGAAACAACGCATTCATAAATTAGTACTATGAATTTAAGAAAGCGATTAAGAGATCAGCCCGAAGTACACACTGGTGCATTGAATGACATTCTATTTATTTTGCTATTGTTCTTTTTAATAGTATCAACTTTAGCAAATCCAAATGTAATAAAAGTGTCTAATCCTAAATCATCAAGTGATACTAAGGCAAAACAAACGGTAGTCGTTACCATTGACAAGGATCAACATTTATTCATAGGTTCAACGCCTGTAGTTATTGATTCTTTGTCGAGTCAATTAAAAACTTTTTTAGATAAGGAAACGGAAAAGCCATCAGTTGTGATCAACGGGGATAGTGTTGCTAAATTAGGTGTAACGATTCAGGTAATGCAAATAGTAAAACAATTAGGCGCTACACCGGTTGTTGCAGTGGATCCAACACACTAGTAGTTCAATTTTTATTTCTTTAAGCTAGCCCTTAATATTCTGTCTTTCCCAAACATGTCCTGGCGTAATTCAGCATGGTAGCCCATTTCGTCGAATAAGGCTAATAGTGCTTTTCCTTGGTCGTAATGCATTTCAAAAAATAGTTGACCGTTGGAGCTTAAGTATTGTTTTCCTAGTCTTGCGATGGTTCTATAAAAAATTAGCGGATCCTCGTTGGTTACAAATAATGCAATGGCAGGTTCAAAGTTTTTTACTTGTACCTGCATATTTACATTTTCTTTAAATGGAATATAAGGCGGATTACTTACGATGATATCAAACTGATTGGGTAAATAAGTGGTGTTTAAAATATCTTCCTGCATCCAACTTATGTCGGCATTTAAATGACTCGCATTTTGTTTGGCGATTTTCAATGCACCTTCGCTAATATCTAATCCCGCAATCATACAATTAGGTAATGCCAATTTTAATGCAATAGGAATGCAACCCGAACCAGAACCAATATCTAAAATCTGTAAAGGTTTGTCAATAATATGCGCATATTCAATAATCCAGTCCACTAATTCTTCGGTTTCTGGTCTTGGGATGAGTACGTTTTCGTCTACCTTAAATTCATTCCCCATAAACCAGGCTTTGCCGGTAATATATTGAATGGGCATTCCCTTTTTTAATGCGTCAAGGGCTTCCAATAATTGAGCATTTTGCTTTTCGTTCAGCTCGGCATCTTTGTTGATGGCTTGTTGCAATTGATTCCATCCGGTAACATGTTCAAATAAAATCGCAAGCAGGCTATTTAATTCGATGCTTTCGTATACATCTGCCAACTGCTTTTTAAAATCCAATTTTAGTGCTTGTAAACTCATACTGCAATGTTACAAATGATTGATCATTATGAGTTAGCTTTGCCTGGTTATTATTTAGCATTACACAAAATGGATCCTTTTTTTTACAATACCATCGAACAGCCAGCCGTTGCGGAGTTTAAAGACCGAGGAAGTAAGTTTATTGCATATAGTTTTCCAGTCCTTAACATAGAAGCTTGTAAAAAGCAATTGGCTTTATTAAAAAAAGAACATCCAAAAGCAGTTCATCATTGTTTAGCGTATCGAATTGGCATTGATGGCTCCACGTTTAGGGTAAGTGATGATGGAGAACCTGCTGGTTCGGCAGGGCGTCCTATTTTAGGTCAAATTGATAGCAAGCAGCTTACCAATATTATGGTGGTGGTTGTACGTTATTTTGGCGGCACTCTTTTAGGCGTTCCTGGATTGATTAATGCTTATAAAACAGCCACTTCATTAGCATTGCAATTGTCGCCGATTGTTCAAAAGCCTGTTGAAATTGCTTATGAATTAAATTTCGATTATCATCAAATGAACGAAGTGATGATGATTGTGAAACAATACAATTGCTCGGTAGTGGAACAAGTTGCACAGCTATTTGTTGCATTAAAAATAGGAGTGCCAAAACATCGATTGGAAGAAGTCTTAAATAAAATAGATGATTTGCAAGGGGTTACTTATAAAACTTCATTAGTTGTTTAAAAGAAAGACGCTTCTTAAATTAGTATTTATAAAAACCTTCCCCGGACTTTACACCTAGTTTTCCTGCGTTGACCATCTCAACTAATAAAGGGCAGGGTGCGTATTTATCATTTTGGAATCCATCATGCATAATATCCAAAATGTTTTTACATACATCTAGTCCAATATAATCGGCTAATTGCAAGGGTCCCATTGGATGCGCCATACCTAATTTCATAATTTGATCAATGGTAGTAGCGTCACTTATGCCTTCGGAAAAAGCATGAATGGCTTCATTAATCATCGGCATTAATATTCTGTTGGCAATAAAACCAGGCGCGTCTTTTACTACACAAGGTATTTTGTCGATCGTTTTTGTTAACTCAACAATGGTATTGGAAGTCGCAATGTCAGTGGCAGGACCGTTGATAATTTCAACCAATTTCATAACAGGCACTGGATTCATAAAATGCATTCCAATCACCTTTCCAGGTCTATTGGTAACAGCGGCAAGTTGAGCAATGGAAATGGAGGAAGTGTTTGTGGCTAATATGCATTCTGCTTTTGCAAATTGATCCATTTGTTTGAAAATGCTTTTCTTGATCTCACTATTTTCAGTGGCTGCTTCAAGTATCAAATCCACATCGGTTACCCCTAATTCAATGGTTGTAAAATTCGCTATGCGATGTAGTGTATGTGCCTTGTCCTCGGAAGTGGTAAGGCCTTTGTTAATTTGTCGGTCTATATTTTTCTCAATGGTTTGAATGGCTTTGTCTAATGCCGTCTTTTGCGAATCAATTAAGTGAACTTGAAACCCTTTTTGAGCAAACACATGCGCGATACCATTTCCCATGGTGCCGGCACCAATCACTGCTATCTTTTTCATTCAACTAATTTTTAGATTTATAATCTCCTCGTTTCCATGAATCAATAAAACTTTTCCAAGCAACAGGGTTTAAAATATTCATTGGAGGCAATTGACCAGAATAATAATATTTAGATGCTTGGTTCGTCAAAGACGCGCCTACTGCCTCCTTGCCATCTCTTGGAAGGCTCGCTAGAATAATTCTTTTTTGACTTTCGCTTGTGTTTTTTCTTGCCGTTTCATATAAATCGTCATCCACTTTTGCGTTTACAAAATCTCTTTCAAACTGCGCTCTAGTTGGTCGAGGTTTTAAAATGGTTGCAGGTAAAAAATTAGTATCATTAACCATTAGCTGTATAACACTGTATTGATTGCCTTCCAAGTTTTTTGGAATTAAAATGGTTCTGTCTTTAAATCCAATACAAGTAAATACAATATGTTCTCCTTTGTTTACCGCAATGGAAAATACACCGTCATTATTGGTGATCGTGCCTCGGCCTTTATTTTTTACAACAACACTTGCATAGGGAATGGCTTTTAAACTGTCGGCAGTCATTACCACACCGTACAATTGTACAACAGAATCTCTGTAAATATTAGGAGCAGTTTGTTGTGCCACTACTTTTTTGCTCGCCAGGCCTAAAATGGCTATAAAAATTATAATATGGGTCTTTTTCATGTCGTTACAAATTTAAGCCAGATGGTTGAAATTTTTGCTAAAATAAGCCCTGCATCAGTTAACTTTGCTCGTGTTTTTAACTTTTTAACAAAAACTTCCAAAATGACAGAAGCAGACATACTAAAAGCGCTAAGTAATGTACAAGAGCCCGATTTAGGAAAGGACTTGGTGACTTTAAATATGATACAGGATTTAAAAGTAGATGGCAACAATGTTGGTTTTACAATTGTGCTAACTACGCCCGCATGTCCTATGAAAGACATGATGAAAAATGCATGTGAAAATGCCATTAAATTATTGGTGAATAAGGAAGCAGTCGTAACAGTTGGTTTCACTTCCAACACAAGTTCAATGCGTAAGGTTGATGACACTATTTTGTCAAAAGTGAAAAATATTATTGCAGTTGTGAGTGGAAAAGGGGGCGTTGGTAAAAGTACAGTGTCGGCGAACCTGGCATTGGCATTGGCTGAGGGAGGTGCGAAAGTAGGATTGATGGATGCAGATATTTATGGTCCAAGTGTGCCAATTATGTTTGGAGTAAGAGGACAAAGACCTTTAATGAAAGATGCGAACGGAGAAGGTATTATTATCCCGTTGGAAAAATTTGGAATCAGTTTAATGAGTATTGGTTTATTGGTTGACGAAAAAGATGCTGTCGTTTGGAGAGGTCCAATGGCGAGCAGTGCGATTCGTCAATTTATTACCGATGTAGAATGGGGAGAATTAGATTATTTAGTAATTGATATGCCACCAGGTACTGGAGACATTCATTTAACCATCATGCAAACTGTTCCAGTTACAGGTGTGGTTATTGTTACGACTCCTCAGAATGTGGCCTTGGCAGATGCTAAAAAAGCAATTGCTATGTTTGGTCAAGCCAATGTTAAAGTGCCAATTATCGGATTGGTAGAAAATATGGCTTACTTCACTCCAGCAGAACTTCCAGACAACAAATATTATTTATTTGGAAAAGATGGAGGACGCAATTTAGCGTCGGAATACGACTTGCCTTTCTTAGGACAGGTTCCATTGGTGCAGTCTATCCGTGAAGGTGGAGATGCGGGCGTTCCTGCGATGGTTGGTGAGGATGAAGTTTCTAAAGCGGCATTAAGATCAGTGGTGTCACAAGCAGTGAGACAAATTGCCATTCGAAATGCAAATCTTCCTAAAACACAAACTATTACTGTTTCTTAATTTTGAGCAATGCCTAAAAAAATAATTATTGCGATAGACGGATTTTCATCCTGCGGGAAAAGCACATTGGCAAAGGCCTTGGCTGCAAAGCTAGCGTATGTGTTTATAGATACAGGGGCGATGTATCGTGCTATTGCATTGTATTTTTTACGCAATCATATTTCATTCAATGACCAAGTGGCCATTGAAAAAGCTTTACAACACATTCAATTACATTTTGCATATAATTCCGCAACAGGAAAGAGCGACATGTTTTTGAATGGAGAAAATGTGGAGTTGTTAATTCGTGAAATGAAAGTGAGTTCTAAAGTAAGTGAAGTGGCTGCAATTGGCTCGGTTCGTGAATTTGCAGTCGCGCAACAGCAAGCGATGGGGGCACAAAAAGGCATCGTAATGGATGGCCGTGATATTGGAACTGTAGTATTTCCGAATGCCGAACTTAAAATTTTTGTAACTGCCGATCCAGCAATCAGAGCAAATAGAAGATTTTTAGAACTACAAGCAACCAATCCTGCTATCACGATGGAGGAAGTTGCTGAAAATTTGCAACATCGAGATTTGATTGATAGTACAAGGGAGCATAGTCCATTAAGACAAGCAGCAGATGCCTTGGTTTTGGATAATAGTCATATTACAAGAGAAGCACAATTTGAACTTGCACTGAATTGGGCGCATGAAAGAATTAATCTTGCGTAGTCCATTTTTCAATTAACGCTTCAAGGGCTTCTTCCTTTTCATAGAACCCCGCAATTTTTTGAATCACTGATTCTACCACAGCATCTGGGCAACTGGCGCCACTAGTCATGAGTATTTTTACAACTTCTTTTTTGGGAAGGTAATTGTCAACGCTAATTGACTCTTTTGTTTTCCAATCGGTTTTTATGATTTGATCGGCACTGATAATTTTGATGGCGTCGTCAATGAAGTAGGTTGGTAATTTTTGTTCGCAAAGTTCAACTAAGTGTGAGCTGTTACTACTGTTTTTGCCACCCATCACAATGGCAAGGTCTGCTTCGGTTTCAAGTAATCCTATTACGGCTGATTGATTGTCGTTTGTTGCATAGCAAAGGGTGTCACGGGTATCCGCAAAATGAGTACTTAAATTTTCGGCACCATGTTTTTCGAGAATCACTTGTTTTAGATAATCTGAAATAGCTTGAGTGTCTGTAGCCAGTTGTGTTGTTTGATTTACGACTCCAATTTTATCTAAATCTTTTCTAGGGTCAAATCCTTCTGAATATCTTTTATTGAAATGTTGCTCAAATATTTCAATGCTTAGTTTCCCCAAAATATAGTCGCCCAAAATTTTAGTCTCCTCCATATCATTTACAATTAATGTTGGAGTATTGGCTGCTGCATGAGAAAAGGTTGCCCTCGTTTCTTCATGTTTTGGTTTCCCATGAATAATAATGGAGTATCCTTTTTTTGCAATTTGTTCGCTACGATTCCAAACCTTTTCAACAAAAGGACAAGTGGTGTTGTATTTTTGTATTTGAATTCCTTTTGCTTCAATGAAGGCTTCTAATTCTAATGTCGTTCCAAAAGCCGGAATCATGACCACATCGTCGGAGGTTAATGATTCGAGTGGAACAATTGCATTTCCGTTGGTGTCATGTAAAAATCGAACCCCTTTTTGAATCAAATCGGCATTTACTTGAGGATTGTGAATCATTTCACTCAATAAGAAAATTCTTTTTCCCGTATTTTCTTCGATCGTTTTATAGGCAATATCAATTGCATTTTCAACTCCATAACAAAACCCAAAATGTCTTGCCAAATAAAATTGCACATTGCCAAGGTCCAATAAGGTTGGGCTAAAATCTTTTTTTAATTTATCGTCTGCTTTTCTTTTTTGCTTTATGGCGCTAATTAATTGGCTGCGATAACCTGTTGGAACCTCAAAATGCTTCATCTTTACAACTATTTAAGTTTGACAGGGACAAAAGTACAATAAAATACGGCTTCCTTGCACCGGGGACTTATCTTTGCGCCATGCATTATGTATCAGTAGAAGGATTGACCAAAAGTTATGGAATTACACCCCTTTTTAAGGGCATTAGTTTTAATATTAACGAAGGTGACCGCATTGCCTTAATTGCCCGCAATGGAGTAGGAAAAAGCACTTTGTTGCGTATTTTATCGGGGAAAGAACATCCCGATGCTGGGACATGTAAAATACACAAGGATGTACACTTGGTAATGTTTGAGCAGGACCCTCAGTTTATTGAAACCGCTACTGTTACGCAGAACTTATTTAATCAGGATCACCCAACCATGAAAGCCATCAGTAATTATGAAATGGCAATGGAAACCGAGGACGAGAACTTGATTACGAATGCCATCATGGAGATGGAAGAAAACAATGCTTGGGATTTTGAATCGAAAGTAAAAACCATTTTAACACAATTGAATATTCATCACTTGGAACAACCTGTTTCAAAGTTAAGTGGTGGTCAACGTAAGCGTGTTTCCTTGGCAAAAACATTAATTCAAATTGGCTTCGAACCCAAGCACGTACTGTTGTTAATGGACGAGCCAACAAACCATTTGGATTTAAATATGATTGAATGGTTGGAGAATTATTTAGAGCAAGAGAAAGTCACTTTGTTATTAGTGTCGCATGATAGGTATTTTTTAGAAGCAGTAACAGATGAAATTTGGGAATTAGAAAGAGAGAAGCTGTATAGTTACAAAGGGGATTATGAAAATTATTTAGAAAAGAAAGCTGCTCGTATTGAATCGGAACAAGCAAGTATTGATAAAGCAAAAAATACTTTTAGAAAAGAATTGGAGTGGATGCGCAAGCAGCCCAAAGCGAGGACTACTAAAAGTAAAAGTAGACAAGATAATTTTTATGAAGTAGAAGCCAAGGCGAAGCAAAAATTGGATGACACCAATTTGCAATTAGACATGAAAATGACACGCTTGGGCGGAAAGATTATTGAGGCCAAGAAAGTATATAAATCCTATGGCGATTTAGTGGTGTTAAAAGGATTTGATTATACTTTTAGTAAGGGAGAGCGTATTGGTATAGTGGGTAAGAATGGAGTAGGCAAAAGTACTTTTTTACAAATATTGCAAGGCATCACGCAACCAGATAGCGGAAAAATCAATGTAGGTGAAACCATTGTATTTGGTCACTTTTCACAGGAAGGGTTGGTGTACAAAAAAGATATGCGTGTAATTGAGTATTTAAAAACATTTGCTGAACAGTTCCCATTGGCAAGCGGCGGCTCTCTAAGTGCTGCTCAGTTTTTGGAATTGTTCTTGTTTACACCCGACAAACAATATACTTATTTGAGTGCCTTGAGTGGAGGGGAGAAAAAGCGCTTACAATTATTAACCATCTTATTTAAAAATCCAAATTTCTTAATTCTGGATGAGCCTACTAATGATTTGGACTTGCCAACCTTGGCAGTTTTAGAGCAGTTCTTATTGGACTATGCTGGTTGCGTGTTATTGGTTTCGCATGATAGATACTTTATGGATAAATTAGTAGATCACTTATTTATTTTTGAGGGAGATGGCGTGATTCGTGACTATCCTGGCAACTATACACAATTTAGAATTTTAGAGAAATCAAAACAAAGCTACGCATCGGTAAGTTCTGATATTAGCACTAGCAAAGAGCAATCTGCTACGACTACCTTTAAACAAGTTGAAGCGAAAGAAGTGGTTGTTGAAAAGAAAGCAGCAGAGAAAATGAGTTACAAAGAAAAATTAGAATTAGAAAACTTAAACAAAAACATGCCTTTGTTGGAAGACAAAAAAACAGTGTTAACAGAACAGTTGAATAATCCGAATTTAAAATACGAGGAAATTATTTCTTTAAGTGAGACGCTAGCAAATATTAATCACGAGCTTGAGGCAGCAGAACTAAGATGGCTGGAGTTAAGCGAAAAGCAGTAGAAAATAATTGAGGCCTAAGTATGAAAAGAATGAGGCCTAAGTATTTTTCATGACCTAGAAAATGGTTTTAATATTGAATATGTTCAATAACCAAATAAAAACATTTTCTATGAAACCTATTGAAAGAATCGCTATTTACTTGCAGTTCAAATCCATCAATCCACATTCCTTTGAAAGAAAAATTCATTTGTCGAATGGATATTTTGCCAAACAGTTAAGAAACCTGGGTTCCATTGGAACCGACATTCTACTTAAAATTCACGAACATTATCCTGATCTAAATTTATTATGGGTATTAACGGGCGAAGGCGAAATGATTTTAACAAGGGAGCCGTCTGCTGCTCAATCCATCCTAAATGAATTTCCGGTGAGATATGAATCAGAAAATAAAAAGTTAAAATCCCTTGAAATGGATGTTGAAAAATTACAATTTACGATTAAGGACAAAGACAAGATCATTGGGTTGTACGAGTTTATGATGAACAATCATCCAATTTCTACGAGTATTGCAGAAATGAGATAATATAATTATTGCTAAAATAAAAAGCCTCGTCTTCATTGGACGAGGCTTTTTTATAGTTCCATTTTTACATTTAAGCATATGAAGCAACTGGCTCACAAGTGCAAATTAAATTACGATCACCATGTGTATTATTTACTCTTGCTACCGTTGGCCAGAATTTGCTTTCAGCTACATAAGCCAATGGGAAGGCGGCAGTTTGACGCGTATAAGCATGATTCCATTTTTCGGCACAAATTACTTTTTGAGTATGTGGCGCATTCTTTAATGGATTGTCTGCACGGTCCATTTGTCCATTCTCAACTGCTTTAATTTCATGATAAATACCAATTAATGCATCACAAAAGCGGTCTAACTCTCCTTTATCTTCACTTTCTGTTGGCTCAATCATAATTGTTCCAGCAACTGGGAAGCTAACTGTTGGGGCGTGGAAGCCGTAGTCAATTAAACGTTTTGCAACATCTTCGGCTTCAATACCAGCACTTGCTTTGAATGGTCTTAAATCAATGATAAATTCATGTGCGCAAGTGCCGTTTTTACCAGCATATAAAATGGTATAGAATTTTTCTAATCTCGATTTCATATAATTCGCATTCATAATTGCATAGGCCGTAGAAAGTGTTAAACCTTCAGCACCTAACATTTTAATGTATGCATAACTGATTAATAAAATACTAGCCGATCCTAATGGCGCCGCACTTACTGCATTTGTACCATTGCCATTGTAATTATGTCCTGGTAAGTAAGGGGCTAATTTATCATTTACGCAAATTGGGCCCATGCCAGGTCCACCACCACCATGTGGAATTGCAAATGTTTTATGTAAGTTTAAGTGACAAACATCCGCACCAATATTTCCTGGGTTAGTTAATCCAACCTGTGCGTTCATATTGGCTCCGTCCATATATACCAAACCTCCAAAATCATGAATGGTTTGACAAATGTCAATAATGGTTTCTTCGAATACGCCATGTGTACTTGGATAAGTAACCATTAATGCACCTAAATCATTTTTATGTAATTCGGCTTTTGCTTTTAGATCAGCAACATCAATATTTCCTGCAGCATCACATGCAACTACAACCACTTTAAAGCCAGCCATTACTGCACTTGCAGGGTTGGTTCCATGTGCGCTAATTGGAATTAATACAATATTGCGATGTGACTCATTACGCGCTTCGTGATAAGAGCGAATTGTTAACAATCCTGCATATTCTCCTTGAGCACCACTATTAGGTTGTAAGCTACAAGCAGTAAAACCGGTGGTTTCACATAAGTAAGCGCTTAACTCTTTTGCTAATTCTTGGTAACCAATAGTTTGGTGACTTGGCGCAAATGGGTGAATGCTGCTAAAAGCTGGCCAGCTTACAGGTATCATTTCAGTTGCTGCGTTTAACTTCATCGTACAGCTACCCAAACTAATCATACTTGTGTTTAAAGAAAGGTCCTTGTTTTCTAAAGACTTGATATAACGCATCATTTGTGTTTCACTTTGATGTGTATTGAAAACTGGGTGTAGTAAATATTTTGAAGTTCTTAGTAATGAAGCTTGAATGTTTGCATTTTTCACACTTGCATTTACTGCATTTGCTTTTTTTCCAGTTAATTTTTCAAATAATGCAACGATGTTTTGTAAATCACTAACTGATGTTGTCTCATCAATAGTAATGCTAACACTGCCATCTTTTAAGTAATTAAAATTAATGGCTGCTTCGGTTGCTAACTTTTTTAAAGCAGCAACATCAAAACCGCTCACTAGCAATGTGTCGAAATAAAAGTTATTAGCTTGTTGTAAGCCTAATGATTGTAATTGTTGGTCTAAGCTTTGTGCTAAGCCATGTACTTTTTCAGCGATTTTTTTTAATCCCGCTGGGCCATGATAAACTGCATACATCACCGACATATTAGCTAATAATGCTTGTGCAGTACAAATATTCGAGGTTGCTTTCTCTCTTTTAATGTGTTGTTCGCGGGTTTGCAAAGCCATTCTCAATGCACGATTCCCTTGTGCATCCACACTCACGCCAATTAAACGACCTGGCATGCCTCTTTTGAATTCATCTTTGGTTGCAAAGTAAGCGGCATGCGGTCCACCAAAGCCCATTGGAACACCAAAACGTTGCGTGTTACCAACTGCAACATCCGCATTTAATTCGCCCGGGCTCTTCAATAAAGTAAGTGCTAATATATCAGCAACCATAATTACCAATCCACCTGCTCGATGAACTTGATGAATAAAGGCCTCATATTCTTCAATACTACCTTTGCTATTTGGATATTGTAAAATGGCGCCAAAAAAACTATTGTCAACAGATGCTGATTGATAATCACCTTCTATTAATTGAATTCCTATTGGATTTGCGCGTGTTACTAAAACATCCTTTGTTTGTTGAAAAATTGATGCATCCACAAACAACTTTGGTTGTGTGATTTTATCAGTCTTGTTAACATGGTTAAAGATCATTGCCATGGCTTCGGCAGCTGCTGTTGCTTCGTCTAATAAGGAAGCATTCGCTATTGGCAATCCAGTTAAATCAGAAACCATTGTTTGGTAATTCAATAAACTTTCTAAACGACCTTGCGCTATTTCGGCTTGGTAAGGAGTGTATTGTGTATACCAACCTGGGTTTTCAAAAATATTTCTTAAAATCACACTTGGCGTGATGGTGCCATAATAACCTTGTCCAATATAATTTTTTGCAATTATATTTTTTTCGCCAATGGCTTTTAAGGATTGTAACATTTCAAACTCACTTAGCCCTTCAGGGATTTGCATTGGCTTTGTTAATCGAATATTATTTGGAACCGTTTTTTCGATTAATTCATTCAATGATTTAGCACCTATGTGCTCCAACATTTTTTGGGTGTCGGCGTCACTTGGGCCAATATGTCTTTTGATAAACTCTGCACCATTCGTACTTGATTGCAACATAAAAAGAGGTTTTAAATGGCCACAAAGATACTTAATAATCAAAGGCTAATCTAGTGTTTATACAAGGGTGGGGAAAGCTTGTGGATGACCCCGAAAAGCCTTAGTTTTGTGCTATGATCGACCCTTCTGTTGAACATTTATACGAAACACCCGCCCCGGAGATACTCAAAAAGTTTCAAAACTTTTTAAAAAGAGTAGACAAGCGCGTAATTTTAAAACAGTTGCCTGAATTGCACGAAGCTGCATTTGAGAAAATTGATTGTTTGGATTGCGCAAGATGCTGTAAAAACTATTCTCCAAGATTCAAAATGCCTGATATAAAACGAATCAGTAAAGCGATGGGGATGAAAGAAGTTGCATTTATTGAAAAGTATTTGTCCATGGACAATGAAGGCGACTATGTGGTTAAAACTAGGCCATGCCCTTTTTTAGATGCCGATAACACTTGCAGTATTTATGATTATAGGCCGTCTGATTGTGAGCGTTTCCCGTATACAGATGAGGATGTGTTTTTTAAACGTACTGCTATTACTATGAAGAATGCAGAATTTTGTCCTGCAGTGCATGACGTAATGAATGGGTTGTTATCAAAAGGGTAAAACGAGTTGCTAAAATTTAGTATTCCATTTTTCTTAAACTAGGCGCTTTAAACCATGTGGTAAATACAACTAGTAAAGTCATGGAGCCTCCAAAAACTACTGAAGGAATTACACCCATTAACTTTGCTGCAACACCACTTTCAAATTGACCTAATTCATTGCTGCTATTAATAAACATGGAGTTTACACTCATCACCCTGCCACGCATATGATCGGGCGTTTTTAATTGTACAATGGTGCCACGTACAATCATGCTAAATCCGTCAAGAATACCGCTTAAAAGCAATGCTGCAAAGGATACCCAAAATATTTTAGAGAGTGCAAAAACAATAATGCAAATGCCAAAACCGCCTACGGCAAGTAATAATTTTTTTCCTTGACCAGCGGTTACAGGAAAAAGGGTAATGATAAAGATGATTAATATTGCACCAATATCAGAAGCCGCGTTTAACCAACCAAATCCAATGGGGCCGCAGTTTAGAATGTCTTTTGCAAATACGGGTATCATTGCCACTGCACCGCCAAATAAAACTGCGAATAAGTCCAATGACAATGCACCTAAAACCTCTTTCGTGTTAAATACAAAACGCAAACCTTCTTTTACACTTTCCATTGGTTTTTTATCCATTACAATATCCGCATGAGGGGGTTGCGCATGAATTTTTGAAATAAAGATAAACCCCACACTTACTAAGCAAACTACCACAGCCAAAGCGCCAGTATGACCAAAGCCTGCAATAATAAATCCAACAGTTGCATGTCCTAAAATTGAGGCGGTTAACCAAATGCCCTGACTCCAAGTAGTGGCGTTTTGTAAAACATTTTTAGGCATAATGCCACCGATAATCGTATTAAAACTTGGTCCTGTAAAAGAACGAATAATGCCAGTGCAAAAAATTAAAAAGTAAATGCAAACTGCAATCACTAAAGTATTGTGATTTGCATTGTGATCGGTTTTGTCATTATAAAAGGAAAGTCCAAGTAATCCTAGTGCACAAATCCAGTATAAAACCACGCCACGCAATAAGAGCTTTCTTTTTTCACTTATATCAATCACATGCCCTGCATACAATGCCAATGAAACCGCTGGAATCACTTCGGCAAGTCCAATAAGGCCAATGGCAAAAGGCTGATTGGTTAATTCATAAATCCACCATCCCACTAAAGTACCCATCATTCTTAACCCCATGATAAACAAAAACCTGCCGATCATTAAGTTTCTAAATTCAACCACTCTTAGGGCGGCAAATGGATCGTTTTTGGTAGTTGTTTGGGTTGTTTCCATGTAACGAATTTAAGGCAAATTAAAATAGTGTTGGCCTTCGTCTAAATCTTTCTCTAAAGCATCCGTGATAACTTTAAAATGAGACTCATTGTATAAGAAGTCGGCATTGCTAGCATCTACGAAGATAGTGCGCACATTGTGTTGCTTAATATAACTTGTATAGGTCTCTTGAATTTTAAACAGGTATTCGTCGGGAATGGCTTGTTCAAATTTCCTGTTTCTTTTTTTGATATTCCCTTGTAAACGATTAACAGGGGCATGCAAATAAATGATAATGTCAGGCGGGGTTAATTGCTGATAAAAAACATCAAACATTTTTTGGTACAATCTAAATTCTTCCTCGGGCAAATTCACTTTTGCAAACAACAAGCATTTTGTAAAAATATAATCTGATACGGTTACCTCTTGGAATAGGTCTTTGTTTTTTATTAATTCTTGTTGTTGTTTAAAACGTTCCGCTAAAAAAAACAATTCCAAAGGGAATGCGTATTGTTTAGGGTTTTCATAAAACTTAGTTAAGAATGGATTTTCAGCAAATTCCTCTAACACTAATTTGGCATTATAATGCTGTGACAATAAATGCGAAAGCGTGGTTTTACCTGCTCCAATATTCCCCTCAATTGCTATAAAACGATGATTCATAATAAAATTCTAGTGTACTTGGCCAAATATAGTAACCAGGTCGATTACAAATCAGTTTTTTTATACACAGCTAAAGAATCTCCACATTCTTTCAACAATAAGGTGTTGGTTTTATTAAAAACGGGATGAATATAGTTAGGTGCAATTTCAACTAAGGGCAAAAGCACAAATTTCCTTTCACTTAGTCGAGGATGAGGTACCGAAACAAGTGAAGTATTTATCATATCCGAATTAAAATAGATGATGTCCAAATCGATTGTTCTTGGGCCTAATGGAACATTGCGTTCGCGTCCCATATTTCTTTCAATCCGCAATAAACATTCCATTAAATCATTTGCATTCAATGCTGTTTCTAAAAGCAATGCCTGGTTTAAAAAATGAGGTTGGTTGGTATATCCCCAAGCAGCAGTTTCGTATATTGAAGACAAGTTTTTGATGGCACCCGCTTCCTGTTCCAACAGTTGTAAGGCGGTTGTTAAATTTGCCATTCGGTCGCCCATATTGCCACCTATCAAGAGGTATACTTTGTTCATAGAAGGATTCTAAAAGTAGCCCAAATATCCATAATTTTACAGCGTTACCCTATTTTAGAGCTGTCTAATTTAGAGGATTGTTTTTTTTACATATAATTATTTGCATGAAATCTTTCTTTAAAACCTTTTTCGCTAGTTTATTAGCCCTCATTATATTTTCAGTAATTGGTTTGTTCTTACTTGCAGGTATTGCAACTGGCTTGTCAAAAGAAGAAGAAAAAATAGTGGCACCTAATTCTGTACTTGTTATTGATATTGCAGAAGCATTCCCTGAACAAACTAAGTCGGATGCGGTGACTGAAATTTTGAATAAGAAAAAAGGGAAAATCCCAAGTTTGTCGGAATTGATTGCACTCATAAAGCATGCTAAAACAGACTCATCAATTCATGGAATTTATATTAAATGTCAGCAAAATCCAAATGGGTACGCAACAACCGAAGAAATAAGAATTGCACTTTTGGATTTTAAAAAATCTAAAAAATTTGTAATTGCTTATGGTGAAACCATTACACAAAAGGGGTATTGGATTGCGAATGTGGCGGATCAAGTATATACCCATCCTCAAGGGGGGCTAGAATGGGCTGGGTTTTCCTATGAGACTATGTTTTTAAAAGGGTTGTTAGATAAATTAGAAATTCAGCCTCAGGTATTTTATGCGGGTAAATTTAAAAGTGCTACAGAGCCATTTAGGTATACCGAAATGTCTCCTGCCAATAAACTACAAACTAGTGTGTGGTTAAATGGGGTGTACAATAGTTTTATCGAAGGAACGGCAAGCCAAAGAAACTTAAATGCAGACAGTTTAAAGGCATTGTCAAATGAAGGTAAAGTTCAGAATGCAAATGACGCTTTGAAATACCATTTAGTAGACGGTTTATATTATGATGATCAAGTGAAAAAAATGATCGCCAAAAAAATACATCTTGCAAAAGAGCAAGACATTCCTTTCATTGGCATTAATGAATATGCTTCGGCAGTTGCTATAAGAGGCACAGGTGCTGGAAAAATTGCAGTAATATATGCCGACGGTGATATTGTGATGGGTAAAAATGAAAAGGATGCTATTGCAAGTGATGATTACCGTATTTTGTTGCAGAAATTACGCAATGATAAAACGATCGATGCAGTCGTGTTAAGAATCAATTCGCCAGGAGGAAGCGCATTAGCCAGTGATATTATTTGGAGAGAGATTGATTTATTGAAAAAAGAAAAACCAGTGGTAGTGAGCATGGGTAATTATGCGGCTTCTGGTGGTTATTATATTGCTTGTAATGCAGATTCTATTTATGCCGATGCAAATACCATTACAGGTTCAATTGGTGTATTTTCGGTAGTGCCCAATTTGAGCAATTTCATGAAAAATAAATTAGGCATTACTTTTGACAGGGTTAAAACATCAACTTATGCCGATGCGCCAAGTACAACAAGGGCATTGAACGCAACGGAACAAAAATTTATACAGGCTGGCGTAGATAGTATTTATTATGCATTCAAGAGCAGGGTTGCACTAGGAAGAAAAAAGAATATTGAATACATTGATTCGATTGCACAAGGACGTGTTTGGATTGGTGCAGATGCCATTAAAGTGGGTTTGGTTGACCGAATTGGAGATTTGAATGATGCCATTGCTGCAGCAGCTAAAATGGCACATTTAAAAGGATACGGCTTAAAAGCATATCCGGAAAATAAATCTTTCCTAGAAGATCTATTAGGAGGGTATGAGGATAAAGTAAAAACCAAAGCCATCCAATCCGAAATTGGCGTAGATGAATGGCAGGCCTTACAACAAATTAAAGCAGTCAAACAAATGATGGGTCAACCACAAACCCGAATGCCTATCTTTGTAGTGAATCATCCATAAGCATATGCGTCCATATAGTCAGGTTAAAGCCATGTTGGCCATTACCAAAGCCAGTTTAAAGTCAACTTTTAGAAGCCCTTCTGCAGTGGTATTTAGTGTGGCATTCCCAATGATATTTATTCTTGTGTTTGGCTTTATGAGTAGAGGTGGAAATATTAATGTGAATGTGGCTATGGATAGCAAGTCGGACACCTTGAATCCGGTTTATGCGACCATTCGAAAAATTCCCGGTTTGAAATTTGTACAAGGGGATAGTGTCAAAATAAAAAGTGAACTTTCAAAAGGAAGAATAACGGCTTTAATTAGCATTCAAAAGTCGGGTAATGCAAACGCACCGTATTCAATTAATTTAATTAGTTCCGAAGCAGCCAATCCGCAAAATGTTCAGTTGGTTAAGTCTATTTTAAATGCGGTGATTAGTAAAATTAATCAAGCTACTTTCCCCAATGCGCCCACGATTGCCGAAGTGAACAATACAGTTCAACAAGTACCCGGAAGAATTTATCGCACGATTGATTTTATATTGCCTGGGCAAATGGGATTTTCCTTATTAAGTGCTGGTGTATTTGGAGTTGCTTTTTTGTTTTTTAATTTAAGGCAACAACTGGTTTTAAAACGTTTTTATGCTACACCCATCCGACGCTTATATATTATTTTAGGGGAAGCTTTAAGCAGGGTATTATTTCAATTAATCACTGCTGTGGTGATTATTGGTATTGGGCATTATGCATTTAAATTTACATTAGTACATGGTTGGGTAACTTTTGCAAGTATTATGGTACTTAGCTTTATTGCCCTTGTATTATTTATGGGATTTGGGTTTATTGTAAGTGGAGTGGCTAAAAGCGAAAGCACCATTCCGCCATTAGCGAACATTTTTACATTGCCACAGTTTTTATTAGCGGGCACATTTTTTTCGATTGATAATTTTCCTACCTGGATGCAACCTTTTTGTAAAATATTGCCATTGACACATTTTAATAATGCAATGCGTGATATCTCTTTTGAAGGCAATAGCTTGTTAGATTCTTGGGGGGACATTTCAATTTTATTAATTTGGATTGTTGTAGTATATGCTGCAGCGTTTAAAATATTTAAATGGGAATAATATGCGATTGATTAAATTAGTCATTATTAGCTTATTGGTTTTGGGTACGATCGTAACGGCGATATCTGCGTTATTTCCTAGCACAGTAATTGTTTCAAGAGCAGTAGAAGTAAGTGCCAATGCACAGCAAATAGCACATTACACAAGTGATTTAAATCAATGGCAATATTGGATGAGTGATTGGAAAGAAAATAAAGCAACTTGGAAAGATAGCACCGTTTATATAGGAACACAAACTATTAAGCAGGTGGCAAAAACCGATAGCTCAGTTTCCTATGATTGGGTAGCCAC
The DNA here is from genome assembly GCA_947454025.1 of Bacteroidota bacterium. GTDB lineage: Bacteria > Bacteroidota > Bacteroidia > Chitinophagales > Chitinophagaceae > Sediminibacterium. The sequence goes on along the minus strand of CANGIZ010000005.1, from coordinate 15,769 downwards.
AGGTCAAAGACCGTATCTTGTTAAGATTGAATGGATCCCATTACAACAAGGCATATATGTAATTCATTGGTCGTTTGAACAACATGTAAAGTGGTATCCATGGGAAAAATTTCAAACCTTATTAAACGAAAAAGTGTTGGGGTATAAGATGGAAATGGAGTTGGCTAATTTACGTGAATTGTTATTGCAAGAGAATAATAAGTAATGCGATCATTTAAATTTCGCCTGCGTAACTATTTTCCTTCTTGTTCTTTTAAGAATTGAATATTTCTTTGAATGCCTTTTAGTTTTGATCTTAGCAAGGGTGATTTTTTGAACCTTGCTTTAAAAGTAGTTTCTTCAATTTGCATCCAATCATCTGCTTTCATTTGCAGCAAACCATCTAGGGGTTTAAATTTCTTTTCATGGTGTGGTTTGCTAAAATTATTCCAAGGACAAACATCTTGGCAGATATCACATCCGAAAGCCCAGTCATTAAAGGACTTGTCGGTTTCAATGGTTTCTTTTTTTAATTCAATGGTAAAGTAGCTAATGCAATGATTCGCTTCAATAGTTTTGTTGGGCAGAATAGCCTGCGTTGGACAAGCATCGATACATTTTGTACATCCACCGCAATAATCCTTAGGCAAAGGGTCGTCATAAATCAAGTCCAAGTCTATAATAAGGGTAGCTATAAAAAAGAAAGAGCCAGCTTTATGTCTTATTAAGTTACCATTTTTCCCAATCCAACCTGCGCCAGATAACTGTGCCCATGCTCTTTCTAACACCGGAGCAGAGTCCACAAATCCACGACCTTCAATGGGGCCAATCATGGATCGCATGGTATCTAAAAATTCAAATAATTGTTGTCGGATTACTTCATGGTAATCCTCGCCATAAGCATACTTTGCAATTTTAGGATGCTGGGCTTTTCCTAAAGTCAATGCTTCCTCTGCAGGATAATAGTTCTTTAAAAAAGTAATGACCGACTTAGCTCCGGGTACTAATTTCCGCGGATCGGTTCTCAAGTCAAAATGATTTTCCATATAGGACATCTCGCCATGATATCCTTTTTCAATCCATTGAGCAAGTCGCTTAGCATCCTCAGTTAACTCAGTAGCTTTTGCAATACCGCAGTAATCAAAGCCCATTTGTTGTGCCAGCTCTTTTATAAATACTGTATTTGAATATTCGTTCACGCTGTAAAAATAGCAGAAAAACCTTGATACGACTGACTTTTATTCCGGTTTGATCTATATTATATGACATTATAACTTATATCATAGATTGGCGCCTGTTTTGCGCGTACCTTACTGTAAATAATCAATACTATGAATTTAAATCAATATACCATTAAAGCACAGGAGGCGATCCAAGCTGCCCAACAATTGGCTTATAATAACAGCAATGCTTCTATTGAAACTGCGCATTTATTAAAAGCAATTTTATTGGACAAGGATAGCTCTACCGAGTTCTTATTAAAAAAGAACAATGTAAATCCAAGTTTGGTGTTGCAAAAAACCGAAGAGTTAATACCTACTTTGGCAAAGCAACAAAGTGGAGAGCCAGCATCTAATGTAAGTAGAGACTTAAATGCGGTTTTATTAAAATCCAATGGAGCATTAAAAACGTTTGGTGACGAGTTCGTTACTGTGGAGCATATTTTAATTGCCATTTTGCAAGTGAATGATGGTGCCGGAAAAATTTTAAAAGACGCAGGACTGACCGAAAAAGGGTTGATTGCGGCTATTAAAGAATTACGTAAAGGAGAAACGGTTCATTCTGCAACGCAGGAAACACAGTTTCAGTCCTTGTCAAAGTATGCAAAAAACTTAAATGAATTAGCCAACAACGGCAAACTAGACCCAGTGATTGGTCGTGATGAAGAAATCCGAAGAACCTTGCATATTCTTTCACGCCGTAGTAAAAACAATCCCATTTTAGTGGGTGAACCAGGAGTGGGTAAAACAGCCATTGCCGAAGGTTTAGCGATGCGTATTGTAAATGGCGATGTGCCCGATAATTTAAAGAGTAAAATTATTTACGCTTTGGATATGGGGCAGTTAATTGCGGGTGCAAAATATAAAGGAGAATTTGAAGAACGTTTAAAAGGAGTAGTGAAAGAAGTAGCTACCAGCGATGGCGAAGTAGTTTTATTTATTGATGAGATCCATACTTTAGTAGGAGCTGGTGGAGGCGAAGGTGCCATGGATGCTGCGAATATTTTAAAACCTGCATTGGCTAGAGGTGAGTTAAGAGCCATTGGTGCAACAACCTTAGCCGAGTATCAAAAGTTTTTTGAAAAGGACAAAGCCTTAGAGCGTCGTTTTCAAAAAGTAATGATTGATGAACCAACCAAGGAGGATGCCATTTCTATTTTAAGAGGATTAAAAGAAAGATACGAAACGCATCACCATGTGCGTATTAAGGACGAAGCAATTATTGCCGCAGTGGAATTATCAAGTAGGTATATCACCGATCGTTTTTTACCCGACAAAGCCATTGACTTAATCGACGAGAGTGCTGCGAAATTAAGGTTGGAAATGAATTCCATGCCCGAAGAGCTGGATACTTTAATGCGTCAAATTCGTCAATTAGAAATTGAAAGAGAAGCTATTAAAAGAGAGAATAATCCTGAACAGTTAAAAGCGTTGAATATTGACATTAGTAATTTAACAGTTCAACAAGACACGTTAAAAGCCAAATGGTCAGAAGAAAAAGAGATTGTAGACAAAGTACAAAAAGCAAAATCGGATATTGAAAAATTAAAACAAGAAGCCGAAGTTGCTGAACGTAATGGCGATTATGGCAAGGTGGCTGAAATTAGATATGGTAAATTAAAAGAAGCCGAAACTGAATTAGTAAATTGTACGAAACAATTGCAAGAGCTGGGTGTGAACGGGAAACGTTTAATGAAGGAAGAGGTAGACGCCGAAGACATTGCAGAAAATGTTGCAAAAGCTACGGGGATTCCTGTAAGTAAAATGATGCAATCGGAAAGAGAAAAATTATTGCATTTGGAAACCGAGTTGCATAATCGTGTAATTGGACAGGAGGAAGCCATTACTGCAGTGTCTGATGCTATAAGAAGAAGTAGGGCTGGTTTGCAGGATCCGAAAAAACCAATTGGGTCTTTTATATTCTTAGGTACTACAGGTGTGGGTAAAACGGAGTTGGCAAAAGCCTTAGCCGAATATTTATTCGACGACGATGCTATGATGACGCGTATAGACATGAGTGAATACCAAGAGAAACATTCGGTTTCGAGATTGGTTGGTGCGCCTCCGGGCTATGTAGGATATGATGAAGGTGGTCAATTAACAGAAGCGGTTCGTAGAAAACCGTATAGTGTAGTATTGTTGGATGAGATTGAAAAAGCGCATCCTGATGTTTGGAATATTTTATTACAAGTATTAGACGACGGACACTTAACCGACAACAAAGGAAGAACGGTGAATTTCAAGAACACCATTATTATTATGACCTCTAATATAGGAAGTCATATTATTCAAGAAACCTTCGAAGGCGTTACAGATAAAAACTTGGAATCCAAAGTGGAAAAGTCTAAGACCGAAGTGATGGCATTGTTAAAGCAAACCATTCGTCCCGAGTTTTTAAATAGGGTTGACGAAATCATCATGTTCTCGCCTTTATTGCAAAAACAAATGGCATCGATTGTGAAAATACAATTGAACAATTTAAAACACTTGGTGGCAGAAAACGGAATGCAAATTGAATTTAGTGATTACTTAGTGGAGTATTTATCTGAACAAGGGTTTGATATGCAATTTGGTGCTAGACCTTTAAAAAGATTAATCCAAAAAATGGTAGTTAACGAACTAAGTAAAAAAATACTAAGTGGTGAAATAGACAAAACCAAGAAAGTGTTAATTGATATATTTGACGGTGTTATCGTATTCAGGAATGAAGCATAATTCCAGTAAAGGTTAAATAGTTAGTAGCTGTTAACATAAATTTTATAAGCCCTGTCCATTTTTGGATGGGGCTTTTTATTGTATATTTACGCCACTATGGCAACAAATAACCGAAAAGCAGCAGTAGGATTTATCTTTCTTACTTTATTAATTGACGTCATTGGATTGGGAATTATTATCCCCGTAATGCCTCAGTTAATCAAACATTTATTAGGTACGGATGATATTAGTAAGGTGTCCATTTATTCAGGGTGGCTTACATTTTTATATGCAAGTATGCAATTTTTGTTCTCTCCCTTAATCGGAAGTTTAAGTGATAAATACGGACGTCGTCCGGTATTGCTTTTCTCTTTATTAGGTTTTGGTTTAGATTATTTGTTTTTAGCATTTTCACCAACAATTTGGTTTTTATTTATAGGAAGAACCATTTCTGGAATTACAGGAGCAAGTTTCACAACAGCCTCGGCGTATATGGCCGATATTAGTGATGATAATAATCGTGCACAAAATTTTGGTATGATTGGAGCTGCATTTGGAGTTGGGTTTATTATTGGCCCAATGTTAGGTGGTTTTTTGGGAGAGTTAAGTCCTAGGTTGCCATTTATAGTGGCCGCTTGTTTAGCCTTGGTAAATGCATTGTATGGTTATTTTGTATTACCAGAATCATTGGCAACTGAAAATAGAAGAAGCTTTGAGTGGTCTAGGTCAAATCCTTTAGGTGCTTTATCACATTTAAGAAAGTACCCAGCAGTGTCAGGACTTATAGCATCCTTAGTATTTATTTATATTGGTGCGCATGCAGTGCAAAGCAACTGGAGTTTTGCGAATATTGAAAAATTCCATTGGAGTCCTAAGATGATTGGCATGTCATTAGGCATGGTTGGATTGCTAGTGGGCATTGTGCAAGGCGTTTTAATTCGATTTATTAATCCCAAATTGGGAAATGAAAGAAGCGTTTATTTTGGCATAGCCTTGTATGCTTTGGGTTTATTTTTGTTTGCCTTTGCTACGCAGTCTTGGATGATGTTTGTGTTTTTGATACCTTATTGCTTTGGAGGTATTTCAGGACCTGCATTACAATCCCTTATTTCGGTACATGTACCTAAAAATGAGCAGGGCGAATTGCAAGGATCTTTAACAAGTATCATGAGTGTTACTTCCATCGTAGGGCCTTTAATTATGACAGGACTTTTCTCTTATTTTAGTAATCCTGCGCATGGGTTTTATTTCCCGGGTGTCTCCTTTTTAATGGGGAGTATTTTAATGCTTTTAAGTGCCATCATTGCGTATTCGGTGCTAAAAAACGACCCAGTTGTAAAAGAGCACGAACCTAAACCATAGTTTTACCTATTTAATGGGCTTTGCTTGTTATATTTGTGTCCAAATTAAAGGAGCGTATGACACAGCTAATGACACAATTACACGAGACTGCAAGCTTTATTCAGTCTAAGGTAAAAGAGACCGCAACAACTGCCATAATACTAGGAAGTGGACTAGGAAATTTAGCCACTAAAATTGAAGTTGATTTTGAAATTCCCTATAAAGACATTCCTCATTTCCCAGTAAGTACTGTAGAAGGGCATAAGGGTCGTTTAATATTAGGCACTTTAAATGGAAAGCGTGTTTGGGTAATGGAAGGTCGTTTCCATTTTTATGAAGGCTATGCACCCGAGCAAGTTGCTTATCCAGTACGTGTGTTGAAATTATTAGGCGTTCAAAATTTATTGTTATCCAATGCTGCAGGTGGAGTAAATGCCGATTACGCAGTAGGGGACTTGATGATATTAAGAGATCATATTAGTTTGTTTACGATTAACCCATTAATTGGAAAGAACGAAGCCGATTTAGGAACTCGTTTTCCTGATATGAGTGAACCCTATGCCGATAGTTTTATTCAAAAAGCAAAAGCCATTGCCAATGCAAATGGAATTCAATTGCACGAAGGAGTATATGTGGGTGTTACAGGTCCTACTTTTGAAACCAGAGCTGAATACAAATTAATTAAAGCAGTAGGTGGCGATGTAGTGGGCATGAGTACGGTGCAAGAAAATATTGCTGCGGTGCACTGTGGCATGAAAGTTTTTGCAATTAGTGTAGTTACCGATTTAGGTATCCGCGAGGACAATAATGTAATTACGCATGAAGAAGTTTTAGAAGCAGCCAATGCCGCTGAGCCTAAGTTGACACTCATATTTAGCGAATTGTTAAAAGAAATCGCATAATTAATAAATTGCATGGCTCCTATTAAGTCGTTTTTATTTGCATTGTTATTGTTCATGCTTTTTCAAGTAAAAATGCAAGCGCAAGGCTATGGCTCCAATATGGGAGGCATGCCAAGGATGGCCAATACTAAAACGCCCGATTCATTGCAGCGAAGGGATAAGAATGCCGATTCCATTACAATTTATTACAAGTACTACAATAATAATGAGATTCAAAAATTGGATTCTAGTATTAATGATTTTTTCGTGCATTATCCCATTCCTTTCACTTCCTACGATTTAGGAAATTTAGGTACGGCATCCAAGTCTTATTTATTCAATGCCAAAGCGCCTTACACTTCCTCGGGCTGGGATGCAGGATTTCATGCATATGATGGGTATATGTATAATTTGGAGACCACGCCTTTTTATCAAACTACGCGTCCATATACCGAACTTGCGTATTTATTAGGAGGCAAGGGTGAACAGTTAGTGGAAGTAAAGCATACGCAAAATAAAAAGCAACAACTCAATTATTCTTTTGAGTATCGATTTAGCAATTCGCCAGGCAGTTTGAAGAATCAAAATGCCAATTTAAATAATATGCGCATTACGGCTCATTTTCAATCCTTGAGAAAAAGATATGAGTCCTTCTTAGTTTTATTATTCAACAAAGCGGCTGCCTCTGAAAATGGCGGCTTGGTGAATGCAAATTTACTAGATAGTTTATCTCTAAACAATCCTTATGAATTGGAAACGCGATTGGGGGTAAGTGGAGCTTCCTTTAGAAATCCGTTTAACACGAGTATTGCAACGGGCACAACGTATAAGCAAAACACGATTGCATGGCGCCAATCTTATGATTTTGGTCAAAAAGATTCAATCGTTAAAGATACAGTTGTCACACATTTGTTTTATCCAAGATTACGTTTGCAAAACGAAATAAAAATTCAGTCCAATCAATATTCATTTTCGGATGCAAATCCTTCGGTTGCTAATTACATGCAATACTTTGGAATCCTATACGACAGTTCATACAAGGTTAAATTCACAGATAATTGGTCGGTTTTTACGAATGAGTTTAGTTTAATTAGTTATCCCGAAAAAAAGAATAGCAATCAGTTTTTACAAGTTGGTTCGGGGTATACTCAAATGACTGCCAATTTTCCTGGGCAATCTAGTTGGAGTCATTATGATATTTATGGAATGGCAACCTATAAAAACAAAACCAGGAGTCAGTTGTGGGATGTTTTGGCAACTGGTAAATTATTTTTGAATGGCTATCATGCTGGTGATTACGATGCGCAAGCTGCACTGTCCCGTATTTTAACCAATAAAGGAACTTTTATACAATTGTCTTTTCAAAATTTGAATCGTACCCCCGCATTAAATAATTTAGGCATCACGCAGTTTCCCATCAATAGCCTCAAGGGGATTGACAAGGAAAACGCGACAATATTAGACGGTACTGTTGGAAATAAAATTACTGGATGGAATGCTTCGGTAAGTTATCAGATAATTCAAAACTATCGTTATTTTAGTTCTGGATTTCAGCCGGCTGTTTATGGTAGTTTAATTAATTATTTGAGAGGACAATTGGAACATAAAATTAAATTAACGACGCATTGGAATTGGTATGATCAAATTTCGGTTCAAGTATTAGATCCGAATGTACCTATTCATGTTCCTTTATTATTAACCAGACAAAGATTGGCTTTTGAAGGTAATTTTTATAAAAATTTAAATTTGTCAACAGGGCTTGAATTGATTTACCATAGCAATTATAAAGCGGATGGCTATATGCCTTTTACTGGTCAGTTTTATAACCAAGATAGTTATACAACGCAGAACAGACCCACTGCCAATGCATTTTTACATTTCATGATTAAAAGATTTAAAGGTTATGTGCGTTTGGAGCATTTAAATACTTTAATTCCTACAAGTCCATCTTTGGGTAAGGCTTATAATTTTTCGGCACAAAATTATCCAGGTACTGGAATGTGGTTTAGGGTAGGATTTTGGTGGAATTTTATCAATTAATTATATAAAATCCATAGGGGTAATTTGATAGTTTGATTATCTTTATGTGAGCATATAGATCAACGATCGCATTTAACACAAAACTTTAAAAATCATTTTATGAAACAACGTATTGTATTATTCATGAGCTTTTTGACGATCGGTATTTTTACTTTCGCACAAGCACCAACCACTATCAAAGTTGCTGGCAACTGTGGTATGTGTAAGAAACATATCGAAAAAGCAGCCAAGGATGCAGGTGCTACCAATGCAAGTTGGGATAAGGTTACTAAATTGTTAACCGTGTCATTCGATGCAAACAAAACCAATACCGATAAAATTGAAACTGCTATTGCTGGCGCAGGTTACGATACCGAGCACAAGGAAGCAACAACAGAAGCTTATAAGAAGTTAGACGAGTGTTGCCAATACGACCGTAAGTCTAAAAAGCAATAGTTTGTCTGCACCAATTTGAAAAAACCTCCTTCTGGGAGGTTTTTTTGTGACCCTAAGCCACTTTCGGCGGTAAAAAAGGTAAAAAATGGGTAACTTTAGGAAGTGAAAAGCACCATCGTCATATTTTTAACTTCTTTGTATTTGTTAGGAGCAACAGAAGCTTATCAGTTAATGAAACTGCCGTATCTGTTTGAGCACTACAAAACACATCAGCAATTTGATAATGGTTTGAGTTTTTCCAAATTTATTGATATGCACTATTTTCAAAGTCAAACTTATGATAGTGATTATCAACAAGACATGCAATTGCCATTTAAGTCTTCTAACCGTACGGTTTCTTTATTAAATTTCGTGACTCTATTTACACCAAAGCAACCTGTTGCAATGGCCATGTTTTTCGAATCGAATAAGTCATTTCGAATCTTCGATGACAGCAAGCATGCATCCTTGAATCATGGAAATATTTTCCAACCTCCGCGAGCATAAACCTGCCCTTTTTTTTTAAGCACCACTGTGCTTTATTTCATCATTTTTTGAATTATAGATTTTTATGTTAAATAAAATCATTGCTTATTCCATTAAGAATAAGTTAATCATTGGATTATTTGTATTGGCCTTGGTAGGTTGGGGTATTTATGAAGTAACACAACTCCCTATCGACGCAGTGCCCGACATTACCGACAATCAGGTACAGGTTATTACAGTTTCTCCTTCCTTAGGGGCAACGGATATTGAACGCCTTGTAACATTTCCTATCGAGCAAGCCTGTAGTAGTATTCCTGGCACCAAACAAATTAGAAGTTTCTCTCGTTTTGGACTTTCCTTAATCACCATTGTATTTAATGATGGGGTTGATATTTATTGGGCAAGGCAACAGATAAGTGAGAAGTTGCAAAAAGTACAACAGGATATTCCTGCAGGAACGGGCTCGCCCGAATTAGCGCCAGTATCTACAGGACTTGGAGAAATTTACCAATATGTTGTAAGGCCTTTAAAAGGGTACGAAGGCAAGTATGATGCTATGCAGTTAAGAACGATTCAGGATTGGATTGTAAGACGTCAATTAATTGGTACGCCAGGTGTGGCCGAAGTGGCTAGCTTTGGAGGCAAGTTAAAGCAATATGAAATTGCAGTAAAGCAGGATCAATTAAAAGCTTACGGATTAACCATTTCAGATATTTTTTCGGCACTTGAAAAAAACAATCAAAATACTGGTGGCGCCTATATTGAAAAAGGCCCTACGGTGTTGTATATACGTAGTGAGGGTTTGACCACTAGCTTAGATGATATTAGTAAAATTGTTGTGAAGGTTTTGAGTAACGGGTCCCCATTATTAATAAGAGACCTTGCCAAAGTGCAATATGGTTCTGCTATTCGTTATGGTGCTATGACTTTTAATGATCAAGGTGAAGTAGCAGGTGCAGTTGTGATGATGTTGAAAGGGGAAAACTCATCGGCTGTTGTAAAAAGAGTAAAAGAAAAAGTAGCCGCTATTCAAAAAATGTTACCGGAAGGCGTGGTGATTGAACCTTTCCTTGATAGAACTAAGATGGTAAACAATGCAATTAAAACGGTGGAGTCCAATTTATTAGAAGGGGCCTTAATTGTAATATTTGTATTGGTTTTTTTCTTAGGTAATTTAAGAGCGGGATTAATAGTTTCATCGGTCATTCCATTGTCCATGTTGTTTGCGATTATTTTAATGAACAAGTTTGGCGTAGGTGGAAATTTAATGTCCTTGGGCGCGATTGATTTTGGATTAATTGTAGATGGATCCGTAATCGTAATTGAAGCTATCTTGCATCGATTTATGCACTCAAAGCATTTTAGGTCATTAACATTGGTGAATCAGGAAGATATGGATAAGGAAGTAGGAACCTCCACTGGGGCGATGATTAAGTCGGCAGTGTTTAGTCAAATTATTATTCTAATTGTATACCTGCCAATTTTATCATTACAGGGAATTGAAGGCAAAATGTTTAAGCCAATGGCGTATACGATTGCTTTTGCCATTTTAGGCGCATTTATTTTATCTATTACTTATGTGCCTATGATGGCGGCTTTGTGTTTGAATAAGAAATTAAACCACAAAGACACTTTAACAGATAGACTCATGCGCTTTTTGGAAAGAAGGTATCAGCCTTTATTAAACAAAGTAATGTCTTATCCAAAAGCAGTAATATTATCGACGGTTACTTTGTTTACAATATCCATTGTGCTATTATTAAATATGGGTGGTGAGTTTATTCCGCAACTGGAAGAAGGGGATTTTGCAGTGGAGACAAGGGTGTTAACAGGAAGTAATTTAAACAACACAATTGAGTCAACACAAAAGGCGTCGAAACTATTAATTCAAAATTTCCCTGAAGTACAAAAAGTAGTCACTAAAATTGGTAGCGCCGAAATACCTACCGATCCTATGCCGTTTGAAGCAGGAGATATGATGGTGATATTGAAAGATAAAAAAGAATGGAAATCGGCCAAGTCCTTTAGTGAATTGAGTATGAAAATGACCAAGGTACTTGAGCAAGTGCCAGGTATCAGTGTAGGTTTCCAGTTTCCGGTACAAATGCGTTTTAACGAATTAATGACTGGTGCAAGACAGGATGTAGTTTGTAAAGTATTTGGTGAAAATTTAGATTCCCTTACAAAATATGCAAATACATTAAATGATATTATTAAAACAGTGGATGGAGCTGTTAATATTTATGAAGAAAAAGTAACGGGTATGCCTCAGGTGGTGATTAAATACAATCGCGATGGAATGGCAAAATACGGATTGAATGTGTCAGATGTAAATAGGGTGGTAAATAGCGCTTTTGCCGGTCAAATAGCAGGACAGGTATATGAAGAGGAAAAAAGGTTTGACATGGTGGTGCGCTTAGACGGCGAAGCGAGAAAAAACATGGAAGACATTCTAAATCTTTCAATTACTACTGCGAAGGGATTGCCAATACCTTTATCGGCTGTTGCAAGTGTTGAACAAATTGAAGGAGTGAATCAAATCCAACGAGAAAATACCAAGCGAAGAATTATCGTAGGATTTAATGTGAATGGAAGAGATGTACAAACTATCATGCAAGAATTGCAACAAAAAATAAATAAGCAATTGAATTTACAAAAAGGGTATACCATTGTGTATGGAGGTTCTTTCGAAAATATGACTGCTGCAAAAAATAGGCTGAGCATTGTAGTGCCTATTGCCTTACTGTTGATTTTCTTGTTACTTTATTTTGCATTTGGTTCCGTTAAGCAAGGACTTCTTATTTACACAGCCATACCATTATCGGCAATGGGTGGCATCATTGCACTTTGGATAAGATCCATGCCATTTAGTATTTCGGCAGGGGTTGGATTTATTGCTTTGTTTGGCGTGGCAGTGTTAAATGGCATATTACTTGTTTCAGAATTTAACCGTCTAAAAGCGGAAGGTTGGGATGATGTAAAAAGAATTGTAATTCACGCCACTAAGTCAAAATTGCGTGCTGTATTAATGACTGCTTTCGTACCTGCCTTAGGATTTATACCAATGGCTATAAGTACCGGCGCAGGAGGTGAAGTGCAAAAACCATTGGCAACAGTGGTGATAGGAGGATTAATTATTTCAACAATGTTAACTTTATTTGTATTACCAGTTATGTACATATTATTTGAAAAAGGGTTAGGCTACTTTAATAAAGCCAAATCGATTACGCTAATATTAATTGCTATTTTATTAGTACAAACTACTGCAATGGCACAAACAAAAATCACTTTGCCTGCAGCGATAGATAGTGCGATAAAAAACAATGCCTTTGGGAAAGTAGCCACTGCTCAGCTTAATTATTATCAAGCTTTAAAAAAGACAAATGTTGACATTGAAAAAACGGCATTGAATTATGGATATGGTAAAATTAACGGGTTCAATAACGACAATCAATTCAGCGTTTCACAAACGATTCAATTTCCAACTGTATACAAGCATCAAGGAGCAATTAATCAATCTAACATTGAAATTAGTTCATTGAATAAGCTTCAAAAAGAAATAGAATTAAAGGCATTGGTAAAAAAACACTATTATCATTTAGTACTTTTGCAAGAAAGGCGGAAATTATTAACCGAAGCAGATAGTATCTATAATGCATTTGCTGTAAAAGCAAGACAAAGATTTAACGCTGGTAATACCGATGTGCTTGAAAAAATTACTGCTGAGAACCAGTTAACTCAAATCAACAATCAATTACAAGCTTTACATACAGGGTATACGAGTATAGTAAACCAGTTCAATGTATTGTTAAATAGTAATGGGATATTTGAACCAGGGGCAACGGATATTGCAATAACTATATCCCAAATACCTGATATATTAGCATTAGACCAGACGCCAATTTTAAAATTGCATGAAAGAAACATTCTAAAAGCGGAGCAACAACATCAATTAGAGAAAAGCAAATTATATCCTACAATCAATGCTGGTTACAATTCTGCAACTATCATTGGATGGCAAACTACAACCCAAAACAATGAACGTTATTATGGTAGTGACCATCGCTTTGGCTCATACAATATTGGGCTAGCTGTGCCTTTATTTGCATCTGCCCAAAGAGCAAGAATTAGTGCCAGTAATATAGTAATTGAGCAGAATAAATTAGAGCAATTGGCCGTAAGCCAACAATTAAAAGCAAATTTAAAAGATGCCATCTCGCTTTATTTGCAAAACAAAAAAATTGTAGAGGTATATCAAAAGAGTAGTATTCCTAATGCCAGACTACTTATAGCGACTGCTTCTAAAAAATTAAATGCAGGAGAGATCGGTTATTTGGAATGGGTAATGATTATTAATCAAGCGATTCAAACTCAAAATGATTTTTTAAGCTATATCCAACAACTCAATGAGTCGGCTGTTGAAATTGAAAAAATAAGTTCAAATAATTAATTGAAAAAACAACCTTATGAAATACAATCCTTTACTATTGATATTGTCATGCACTTTTTTCTTTGCATGTACCGATACTAAAAAGTCGGCCGAAACAAAAGCCGTATTGACTGCTGATACTTTAACGACTGAACTCGTAAAACTATCTCCAGAACAACTAAAAAATGCAAATCTGCAATTAGGGACAACGCAGCAAACCATAGTACATAAAACTTTAAAAGTAAATGGACACATTGATGTGCCACCTAGCAATATAGTTTCCATTAGTATACCGATGGGTGGCTATGTAAAAAATACAAGTTTAATTCCTGGTTTATTTGTAAAAAAAGGAGCCGTACTGGTAACCATGGAAGATCCTGCTTATATTCAATTGCAACAAGATTATTTAACAGCAAAAAGTAAGTTAGAATATGTCGAAGCAGACTTTGTAAGACAAAAGGGGTTAAATGAAACCAAGGCTACAAGTGATAAAGTGTATCAAATGGCTAAAACCGATTTTGAGAGTCAAAAGTATTTGGTAAAATCGTTAAGTGAAAAATTAAAGTTGATAGGCCTCATTCCAGGCAATTTAAACGAATCTACTATTTCGAGAACTGTAAACTTCACCGCTCCAATTAATGGCTATGTTACAAAAGTGAATGTGAATATTGGAAAATATGTTAATCCAACCGATGTGTTATTTGAAATTGTAGATCCAAGTGACTTGCATTTAAGACTAACTGTATTGGAAAATGACGCTGCTAATTTAAAAATTGGCAATACGGTGAGTTTCTTTTCCAATAACAATCCCAATCAAAAATTCCTAGCGCATGTTGCTGTGATTACACCTAATATTGGAGAGGAAAGTACGACCGAGGTTCATTGTCACTTGGTGAATGAAAAGATCAACTTATATCCTGGTACTTTTGTGAATGCTGAGGTGGAACTTAACAATGCTAAAGTGAATGCAATTCCAGAAGATGCAGTAGTGAAGTGGCAAAACAAAGATTTTGTATTTGTGAAAATGGGAGAAGCTCAATTCAAAATGATTTCAGTCATTACGGGGGTAAGTTCAAATGGTTTAATTGAAGTCAAAACTGATCTTAACAATCAACAAGTTGTTGTAAAGAATGCGTATACTTTATTAATGAAGCTTAAGAATAATGGGGAGGAGTAAATTATAAAGAATCAGTTTCAAAATATACAATACTGCCACCTACCCAGGTGGCAGTATTGTTATAGCTAACACCTATCATTTTCCCTTTGCTAATTCTTGCAAGGTTGCAAGTGGCAATATATTTTCCAGTGGTTTTATCCAGGAAGTAAAATAATCGAATCTCCACTTTGGCATTACCAGTTGGTGTTACGAGACCAGAACTGTATGCAACTTTTTCCTGTAAGATCCAGTTTTCAGGATCAGCAATATCTTTAATATGATGAGGTTCCACATCTATAATCACGCCTTGTCCTGCAAAAGAGAATAATGGTTTGAGAACATAGTTTTCTAAATCACTCGGGATAGGATTTAACTCAGATAAAAATACTGTATTAGGGACGAATGGATTTTGCAAAAATGGCATTAAATATTTACTAATGCGATAGTAGTGATTGGGATGATTCACCCATTCAATCGATAAATTTTGTAAAAGTAAATTTGCTTTTTCTTGTATCTCAATGGGTTGTTTTGGCAACTCATCCCATACGACACGATTGTAAATTCGTTCTATTGCATGTTGAATACCGTCTCGTTCGTAAAATAATTCATTACCAATAGCGATCAATTCACTTACACAAACAATTGGAATTTGAATGTATTGTTGTGTTAAGTAAAAGTCAAGTTTTGTTTTTTGTTGATCGGGGAATAATTCTAATAATACTGTTTTTTTATTTTTAGTGCCCTTTATAGTTTTTTCAAAAAAATGAAGATAACTATGCTCATTAAGTCCATTTAAATAGGGTGAATAGCCTGATGGTATCGAAAAATTATTTCTAAAAGCCTTGTCGTGCATTATTTCTAAGGCAAATAATGAAGGGAATCCTTGCAGTTCGATTAATTTTGGATATATACTTCCTTCGGCATCCTGGCACATAGCAAAATCCATCACGAGGCAATCGGGCAGACCTTCTTCATTAGGGGGTGTGGCTACTTGTTGTAAAGCCTTTTGTGTGATATCCCTGAAATCTGGCGCAGTGATGACCGAACAAATGGCATCGCCTGCTTCAATAAATTTTGCCTTGCTCACTGCGTCTAAGAATACAGGTGTTTCTGCCAATCTAAATTCAAT
>CANGIZ010000004.1 GCA_947454025.1 Bacteroidota bacterium | reverse complement strand
GGTCAAATTGCTTTGTTAACACAACGTATTGCGCACATTTCAGGTCACTTGAAAGCAAACCACAAAGATCACTCTACTCAAAGAGGTTTGATGCAATTAGTGGGTCAGCGTAAGCGTTTATTGGTTTATCTACAAAAACATAACCTTACTGGTTACCGCGCTCTAATTGAAAAATTAGGCTTAAGAAAATAATCAAGAACTACTTATAATAGCTGTCCCAACTGTACAACACGGTTGGGATTAGTTGTTTATATACGTCTATTATTTTTCGCATGTTTTTGAAATAAATTCAAATTCCACAATCGATATTTCATCGATTGCTTCATACCAAAAAAATTAAAAATGTTATCACAACCAAAATCAGTAAAATTCGAGATCAATCCTGGTCAAGAAATTTTTATAGAAACGGGTAAATTAGCTCGTCAAGCCGACGGAGCTGTTACCATCAGACAAGGAAATTGTATTTTATTAGCAACCGTTGTAGCTAATAAAGATCCCAAAGACGGACAAGACTTTTTCCCATTAAGCGTAGACTATCAAGAAAAATTTGCATCTGCTGGTCGTATCCCAGGTTCATTCTTTAAAAGAGAAGCGCGTTTAAATGATTACGAAATTTTAACAAGCCGTTTAATTGACCGTGCGTTAAGACCTTTATTCCCTGAAGATTATTTGTGCGATGTGCAAGTATTAATTTCATTAGTATCTTCTGATGAAAATGTAATGCCTGATTCATTGGCATGTTTAGCTGCATCTGCAGCTTTAGCTGTATCTAATATTCCTATTAAAGAAATTATTTCCGAAGTAAGAATTGCAAAGATTGACGGTAAATATGTAATCAATCCTTCAAAAGCTGAATTGGCTAAATGTGAATTAGAATTCATCATTGCAGCTACTGAAAAGAACTTGATGATGGTGGAAGGTGAGGCGAAAGAATGTTCTGAGGAAGAATTAGTACAATGTTTAGAAATTGCACACGAAGCAATTCGCAAGCAAATTAAAGCACAAGCTGAATTAAGAAAAATCGTTGGCATCACCGAAGTTCGTGATTATAAAAAGCCAGAACAAGACGAAATGATCCGCGAAAAAGTATATGCATTTGCAAAAGCAAAAGTTGACGCTATCGCAAGATTAGGTTCTGCAAAACACGAGCGTAGCGATGCGTTCACAGCATTGAAAAAAGAAATCATAGAACATTTAGGCACTGAGATTACAGACTTGCAAAAGAAATTAGCAGGTAAGTATTATGAGGACTTGAAATGGGAAGTGGTAAGAGATATGATGGTGGATAGCCGTATTCGTTTAGATGGTCGTTCATTGGATCAAGTACGTCCTTTGGCAATGGAAACTTCTCCATTACCAACTCCACACGGATCTTCATTATTTACAAGAGGAGAAACTCAATCATTAACAACGGTAACATTAGGAACTAAGTTGGATGAGTTAATGCAAGAGACTGCTCAAAGCGCTGAATACCAAAAATTCTTCTTACACTATAATTTTCCTCCATTCTCAACAGGTGAAGTGAAAATGATGCGTGGTGTAGGTCGTCGTGAAGTAGGTCATGGTAACTTAGCACAACGTTCTTTAAAACAAATGTTGCCAGATAGCACTGTGTTCCCTTACACTTTGCGTGTGGTTTCTGATATCTTAGAATCAAATGGTTCATCATCAATGGCAACCGTTTGTGCTGGTTCATTAGCATTAATGGATGCAGGTGTGCCTGTGCCTAAGCACGTGAGTGGTGTGGCAATGGGATTGATTTCGAGAGAAGATGGTAAGTATGCGATCTTAACCGATATCTTAGGTGACGAGGATCATTTAGGTGATATGGACTTTAAAGTAACAGGTACACGTGATGGTATTTGTGGTGTTCAAATGGATATTAAAGTAGACGGTTTAAGTATGGACATTATGCGTGAAGCATTGTCTCAGGCTAAAAAAGGTCGCTTACACATATTAGATGCAATGTATGAGTGTATCCCAGCTGCAAGAGCAGATGTGAAACCTCATGCGCCAAGAATGGTTAAATTAATCATCGACAAAGAGTTTATTGGTGCTGTAATTGGACCAGGTGGTAAGATTATCCAAGAAATGCAAAGAACTACAGGTGCTACGATCAATATTGAGGAAGTAGACAACCATGGTGAAGTAAGTATCTTCTCCGCAAATAAGGATAGCCTTGACGCTGCAGTAAGATGGATCAATGGTATTGTAGCAGTTCCAGAAATTGGAGACGTTTATGATGGTGTTGTGAAAGGCATTAAAGAATTTGGAGCATTCGTAGAATTTATGCCAGGCAAACAAGGTTTATTACACATTAGTGAAATTAGCTGGAAGCGTTTGGAAACTATGGATGGTATCTTTAAAGAAGGTGATGAAGTGAAAGTGAAATTGGTAGGCTTGGATCCTAAAACAGGTAAATTCAAATTAAGCCATAAAGCTTTATTACCAAAGCCTGAGCAAGCGCCTCGTGAAGATCGCCCACAAGCTTAATTTTTTCTTCACCTTTAATAAAATTTAAAGGCGAAGAAAAAATTCTTATATGAAATAAAAGAGAGGACCCCGTAAAGGAGCCCTCTCTTTTATTATACCTCATACTATAACTTTGCTAAAACACATAACTTATGCCAAAAGAATATATCCAAATAGCCTTCGACTTTCAAAACCAGGACCAATTTGAAATGTTGGTAGCCCAACTAGCAGCTTTGGGTTTTGATGGTTTCAATGAGGAGGAAGCTGCTACAGGCATCAATAATGGAGTAGGTATGAGTAGTGTATTGGGCACATCAGCGGGATTAGGGCAAGGGGCGGGTCATTGTAAAACCTATATATTATCTACGGAATATTTTGAAAACAATGTTGAAATTGAATTAAATAATATATTTAATAATAACAATTTAACTTATTCTAAATCAATTGTTAAGGAAGAAAATTGGAATGCAATTTGGGAGTCTAATTTCGAGCCTGTTAGGATCGATAACTTTGTGGGTATTCGAGCTCATTTTCATCCGAGCTTTGAACCAGCGGTCCAATATGAAATTAATATTACTCCAAAAATGAGCTTTGGTACTGGGCATCATGGCACCACTTTTACAGTGATGCAAATGATGGGAGAAATGGATTTTAAGGGTAAGACCGTATACGATTTTGGAACGGGTACTGGAATTTTGGCCATTTTAGCTGAAAAACTAGGTGCAAGTTCGGTATTAGCCGTCGACAACGATGACTGGTGTATTGAGAATGCGCTGGAGAACATTCAGGCAAATGAAACAAAGGCAATAAGTATTCAAAAAGTGGAGTCAGCCTTTCAAAACCAGCAATTTGATATTGTTTTAGCAAATGTGAATCGACATATCATAGAAGCCAATATGTTTGAACTTACACAGGTAGGGAAAAAAGGAGGTCAGTTGGTACTAAGCGGGTTACTTATTGAAGATCAGCAAGATATGATTGATTTAGCAGCTCAAAATGGCTGGAAATACCTACAAAACAAGACCATGAATGGTTGGGTGAGCTTACTTTTTGACCGTGCATAAGCCGGATCAACTCAGGGCATAGTCTATTAATTTAGCCAAGTTAACAAACCATTAATTTTTTTGGACTTATATTTGCATACCCCAACTGAGCACTCATGATTGAATCGATACTTGTTATACTTGCATATTTAATTGGTTCTATACCAACTGCGGTATGGATTAGTAAGACTGTTTTTAATATCGATATCCGAGATTATGGAAGTGGTAATGCAGGTGCCACCAATACCTTTCGCGTATTGGGATCCAAATGGGGCAGCATTGTGATGTTGGTTGACGTTACAAAAGGTGTGGTTGCAACTTCATTGTATGTATTAATACCTTACTATTTAAGCAATGAACTGGCTAGAACCAACTTCATGATTGTATTGGGTCTTGCCTCTGTTCTAGGACATATCTTCCCTATATGGGCTAATTTTAAAGGGGGAAAGGGAGTTGCCACTTTATTGGGAATGGCACTGGCTATTCAGCCCTTAGTAGCCTTATTGTGTTTGGTTGTGTTCTTATTTACACTGATAATCACTCGTTTTGTATCCTTAAGCTCTATGCTCGCTGGAGTGGCTTTTATGGTTTTGATCCTATTTATCTTTAAGGAAAAGGAAACCATGTACCGTCTGTTTGCCATTATCGTGGCTTTAATGGTTATTGTAACGCATCAAAAGAACATTACTCGTTTATTAAAAGGCACCGAGAATAAGGTCCCTTTGTTCAAAAATAAGAATAAGCGATAGTCCTTGTATTTGCTTGATTTTCAGTCATTTAATTCATTTTAATCTTTTTGTCGATTTAGTAATTGTTCTAAGCTAGAATTTTGTAACTTTGCCCTCCCTTAAATAATTTTCTTATGACAGGACCTCAGCATATTTTAGAGAAGTTGCAATTGAAAGAAGAGAAAAATTTACTGATTCAAGGGTTGCCTTCCTCTGTAGAGAAACAGTTTGCCAAACTGAACTATAACAAAAACATCACGCCTTTATTAAAAACAAGGAAAATTGATTTTGCATTGATCTTTGCAATTAATCAGTTGCAGCTTAATAATATCTTAAAAGAAGTGTTTTCGGCATTACATCCAGAAAGTAAATTATGGATTGCATATCCTAAAACAGCTTCTAAAATTGTTTCCGATTTAAATCGTGATGCTAGCTGGGAGATTTTATCTAAGAACGAATATGAGGCCATTCGCCAAGTTACTTTGGATCATGTTTGGACAGCAATGCGTTTTAAGAAAGTGGATCAATTGCCAAATAAGCATCGTGCCTTTGTTGAATTTAAAGCGGCTGATATTAAAGTAGATGATTTTGAAAAACGCCTAATCGCTTTACCGATTGAGTTGGATAAAATTTTGGCAGCACACGATGAAGCGAGAGAGTTTTTCACCTCCCTTTCTATTTTGAATCAAAAGGAATATTTAAGCTGGATTCAAGGAGCAAAAAAAGAAGAAACCAAGCAGAAACGTTTGGAGGCAACTTTAGAAAAATTATTAGCAGGTAAAAACAATCCCTCAGAAAAATAGTAAGATTTAGATTAGTAAGTATAAAAAAATCCCCTAATGAATTTTAGGGGATTTTTTATGTCAACTATTTATATATTACAGTTCCAATAGTGGAAGTCAATTCTTTTTCAAGATCCTTTAAATGTTTATGGATCTGTAATAATTGCATTTGTGAAGATTCAGGAGCAGTTTCTAAATCCTGTTGATTTTGGCTAATCATTTTTCTGATTTTGCGCAATTTAAAGTAGAGTAAACTAATATTAATTTCTACCATAATATCTTTCTCTTCGGCTTTCTTTTTGATACCTAGTTTTTCATTCCATCTTAAACTTAGTTCCAATTCGGGCTCTAATAAAGTGACCACCCATTTTTGAACGCGCTCGTCCTCGTGGTATTGCAAGGTCTTGCCATCAGGCATTTTACCTTCATAAAACCATTTTTTATAAGCATCCATTAAGTAAACCATATCGGCATTCTCCAATGGGAATCCTTCTATTTCATCAAAAACATACTGAGCAATAAATACACCCTCGCTATTTCTTTCAATACCATGCTCAATTACCAAGCGCACTAAATTCTTTTCGTGTGCAAGATCCTTGTCGGTAAATAAATCAAAATTTTGGTCTTCGGTTTCAGCGGGAGGGAAGCTAGGCATGAGTATGGCAGCTTCGTCAAAAGACATCTTCTTTTCTTCCTTCACCATTTTATCGCGCTTAAACTTATTAACGAGTTGGGTTAAACCTGTCTCGTCAATGCGCAATAACGAAGAGCATTTCCTTACATACTCCTGTAATTTGGTAAAGTCTTCGGCCTTATTAATTTTACTAAGTGTCTCAGCAATCTGATTTACTAGTAAATTCTTTTTATTCAAGTCGCCATCCACATCCTTCAATTGCACTTCCAGCTGAAAAAGTACAAAATCCTTTTTATTGGACTTTACAAATGCTCTAAAAGCATCTGGTCCAACTTTGTTTACATAACTATCTGGATCCTCCTTGTCGGGGATTAATACCAATTGTACATTCAAACCTTCCTCCAAAGCCATGTCCAATCCACGTAAGGCAGCCTTCACACCCGCACTATCACCATCATAAATAATGGTTAAGTTTTGGGTATATTTTTTAATCAACCTTAATTGGTCCATGGTTAAGGAAGTACCACCACTCGCTACCACATTTTCAATTCCAGCTTGGTGTAAACTCACTACGTCGGTATAACCTTCCACCAATAAACATTCGTCATTGCTATTGATAGAATTGCGCGCAAAATAAGAACCGTATAAGATTTTACTTTTTACATAAATCTCATTTTCGGGCGTATTGATATATTTAGGTGACTTATCATTTTTGGCAATTTGTCTGGCACCGAAACCAATAATTTTACCAGTGGTATTGTGAATCGGGAAAATAATACGATCTCGATAATTGTCCTGCCATTCTCCATTTCGCTCTACAACCAATCCGGTCCTAGCAAACAATTCGGGATTAAATTGATTTTGTAGTAAGGCTTTTGCTAAACTATCTCTATCCGAAGGGTTGTAACCAATTTTAAATTTCTCAACAATGGGTTTTAAGAAACCTCTATGTTGCATATAAGTTTGAGCGATGGCTTCACCAGCTTCTGTTTCCCAATATTGCTTGGTAAAAAAGTCCATCGCAAAATGGTTAATCGCGTATAAACTATCTGCCACCTGCTGCGCCATTTTTTGGGCAGGGCTGGTTTCGGTTTCTTCAATTTCAATATGGTAACGTGCAGCCAACCATCTTAAGGCTTCCACATAACTATACTTTTCATGCTCCATCAAAAAAGTGATGGTGTTGCCACTTTTGCCACAGCCAAAGCATTTATAAATTTCTTTGGCAGGTGAAACGGTAAAGGAAGGTGATTTTTCGTTGTGAAAAGGGCAGTTGCCTAAGTAGTTGGTACCTCGCTTTTTCAATTTCACAAATTCGCCCACCACATCGATAATGTCAATTCGGCTGGTAATTTGTTGAATAGTCTGCGAGGTAATCATGAGGGCGAAAATAACTAATTATGAGGTATTTTGGACGAATAATAGTAAACCGGCCTAGTCTTCGTCGGGAACTGAAAATTCCATGTCATCACTGTCTAATAATTCACGCTCAATTTCTTCCATTTGTAATATATCCCAAGCTTCAGACTCAGTGGGTGTCATATTAAGTAGTTCGGCATAGTCCGTTTTGTCTAAAATGTCTTGTAAAGCAGGGGACAAAGCACAAATGACAAAAGATGTATTGTTTTCGTAAAATTGGCCTTGGGAAAGGGCAATATGCTCAATAACCGATTCGTCCCAGTTACGAACATTTTTCATGTTTAAAACCAAGTTCTTGGGGGCAGTATTTCCCCATTTCGACGTTAATTCGGCCAATTCTGGCACGAGATTTGAATTAAGATCGGTATTAAGAAAGGTGATAACGTTAAATTTCTCCTTAGTTTCGGTTTGGTATTGAATTTGGCTCATAATAATAGGTTATAAACAAGTAATACTGAACATACTTTAGGTCAAAAATATTCGTTATTCTTGTAACAGCTCCAAATAAATATATGGATAATAATTTTTCAACACAAGTTAAGGAAATCATCTCTTATAGCCGAGAGGAGGCATTGAGATTAGGTAACGACTTTATTGGGGCCGAGCATTTAATGCTAGGACTTATTAGAGATCAGGAAAATACTGCCATTAAGGTATTGAGGCAGTTAAATGTAAATTTGACCGAACTCCGTAAAGAAATCGAACTGGCCGTTAAGGATAAATCAGGTAAGAATGTAGCTAATATAAATAGTCTGCCGTTAACCAAGCAAGCCGAAAAAGTAATTCGTGTTACCGTTTTGGAAGCCAAGGCATTAAAAAGCCCGATGGTAGAAACAGAGCATTTATTATTAAGCATTTTAAAGAACAAAGAAAATATTGCAACTCAAATTTTAAATCAATTTGATGTGGATTATGATTTGTTTCGCAATGAGTTAGGTATGGTGGGTTCATCTCCTTCTGGCCTGGATGACACAGATCGTTCAGAACGTCCTGGTCGTTCTTCGGGATCAGCAAGGGCTGAATTTTCGGATGATCCTGATGATGAATTT
The DNA here is from genome assembly GCA_947454025.1 of Bacteroidota bacterium. Classification (GTDB taxonomy): domain Bacteria; phylum Bacteroidota; class Bacteroidia; order Chitinophagales; family Chitinophagaceae; genus Sediminibacterium. The sequence continues at coordinate 53,072 of CANGIZ010000004.1, read as the reverse complement.
GAGGAAGAGAAAAGAGGTGGAGGATTCGGATCAGGTGCTAAAGCAAAGACAGGCGCACCTAATAAATCAAAAACTCCGGTACTAGATAATTTTGGGCGTGATATAACAAAGCTTGCCGAAATGGATGCCTTGGATCCGATAGTAGGACGTGAGGCTGAAATTGAAAGAGTAAGTCAAATTTTAAGCCGTCGTAAAAAGAACAATCCAATTTTAATAGGAGAACCAGGTGTGGGTAAGACAGCGATTGTGGAAGGATTGGCATTAAGAATTGTGCAAAGAAAAGTAAGTCGTGTATTATTTGATAAGCGTGTAATTTCATTGGACTTGGCAGCATTGGTAGCAGGAACAAAATACCGTGGTCAGTTCGAAGAAAGAATGAAGGCGATCATGAATGAGTTGGAAAAAAACCGCGATGTGATTTTATTTATTGACGAAATACATACAATTGTTGGAGCAGGTGGTGCGAGTGGTTCTTTAGATGCATCCAATATCTTTAAGCCAGCATTGGCGAGAGGTGAGTTGCAATGTATTGGTGCTTCAACATTGGACGAGTATAGAATGCATATTGAAAAAGATGGTGCATTGGATCGTCGTTTCCAAAAAGTAATTATTGAACCACCAAGTGTGGAAGATACGATTACAATTTTGAACAATATCAAATCTAAATACGAGGATTACCATAGTGTTATTTACGATCAAGAAGCGATTGAAGCTTGTGTGAAATTGAGTGATCGATATATGACGGATCGTTTATTGCCCGACAAAGCCATTGACGTATTAGATGAAGTAGGTGCAAGAGTACATTTGAAAAACATTAGTGTGCCTAAAGAAATTGTAGAATTAGAAAAACAAATCGAAGAAGTTAAGGAAGAAAAAAATAAGGTAGTAAAAAGCCAGCGCTTTGAAGAAGCTGCTAGTTTAAGAGATACCGAAAAGAAATTAGGAGAGGCATTAGAAAAAGCAAAATTAACTTGGGAAGAAGAAAGTAAAACTGCACGTTTCCCAATTAATGAAGAAAATATTGCCGAAGTAATTAGCATGATGACGGGCATTCCTGTAAAACGTATGGTGGAAGCGGAAACAACTAAGTTGCGCAAAATGGCCGACGATATGAAAGGAATGGTGATTGGTCAGGACGATGCGATTAGTAAAGTAGTAAAAGCCATTCAACGTAATAGAGTTGGTTTAAAAGATCCAAAAAAACCAATTGGAACTTTTATTTTCCTTGGTCCAACAGGTGTAGGTAAAACTGAATTAGCACGTGCATTGGCAAGAAATATGTTTGACTCAGAGGAAGCGTTAATTCGCATTGACATGAGTGAGTATATGGAGAAATTTGCGGTATCTCGTTTAATTGGAGCGCCTCCAGGATATGTAGGTTATGAAGAAGGCGGACAGTTAACTGAAAAAGTACGCCGAAAACCTTACTGCGTAATACTTTTAGATGAAATTGAAAAAGCCCATCCAGATATTTACAATATTTTATTACAAGTATTAGATGATGGAATTTTAACAGATGGATTGGGTAGAAAAGTGGATTTTAAGAACACAATGATCATCATGACTTCTAATATTGGCGCACGTCAGTTGAAAGAGTTTGGTGATGGTGTAGGATTTGCAACAGCAACAAGGGTGCAACAAACCGAAGAAAACAATCGTTCTGTAATTGAAAAAGCATTAAAACGTACTTTTTCTCCAGAGTTCTTAAACCGTATCGACGATGTAATTGTATTCAATTCATTGACAAAAGAAAATATCTATTTGATCATAGATATCATTATGAAGCATGTATTGAGTAGATTGGTGAACTTAGGATTGAATTTGGTTTTGACTGAAGCTGCAAAAGAATTTATTGCAGACAAAGGATACGATGTTCAATTCGGAGCAAGACCATTGCACAGAGCCATTCAAAAATATATCGAAGATCCATTGGCGGAAGAAATCTTGAATGCAAGTGTGAAGGAAGGAGATGTTTTGATTGGAGATTTAAATGCAGACAAAACTAGCTTGAGCTTTACTTTGCAAAAGAAGGAAACAGAAAAAACAACAAAAGCAGTGAAAGAACCTAAGGAGCCTAAAGCACCCAAGGAACCCAAACAAGATTAATAAGTTTTTGTAAACTAGTTATATACAATCGTTCTTCATAAAAGGCCTCGATCTTAATTGATTCGGGGCTTTTTAATTACCCCAACGATAACCCTTTGCGTCCAAACCTGCTAAGTCTAAAATTCGATGCACAACCGTGAACGCCACTTGTTCGATGGTTTGAGGTTTACTATAAAAACTTGGTGTGGCAGGACAAATAATACCGCCAGCTAATGTAACTGTTTCCATGTTTTTAATATGGATCAAATTATAGGGGGTTTCACGTGCAACTAAAATCAATTTGCGACGCTCTTTTAAAATCACGTCAGCTGCCCTTGTGCTTAAGTCGTCACTAACACCACTTGCGATTCTTCCCAACATCCCCATACTACAAGGCACTACGATCATGATATTATACTGAGCCGAACCTGAAGCGAAAGGAGCGTTAAAGTCGTTTTTAGCGAAAAATTGAAAAGGATAGTGGGTATAATCCTTATTGCCCAATTCAGTCTCCCAAACAATCTTGGCATTATCGCTCATCACCACACCTACGGCTTGGTATTGGTCCTTCATTTGTACCAAACTGTCCAATAGGCATTTTGCATAAATAGCGCCACTTGCGCCTGTAATGGAAACGATAATCTTATTCATATACTAATAACAAAAGTAGGCAGTATTTGTTGCATTTGTATTTTGCTTTAAAACAAAATCCCCTCGATTGCTCGAAGGGATTTAAAAGGGAAGGATACGTTCAATAGCTATGAACTAGATTTTGTACATTTTTTCATAGTACTCTTCAGCCATTCTATTACTATCAAATTGGAAACGTACATCACGCATACCATTCTTAGTAATTGAACGCCATGTATCACGATTTTCGTAGTACATAGGTACAATCTCGTTTTCTAATATTTTATATAATTCATCTAAATCATAGTCATCTTGTTCCTGTGTGCTCATATTATCGTAGTCAGCCTTAGGTACCACAAAACCGTTGTTTCCGTGGTTTACAAATTCTGGAATCCATCCGTCATCGGTTGAAAAGTTAACGGCACCGTTCATGGCAGCAGTCATTCCAGATGTACCAGATGCTTCTCTTGGTACACGTGGGTTGTTTAACCAAACATCAGATGCTTGTTTCATACGCTTACTTAATCCTAATTCGTATCCAATCAAAACTGCAACATTGCTATAGTTCTTACTTAAATGAACTAAGTTGTTGAATTGAGAAATTGCAGGATAATCAACAGGATAAGGCTTTCCAGCAAAAATAATTTGAACTGGGTGCTTTAAGTTGCCTAATAATTTTTCAAAGCGCTCTAAATCCCATGAAAGGAAATCGGCACGCTTGTATCCAGCAAAACGTCTTGCCCAAACAATGGTTAAAACATTTGGATCAAATACTTTACCAGTTTGATCCGCTACAATTTCGAATGTACGCTTTTTCAAATACATTTTACGATCGTCAAAACCTGCATCGTCATTGGCTTCTGCAAATTTGTACAATTGCTTGTCGGCCCAGTAGCGCCAGTTTTGTGCATTGGTAATATGATCGATAGGGCAGATGCCTTCGTATTTGCCCCACATTTCGCGGCTTACATGTCCATGCAATTCAGATACACCATTAGCTTTACGCGCAAAACGTAGTGCAGCTAAAGAGTGGTTGAATTGATCGTCATGAATTCCAGTTAATTTTCTTACTTCGTCAATACTCAAGCCACAGAAATAACCCATTTTATGACATAAATAAATATCATGCTTTTCGTTTCCTGCTTCTTCGGGCGTATGCGTAGTAAACACTAAACGTTTTTTAACTTCGTCTAATGATTTGTATTTGTTTAATAAGTAGAATGCACTTGAAAAACCATGTGCCTCATTTAAATGATACACTTCTGGTTCGAAATTTAATTCGTCAATCAATTTTGCACCACCCACACCTAATAAAATGAACTGAGCCACTTTAGTAGCTACGTTGGCATCATATAATCGGTGTGTAATTGTTTGAGATACGTAATCGTTCTCAGGTAAGTCGGTACTTAATAAGAACAATGGGGCGCTACAAAAAGTACTAGGTGCTAAATAGTAGGCTTTCACCCAAACTGGATGATCATGAATCATGATCTGATATTTAATACCAGTATCTTCCAAGAAACTATACATCTTCTCCATGAAAGTTACTTGTAAAGTTTGATCCTGATTTCTTGCTTGATCATAGTAACCATATTTCCAAAGGATACCTACACCAATCATATTTTGATTTAGTTCGTAGGCACTTCTTAAATGTGATCCAGCTAAAAATCCTAATCCACCACTGTATATTTTTAAAGGTTGGTGGATTGCAAATTCCATAGAAAAGTAAGCTGCCTTTTTCTTAAACTGTTCGTTTATTTTGTAAGGCACCTGGTAATTTCTAAAACTCATAGTAAGGGCGTTTGTTAATTTGTGTGCAATATAATGGTATTTACCTAAAATGTACTTAATACACATTTAGGTGTGAATAACAATCGTTTGCAATGCCAATTTGTGGATTATTTTTTCTTTTTAGCCTTCTTTTTACGGTCGTAATTATCGTTAAAATAGCAGGTCATTCCACGGTGGTTGCCACAGTTTCCGTCTTCTTTAATACGAACCGAATTGCCTTCGATACTAAAATGAATGATACATGGATCTCCTTTTTCGTTGAAGGTGGCTATGTTCTTATTGAAATTCAGGATGCCTTTTAATTCACCTACACAAGCCCCGTCTCGTTTTTCGAAATGCATAAAAAACTGATACTTGTTAGGATTGCCATGATCACGTAATGAAATAAAATTTTTAGCATCCGAGCCGTAGTCGCCACTGTATATATTATTGGTTGCTAAAGTGTCAATGGGGTTAATAACTTTTTTATTTTCAGGTTTCTTATTGCTGTCAAAATAAATTAAACGGAAACTACTGTCGGTATAGGCCCAACCTTTTTTCTCATAAGTGAGTACGTTGTCATTGCCCATTTTATTTTCTTCCACTAAGAAAGAAGGTTCTTTATTAATGGCAAGTGATTTTCCGTAGAGTCTTGAATTTTTATTTTCATCCGAAAAATCGGTGATGATTTTATAATCTAAGTATTTATTTTTTTTGCTAAAAACAACTACGGCAATTTCCTGTTTTTTAGGATGTTGCACATTCAAAAGCAAATAATATTCTGTTTCTTTCTCAATACGTATTAATGGATGAATTAACGCTTTATTGTTTTTTGAGGCAATGATATTTTCAACCACCGAGTCAGGTACAAATTGGGCCAATGCTTTTCGGCCAATGGTAAGTGTATCCCCGAATCGTTTTAAGTTGGTATCAGAAATATTTACTGGTAATTCAGTTGCTTTAAAAGCTTTATTAAAGTCATTTATTTTAATGGGAGTATTACCCGACAAATCGGTCTTTTTTTCACCACAAGCTATCAATATGCAGGATAATCCTATAAAGTACCATTTACGCATTAGGTAGTTTTTGTTAAAATTAGACTATCAAACTGAGTTACACAAAAGCTTTTATGATTAAATTTACAATGCATGAAGCCTGAAAAATCATTAGACAGCTTACACGAATCGGTAAACGTTCAACAAAAAACGGGTTGGCGTAAAATATTGGCATTTATAGGCCCGGCCTATTTAGTGAGTGTGGGTTATATGGATCCTGGTAATTGGGCCACCGATTTAGCGGGAGGTGCCGCTTTTGGGTACCAACTTATATGGGTATTGCTATTGAGTAATTTAATGGCCATATTACTGCAAAGTTTAAGTGCTCGTTTGGGTATTGTGCGTCGTTTGGATCTGGCACAAGTGAACCGTGAAACCTATCCACCTTTGGTAAATTTATCTTTATACATTTTGGCCGAATTGGCCATTGCGGCCACCGATTTAGCCGAAGTGTTAGGAATGGCCATAGGCATAAAATTGCTCACGGGCTTGCCCATGATGTATGGTACTATAATTACAGTGATGGACACCTTCTTGTTTTTATTTTTACAACGATATGGTATTCGTAAAATGGAAGCCTTTATTATTTTATTAGTAGCGACTATTGGGTTTAGTTTTTTTATTCAATTGTTTATTGCGAAGCCCGATTTGTCAAAAGCGATTGTAGGATTCATACCCTCTAAATTATCTCCACAGGCATTATATATCGCAGTGGGTATTATTGGAGCAACAGTCATGCCGCATAATTTATACTTACATTCTGCATTAGTGCAAACCAGAAAAATTAATCGAGATGTGGCAGGCATTAGGAAATCAATTTTTTATAATTTTATAGATAGTGCAGTTGCATTAAACGCTGCCTTTTTTGTGAATGCTGCCATTTTAATTTTGGCGGCTACTGCATTTTATGCAACAGGGCATTTGGAAGTGGCAAAAATCGAGGATGCACATGCGTTGTTGGCTCCATTGTTAGGTTCTAAACTAGCACCCATATTATTTGCTATTGCATTAATAGCAGCGGGCCAGAGTTCAACAGTAACGGGCACTTTAGCAGGTCAGATTGTAATGGAAGGCTATTTAAAACTAAGATTGAATCCTTGGATTAGAAGGCTCATTACGCGTATAGTAGCTATTGTTCCAGCTGTGTTGGTGATTGGTATTATGGGAGAAGGTAAAGTAGATGCCTTATTGATTTTTAGTCAAGTAATTTTAAGTTTACAATTAGGCTATGCGGTGATTCCTTTAATTCATTTTGTTAGCGATAAAAATACAATGGGAGAATTCGCCATCAATTGGAAGATTAAAGTATTGGCTTGGTTGGTGGCTACTGTTCTTGTTTATTTAAATGGGCATTTAGTATATGATTTTGTATCCGATTTTGTAGCTACTTCAAATTACATGTTTATAAAAATTGTGGTGGTCATCATAATTTTATTTTTTGTTGGGCTTCTTTTGTACATTACTATATTTCCTTTTATACGTAAGCATCATCAAAAAGGAGAAACCGATTTGCATGGGGATTTTGTGGATTTAGAGTGGACTCAAAATGAACCAGTACAAAGAATTGCTATTGCTTTGGACTTTACCTCCAGCGATAAACAAATAATGAACACCGCAATTGCGCATTCAAAATTACATGCATCTGATTCCAATAATCTTTCGGTTAGCTTTATCCTTATTCATATTGTTGAGAGCGCTACAGCTAATTATCATTTAGATGCCAGCGATGACGAGGAATCAAGAAAGGATCAGGAGCGTTTAAATGTGTATGCAGCGGCGCTAATTGAAAAAGGCTATCAAGCTACTACAGCTTTAGGCTATCGCAATAGGGTTAAAGAGATTGTAAGAATTGTACATGAAAAAGACGCACAGTTGTTAGTCATGGGAGCGCATAAACACCAAGGATGGAAGGACTATTTATTTGGGGAAACGATCGAATCGGTGCGTCATAAGTTAAGCATTCCGGTGCTTATTGTGAATCAATAGGTTTACTATTGGTTTTAGTGACCATAAACAGCCATTTTCTATCTACATTTTGTACATTTGCAGACAAAATTTTTAAAACATATGGGACAAAAAATCAAAGTTGCCAATCCAGTTGTAGAATTGGATGGAGATGAAATGACAAGGATTATTTGGAAGTTTATTAAGGACAAGTTGATCTTGCCTTATTTAGACATTGATATTAAATATTTCGACTTAGGTATGGAGTATCGTGATGAAACAAATGACCAAGTAACCATCGATGCTGCAAATGCTATTAAACAATATGGTGTTGGTATCAAATGTGCTACCATTACGCCAGACGAGCAAAGAGTTGAAGAGTTCAAATTGAAACAAATGTGGAAGAGCCCGAACGGAACCATCCGCAATATTTTAGATGGTACGGTATTTCGTGAGCCAATTGTTTGTAATAATGTTCCTCGTTTAGTGCCTAACTGGACTGCTCCAATTTGTATTGGTCGTCATGCATTTGGTGATCAGTACCGTGCAACCGACTTTGTAACAAAAGGAAAAGGTAAACTAACCATCAAGTTTGAAGGCGAAGACGGAAACAACCAAGAATTTGAAGTTTACAATTATAAAGGGGATGGCGTTGCAATGGCAATGTACAATACCGATGAAAGTATTTATGGTTTTGCACGTGCTTGTTTTAACCAAGCATTGGCTAAAAAATGGCCTTTATACTTGTCTACAAAAAACACTATCTTAAAAAAGTATGATGGTCGTTTTAAAGACATTTTTGAAGAAGTGTACCAAGGAGAATTTAAAGCAAAGTATGCAGCAGCTGGTATTACTTATGAGCATCGTTTAATTGATGACATGGTGGCGAGTGCTTTAAAATGGAATGGTAATTTCGTTTGGGCTTGTAAAAACTATGATGGCGACGTTCAATCAGATACGGTTGCACAAGGTTTTGGTTCATTAGGTTTAATGACATCTACTTTAATTACACCAGATGGTAAAGTAATGGAAGCGGAAGCTGCACACGGAACAGTAACGCGTCACTATCGCGAGCACCAAAAAGGAAATAGAACTTCTACCAACCCAATTGCTTCTATTTTTGCATGGACAAGAGGTTTAGAATTCAGAGGTCAATTAGATAATAACCAAGAGTTAATTCATTTCTCTAAGGCATTGGAAGCTGTTTGTGTGGAGACAGTGGAGTCTGGTATTATGACAAAGGATTTAGCAGTATGTGTACATGGAAATAAAGTGAGCCACGGCGAACATTATGTATACACTGAAGAATTCTTGGATGCATTAGATGCGAATTTACAGAAGAAACTTGCATAAGTATTTCTTCATGTTGAATACAAAAAAAGCCACTCAATCGAGTGGCTTTTTTATGCGATCTAAATTTGATTATTTTTTTGAAAGATCTATTTTAGTACTTCTAGTAAGGGTTTTCCAATTGCGCCACTTGGCATTTGAATGCCTAATAAAGTAGTAATTGTTGGTGCAATATCTGTCATGGATGTAGGTGTATTTACTACGGTATGTTTAATTCCATTTCCTACTAATAAGAATGGGATATGCGCATCGTAATTGTATAAAACACCATGGCTTGTTCCTGTTGGGTAACCGTCTACCACACCCGATTTAGTTAATAACATTAAATCACCGCCACGTTGTGCATTAAAACCGTTGACAATTTTTTCTCTGGCCATTTGAGGTAATGGAGCTATAGCTGCTTTGCGGCTTTCGACTACTTGTAATACTTGAGGCTTTTTCTCTAAATAACTACTTACTAATTGTACTAAGCTTTCATTGCTTATATGCAAACTATCCATTAATGGGTGGTTAAAATAAATATTGTATTCACCTACAAATGAAACTAATTTAGGATTCATGTTGTTTGCATTTAAGCAAGCGATGATATCATTTTTTACCGCGCCGTCGTCATAGTTTTCGCCAGGTAGTTTATGCTTTTTTGCATAGGCAGGAATATTAGCCACAGCATGATCGGCTGTTAAAAATACGGTGTAGTTGCCTTTGCCTACTTGCTTGTCTAAAAAGCTAAAAAACTCGGCTAAAATTTCATCTAGTTTCACATAGCCATCCAAGGTTTCCCATGAATTAGGTCCAAATGAATGTCCAATATAATCGGGCGAAGAAAAACTAACTGCCAATAAATCGGTAATGCTATCGGCACCTAAATGTTCGTTTAATAAGGCTTGTTTTGCAATATCAATCACTAGGTTGTTTCCTTGTGGAGTGCTTGCAATTTTTGAATAATCTTTACCAATAAACGCACTAAGGTCATAAGGGAAATGTTTTGCTTCCTTGCCAAATGGAGTGCTTTCATAAGCATTCTCGTCGGCATCACAATTGTTTTCATACACAGTATTTGCAAGGCTCAATTTCCAGCCTTGGCTATATAAGCTGTCCACGTGATGTGCATTATTATAACTAGTTAACCAAGTAGGTAAAGTAGCTGCATAATAAGTTGAACTTATAAAATTACCCGATTTGGTATCATACCAATAGGCAGCATCTGCAGCATGTCCTGCTGGGATAATGGCACCTCGGTCTTTTAAGGAAACACCTATCACTTTACTTTTAAAGTTGGTTGCTAATTTTAATTCATCACCAATAGTACTTGTCCAAACGTTCACTGGGCTCATTTGACCTGCTGCATTATTAGTTGTTCCAACAGCTTGAACCGATGCATCGTCTACACAATACACTTGCTTTTGTTTCACATTATCATACCACATATTGCCCGCTATGCCATGCAATGCTGGAACGGAGCCAGTATAAACACAGGTATGTCCACATGCAGTAACTGTTGGGACATAAGGAATAAGTGTGTTGTCGCAGGTAGCCCCTTCGTTTACAAAATGCATAAAGCCATTTTGGGTTTTAAAATAAGGTTTAAATTTATTTACATAGTCCCAACGCATTTGATCCACCACAATACCGACCACTAATTTGGGCTTTGTATTTTCCGAATGGGCAACTAGGTTAGTTTTAGATTTTTGAGCATTTAATTGAAGCATTAAAAAACTAAAACATAATAAGGATAAGTATCTCATTGTTTTCATATTATACTTGCAAATTACGCATATTTATTGCAGCTAAAAAGGCAAAAAAAGATTAAATTTGCATTACTAATTAATACTATATGGCAGACATTTTTGACAGACTCATTAAAAATTATGGCCCAATTGGTCAACATCGTGAAAGAGCACATGGCTATTTTGCCTTTCCAAAGCTAGAGGGGGAAGTGGGTTCAAAAATGAAATTTAGAGGCCAAGAGATGATTGTTTGGAGCTTAAACAACTATTTAGGCTTAGCTAATCATCCCGAAGTACGTAAGGCCGATGCCGACGGAAGTGCTGAATATGGATTGGCTTTACCGATGGGTGCGCGTATGATGAGTGGTAACAGTGATTTACATGAGCAATTAGAAAAAGAATTGGCTGAATTTGTACATAAGGAAGATGCTATATTAATGAACTATGGTTACCAAGGGATTATGAGTGCCATAGATGCTATTTGTGGTAGACATGATGTGGTGGTTTATGATGCGGAATGTCATGCTTGTATTATTGATGCTTTAAGAATGATTCCAGGTCATCGTTTTGTATTTAAACACAACGATGTGGAGGATTGTGAAAAGCAATTGGCAAGAGCACAAGCCTTGGCTGAAAAGCAAGGTGGTGGCATATTGGTTATTACCGAAGGCGTTTTTGGAATGGCGGGTGATCAAGGAAAATTAAAAGAAATAGCTGCATTAAAAAAGAAAGTGCCTTTCCGTTTATTAGTAGACGATGCACATGGATTTGGTACTTTGGGTGCAACAGGTGCAGGAGCTGGTGAGGAACAAGGCTGTCAGGACGAGATTGATTTATACTTTTCGACTTTTGCTAAAAGTATGGCATCTATTGGAGCGTTTATGGCAGGACCAAGAACCATTATTGATTATATCCGTTACAATATACGTTCTCAAATTTTTGCAAAGAGCTTACCCATGCCTTATGTGGTAGGTAATTTAAAGCGTTTAGAACTATTAAGAACAAAGCCAGAATTAAAAGCTAACCTTTGGAAGAATGCATTGGCATTACAAAATGGTTTGAAAGAAAAAGGATTTGATATAGGCAAAACCGACTCAGTAGTTACACCCGTGTATATGAAGGGAGGAGTGGAAGAAGCAACTGCAATGGTTATGGACATTAGAGAGAATTATAAAATATTCTGTTCGATCGTCGTATACCCTGTGATACCTAAGGGGCATATTATTTATCGTTTAATACCAACTGCAGTACATACACAGGAGGAAATTGATTTAACCTTAAAAGCATTTAGCGAAACCAAGGCCAAGTTGGATGCAGGTGCATATAAGGTGAATGAAATCCCTGATATGGCGAATAAATAAGAAAAACTAGTTGAAGTAATCTACTTGATCTTGTTCCTTTTTTAGCACTTCGATACTTACATTTAATTCAAAGCCAATTAATAGAATAAGGGCATTGATATAAATGAGCGTCATTACAATCAATACGGTACCAATGGATCCGTAAATTTTATTGTAACTACTAAAATGATTTACCCAATACGAGAAGCCAAATGTTGTAATTAACATTAGGATGGTTGAAAGTAAAGCCCCAGGCGATGCTAGTGGCCATTTTTCCTTTATATGCGGCGCATATTTGTAAATAAAAGCGTTTCCGAAAAATAGTAAGAGAATAATAATAATCCATCTTAAAGTATTCCAATAGGGAAGTATGGTACTCTTGTTAATATCAAAACCCGCTCTTAATAAGGAAGTTAATTGGTCTTGGCCAATGAGTACTATCAAGCTAGCAAATACCAATAAGATCAATATAATCGTAAGGCGAATAGCCCTCATTCTTTGGTGTAAAAAGAAAGGTTTGTTTTGCATAATGGATTTGTCGAAACTTCGGATAATTCCTGTCATTGCATTGGAAGCATAAAATAAAAGCAAAACAAAACCGAATGAAAATACTCCAACATGTTGGCTTAATAAGTCGTTGATGATGTCTAAAATAAATTTATAAGTACTCGAGTTTGGGGCAATATCCTTGAACAAAGAAAGGATTTGTTTTTTCACTTTAAAAGTTGATGGGAAATAGGGGATGATCGAAAATAAAAACAAAAAACTAGCAGGCAGTGCCATTAATAAATTAAAGGAAATAGCCGACGCACGATCATATAAGCCCAGTGTATTTAATTGTTTAAATAAAAATTGAATAACCTGATACAAATTAATACGCTGAAATCCTGGTATATGAATCCCCTTTGCCTTGCGTTTTAAAAAACGCAATATAGGCCTGAAAGTATTACGTATAAACCCAACCAGGCTTTTTAAAAGTACAACCAGTAATGGTTTATTATTGATTTTGTTTTCTTTTTTGGTATTCATCTAGTTTGAGCTGGTATTCTTTTGCAAATTTACTGTGTTCTTGAAAAGTGGTACTAAAATGATGGTAACCACTAAAGTCGGCTTTGGCAACAAAGTAAAGGTAACTAGTTGTTGGGGCATTCAATACAAGGTCAATGGTTTTAGGACTTGGTGTACAAATGGGCCCAGGAGGCAAGCCTTTTTTGCGGTAAGTATTATACGGCGAAGGGTTGCTTAAATATTTTTCATAAATGCGTGTTAAGGCAAAATCTTGCATTGCATACTTAATTGTTGGGCAGGCTTGTAAAGGCATTCCTTTTTGCAATCTATTTTGATATACACTCGCAATTAAAGTTTTGTCGGAATCATAATTACATTCTTCTTCCACAATTGAAGCAAGGGTGTACACTTCGTTTGGCGACATGCCTATTTTTTTTGCTTGTGACAATCGGTCCTTGCTTTTCCAAAATTGCATTTGCTGGTCTTTCATTTTTTGCATCAACTTTGAAAGCGGAGTAGACCAATACATCGTATACGTATCAGGAATAAAGAGGGTTAACAATTGTGTAGTGTCGGTGCCAAAGGGTGCGAGTGAATCATTGTTATTAAAAAATTGAGCAGCAGTGGCACTGTCCACAGACAGCGTGTTGCCCACAAGTTTGGAAAGTTCGCCTCTTGTACGTACTTTATTTAAAACAAAATTTACCGTGGCTTGCTGGTTGTTGCGCAACATACGAATTAAAGAAAGTAAGCTCGTATTTTTCTTTACTAAAAACTTGCCGGCCTTTGCTTTGCCTTCAACATTCAAAGCTTTTGCTAAAAGAATAAAGCTAGGTTTATCTAATATTATTTTTTTGGCAATCAAGCTATCGGCTAAATTGTCCAAGCCCGTTTTGGTGTATTCGAAACTCGCTTTCTCGGTATTAAAATGTGTGGTTTTTACCAAAACATTGTAACCTTCGTAACAAAGCAATAGGATGAATAATAAAACTACAATCTTTTTCATATTTCAAAATACAATAAAAATCCCCACCTTGTTGGAGGTGAGGACGAATATTTTATAAATGTAAGTTTCCACTAGGGGGTGGAAGCCAACTTATTTTTTTGTTTCTGTAGCTGGTGCTGTTTGTGCAGGCACTGTTGCAGTATTTGCAGGTGCTTGTACAGGAGCGGCCGCAGGAGCAGTTGCTGAAGTATTTACTTTATTCAATAACCCTTTATCAGAATCACTACCACCATTTGCAGATTTTAAGAAAAGGGTAGAAGTCATTGCTAAAACGGCAATAACTGCAGCGAAAATCCAAGTACCTTTTTCTAAAACATCGGTAGTTTGCTTAACACCCATAAAGTTATTAGTTAAGCCACCTACGTTCGCGTTTAAACCACCACCCTTAGGGTTTTGAATTAATACCATAAATCCAAGTCCAGCACAAGCAGCAATCATTAAGATTATAAATAAAGTAATCATTAGTTCTTTTGTTTTAATTGATCAATTCGAGACGCAAAATAAACGGATTTTTCAGGAAAAATAAAACTTAATTTTGAATAGATGTCTATGGCTTTGCGTTTATTGCCTTGTTTCTCCCATATTTCAGCCATTGCTTCGGTAACCACATCGGTCGCATTATTGGCTTTTTCGGCTATTAAAGCAATCATTTTCTCTTGTTCTTCGCCTATTTCAGTCAAATTAGGGGTATTTTCCGCTTGTTTGTTAATTACCTTTAACCAAGCTGTAAAACTCCTTAATTGGGTGGTAAATTTATCCTGAGGGACCTTCGAAAGGTCAATTTCAATGCCTTGGGCCCCAAAATAGTCCTTTACAATTTGCGGAACTTCCTTTTCGAATTCTAATTGCTCCTCTTTTACGGGTTCTTGGAATTGAGCCAATTGTTCAGAAATGAGGTTGTTTAATTTCTCATCAATCGGCGCATTTATTTGTTCTTCCGCAGTGTTGATTAATATTTGGTGCAATTGTAAAGCAGACGGGAAATAAGGAGTTGCTTTTTGTATTTGTGCAATATAGGCTGGCGAATGTTCGGCCTGGTATTTTTTAGCGAGTAAAAATTGCAAACTGGGACTAAAAGCATTTTCTGCAATACAGTTTTCCAGTTCAGCTGAACTAATTGAATCTAAACTGTTGTGGCCTGTCCACTGAAATAATATGGAATTAATGATAGACGGGGTCATGTATTACCAGTTTGAAAAAATTTGATTAAAAATATCGTCTGTAATATTACGAACAATATCATCCATTAATTGTCCTTCGGCTTGACTTAATGATAAATTCGCGGAAAAGTCAAAGTTTCGGGTTACGTCAAATTCTTGTTCTTTATTATCTAATGTCTTTTTTAACAACACATGCACCGTAACGGTTAAACGATTGGTGCTTGCTTGTTGTGCACTAATACCTATCGTTTGAGAAGGATCGTAATTCGTAATGGTGGCAAATATCTGGTAATGTGCATCGTCACTATTGGTGCGTGTTAACTTTGTTTGACCAATAATTTTTTGTTGCAATTTGTCGGTTAATAAGGGAGCTAGTTGTGGGTTCACATACCTTGCCCTGTTCTCAATAAAACCAATCTTAACTGTCTTAATATTATCTGGAATCACAGCGTCTCTGAAACTGTATACCCCACAACTTGATAGTAGCAATGTTGCCAAAGCAATACAAACAATGGCAATGGTAGATGCATGGAGACGGTTGAATATCCAATATTTATTCTTCAATGTCGTATTCTTTAATTTTTCTATAAAGGGTTCTTTCACTAATGCCTAAATCGGTTGATGCATCTTTTCTGCGACCACGATGTTTTTTAAGGGCCTTTAAAATTAGTTCTTTTTCCTTATCCATAATATTTAAAGACTCTTCCACTTCATAATGGCCTTGCAAATCATTGTCTAAAATAAGCGGTTGATTGGCGTTGGCAATTTGCATTGATGGCAATGCAGGTGGAATATTATTGGCTGTAGAAACATTATTGTTATTGTGTATAGTAGCAGGCATGATATCATCCTTTAGTTCATTCATCATGGATTCTCTGGTAAAATTTCCTGCCTGACCTGCGATAGAAGGGTTTTGTAAAATTTCGAAGAACATTTTCTTTAATTCATTAACGTCCTTTTTCATATCAAAAAACAACTTGTACAAAATTTCTCTTTCATTGGCGAATTCGCCAACAGGGCCACTGCCAGCAACCATTGGCATATTGTGTGTGGTATGCTGAGGTAAGAAGCCTGCTAAAATTTGAGCATTGATATGATCGGTTGTGCTTAATACTGAAATTTGTTCAGCAATGTTTTTTAATTCACGCACATTACCAGGCCAAGTGTAAGTAGTTAATAAAGCACGCGCTTCTTCGTCTAAAAAAATGGGTTTTGTTTTATATTTTTCTGCAAAGTCCACAACAAATTTTCGGAACAATAAAGGGATATCTTCTTTGCGATCTCTTAAGCTAGGCACTCTAATTGGTACTGTGTTTAAACGATAGTATAAATCCTCTCTAAATTTACCTTTTTGCGTAAACTCCATGAGTTCACGATTGGTTGCAGCAATCACACGCACATCGGTTTTTTGCACTTTTGATGAACCCACTCTTATAAACTCACCTGTTTCTAAAACGCGCAATAATCTAGCTTGTGTACCCAATGGCATTTCACCAATCTCATCTAAAAATATAGTACCACCATTCACTGTTTCAAAATATCCTTTACGGCTATCAACAGCTCCAGTAAACGATCCTTTTTCATGGCCAAATAATTCCGAATCAATAGTGCCTTCGGGAATAGCACCACAGTTTACTGCAATAAAAGGATTGTGTTTTCTTGCTGATAAACTATGAATGATTTGAGAAAATACTTCCTTACCCACACCAGATTCTCCTACAATCAACACCGTTAAATCGGTGGCAGCAACTTGTTCGGCAGTATTCAAAGCATGGTTTAGCGAAGGCGTATTGCCAATAATGCTAAATCGGTTTTTTAAAGATTGTAAATCCATAGTATGCTTATTTAATCAACATTAATTACTTACGTTACCCAACAAAGTACCTTTTGTGAAATCAGTTACCAAAACTTGCACATAGTCTCCTTTTTTATAACCATGATTCCCTTTTGGAAATACAATTACTTTATTTTGACTATTGCGTCCCATCCATTCTTGATCGCTTTTTTTACTGTTCCCTTCAATTAATACTTCGAATGTTTTGCCTACATCTCTTTTATTGCTTTCGTTGGAAAGTACCCATTGTACATCCACAATTTCTTGCAAACGACGCTTTTTTACTTCCTCAGGAATGTCATCTTTATATCTTTTGGCAGCAAGGGTTCCAGGACGCTCCGAATAAAAGTACATATAGCTATAATCGTAATTCGCTTCCTTCATAATGCTCATCGTATCCTGATGATCTTCTTCGGTTTCGGTACAAAATCCAGCAATGATATCTGCCGAAATACTACAATCCGGCATGATTTCTTTAATGCGCGCTACTTTAGATAAATACCATTCTCTTGTATAGGTACGATTCATTAATTGCAACATTCTTGTGCTACCACTTTGAACAGGCAAGTGAATGTATTTACAAATATTAGGGTGTTTTGCCATGGTAAATAAAACCTCATCGGTAATATCCTTAGGGTGAGAAGTGCTAAAACGAACACGTAAACCCAAATCAATTTTAGCAACACTTTCCAATAATTGAGCAAAGGTAACAGATGCATTGGTTTCAGGATTGTTCCAATAATAGCTATCTACATTTTGACCTAATAACGTAATTTCTTTGTATCCTTTTTCAAATAAATCACGACACTCAGCAACAATACTAAAAGCATCACGACTGCGTTCACGACCTCTTGTAAAGGGCACTACACAAAAGCTACACATATTATTACAACCACGCATAATGGAAACAAATCCACTAATGCCATTGCTGTCTAAACGCACTGGAGCAATGTCGCCATAGGTTTCATCTCTACTTAAAATAACATTCACTGCTTTATGTCCTGTACCCGCTTCTGCAATTAAATCGGGTAGGGTTCGGTAAGCATCGGGGCCTACAACAATATCCACTAATTTCTCTTCCTCTAATAATTGTGATTTTAAACGTTCCGCCATACAGCCTAAAATACCAACCAATAAACCTGGCTTTACGGTTTTTAATTTTCTAAACTCTGTAAGGCGTTTGCGTACGGTTTGCTCGGCTTTTTCACGAACCGAACATGTATTCACTAATATCAAATCCGCCATTGATTCATCACGAGTACTTCCGTAACCATTGTTTTGTAAAATAGATGCAACCACTTCGCTGTCCGCAAAGTTCATTGCACAGCCATAGCTTTCTACATAAAAGAACTTATTAAAATGATGCTGTGGGCTAGTTGATTCAAATGCTTCGCCTTGTCTTGCTTCATCATGAGCCTTGGTATCGTTCGCGTATAATTCCATGTAACCTGACTAGTTTTTGTTAAGTCTGCAAATTTACTATAAATTAGGTAGAATGTGTCAACTTGTCATACTTTCCCGGCTAATTATTTGATAATGAAAGGGTTAATAATAGCTAAATATTTGCATGCAATTTTTTTATATTTAATTAACAATCAATGCTTTATATAAGTAGTTGTATATTTCACTGTATTTGTATATTTACTAAAATGTTTGAAAGATGAAGAAATGGCTTTTGTTGATTTTAATGGGAGTGATGGTGAAATTGTCCTTTGCACAGGATTTGGTGGTTGCTAAGTTAAGATCAGAAACTTCCAGGAGTATTAAAAAAGACATGGATACCACTTATTGGAATTGGAAAACAGGTGGTTTGTATAATTTTAATCTATCACAAAGTGCACTTAGTAATTGGGCTGCAGGAGGTGATAATTTCAACATGGCTTTAACTAGTTATTTTAATTATTTTGCTTATTACCAAAAGCCACGACATAGTTGGGACAATAATATTGACGTGAATTTAGGGTATATGCAATCCACAAGTTTGGGTGGAAGAAAAAATGATGACCGAGTTGATGTATTAAGTAAGTATGGATATAAAATAGATTCAGTAGGTCAATTGTATATATCAGGATTATTTAATTTCCGTTCACAGGTTTTTGATGGTTACAGTTTTAGTGGAACCAACGCCATTTTTACTTCCAGTTTTTTATCTCCTGCTTATATTATTTTATCGGCGGGTTTGGATTATAAGCCAGATAATGCATTGTCTATTTTCTTTTCTCCTTTAACGTCCAGAACGACTATTGTGATGAATTCAAAATTATCGGCATTGGGTAAATATGGAGTAGATGTGGGCAAACATATTAATAGAGAAACAGGTTTGTTTGTCACCGTGAACTATAGCAATACCATCGCTCCAAATATTACCTACAAAGGAAGGGCCGATTTTTTCTCCAACTATTATCAAAAGCCCGAGAATGTAAATGTATACATGACCAACTTATTCAATTTCAAAATACACAAAAACTTTTCCGCAACTTATAGTTTGGATTTAATGTATGATGATAAGATTCGCATATTTGGGCCCAACAAAACATCTCCAGGTTTACAGTTAAAAAGCATTATTGGAATTGGTTATGTAAAACCATTACAGGTAAAAAAAGTAGTGATCAAACCAAAAATGATTGCAGGTGTTGAAGGTGGAACCACAAATTCAAACAAATAAAAGAGGTAGATAAAAGACTTCTATTTGCTGATTACTTTAAGCGTGTGTTTAATTTTATTCGCCTTATGTGTTAAGTCCTGATAGTCGCTACTGATAATGGTTACATGCCCCATTTTACGACCAGGCTTGGTTTGTTTTTTGCCATATAGATGCACAAAAACATTGTCCATTGTTAATACTTCATCAAGGCCCTCATAAACTGCGTCCCCACTAAAACCTTCGGCACCAATTATATTTACAATGCCCGATGGTAAAATAGCATTGGGATTGCCCAGCGGGTAATGTAAAAGTATACGCCAAAGCATATCATATTGACTGCTGTAATTAGCTTCAATAGTATGGTGACCGCTATTGTGCACACGTGGTGCAGCTTCGTTCACCCAAACATCTCCTTTATCGTCAATAAATAATTCTACTGCAAAAAGGCCGGGGCTTTTTAAACCATTCACTACTTTACGCGCAATAGCTTCGGCCTTCCATAATTGTTTTTCTTCCAATTTAGCGGGACTTAATTGATAGTCTAATAAATTATATACCGGATCAAAAACCATTTCAGCAGGAGGATATATAATGGTTTTGCCTTGAGCATCCATGCCAACTATCAGTGCAATTTCTTTACTAATATTAATTTTCTTTTCTAATACCGATGGTGCATTAAAGCCAAGTTCTATATCACTTTCTTTATTAATTACTTGTACGCCTTTGCCATCATAACCCCCTTCACCCAGTTTATGGACAGCAGGTAAAAAATCAATATGCTTTAATAAATCGGTACCAGTTTGAGTAATATGAAATGCCGAGGTTGGGATTTCATTATCGGCGTAAAACTGCTTTTGTAAAATCTTATTTTTAATAATGCGAATGGCAGCTGGAGTAGGATATACTTTTACACCTTCTTTTTCCAATTGCTCCAAAGCATCTACGTTTACTGCTTCAATTTCAATGGTCAACGCATCTAAGTTTTTTCCGAAATTATATACAGCCTCGTAGTCATTGATATTGCCTTTCACAAAATGATGACATAAATGAGCAGCGGGACATTCGGCATCATTTTCTAAAACGAAAGTAGTTACATCGTAATTGGCAGCTGCTTGTAATAACATTCTGCCCAACTGGCCTCCACCTAAAATACCTACTTTCATAAGTTCCTATTTATTTTGTCAAAGATAAGGCGAAAAGCGACTAAATTTGTTGAGGCTTATCTAAAGAATATCATTCCAAGAATACAATTCAAACCTATGCAAGCGCCTTCCATTATTTCGGTAAAAAATTTAGTTAAATCCTATGGTGACTTTGTCGCTGTAAAGGGCATTAATTTTGAAGTGTATGAAGGGGAGATTTTTGGATTGTTGGGCCCGAATGGAGCGGGTAAGTCCACCACTTTAGAAATTATTGAAACACTTAGGCCTAAGACAAGTGGGGAAATAATTGTGAATGGTTTGAACCTGGACGATTCTCCCGAAGAAATTAAAAAAATTATTGGGGTTCAACTTCAAACCTCTGGCTTTTATCCCAATTTGAATTTAACTGAACTGATACATTTATTTGTAGGGCTTTATCAAAGTGATGTGGATCCTAGTACACTTTTGAAAAAAGTAAATTTAGAAGACAAGGCAAAAGCTAAATACAAAGAAATGAGTGGGGGACAAAAGCAACGGTTTTCTATTGCCACTACATTAATCAATAGACCTAAAATTATTTTCTTGGATGAGCCAACAACGGGATTGGATCCGCAGGCGCGAAGAAATTTATGGGATTTGATAAAGGAAATAAGAAACAATGGAACTACTGTAATAATAACAACGCACTATATGGACGAAGCTGAAATTTTATGCGATAGAGTTGCGATTGTAGACAGCGGAAATATTATTGCAATCAATACACCCAATGCATTAATTGACGAATTGGTAGCCACGGGTTTTGAGAAAGAGAAGGAGGTAAAGAAAGCCAATTTGGAAGATGTTTTTATTAATTTGACAGGAAAAGAATGGAGAGCCGAATCATAATTTAAAATATATCATCATGACACAAGATCCACGTTACCCTATTGGAAAATATCAAGTTGCACCATACTCTGATGCACAAAAAGTTTTATGGATTAGTGATTTAAGGCACTTGCCAAAAGATCTTGAAATGGCAGTTCAAAATTTAGATAAAGCACAGTTAGATACCCCATACCGTGAAGGTGGATGGAAAGTACAACAACTCGTACATCATATAGCAGATAGTCATATGAATGCATTTGCAAGATTCAAATTGGGATTGACTGAAGACATTCCAGCAGTGAAAGCATATGACGAAAATGCCTGGTCACAATCGGCTGATGTATTAGAAACACCCATTAATTATTCAATGACTTTATTGCATGCTTTGCATGAGCGATGGGCCAACTTATTAGAAAGTTTAACTGCAGAACAATGGCAAAGAAAAGTATTTCACCCAGGACGAAATGCAGAAGTAAGTTTGTGGGATTTATTCGCAGTGTATGCATGGCATGGTAAACATCATGTGGCACATATTAAAACATTGAGAGAGCAGAAGGGATGGTAAGATTAGAAAACAGTTTTTCTATTTACTTCTGCCACTAAAAATATACTGCCAATCACAAGAATTAAATCATTGTGGTTGGCGTGCATATTGGCTTCCGCCAATGCCTCGTTTACATCTTCATACACATTGCCTACCAAACCAAGTGCAGTTCCTTTTTCAGCTAATTCATTTGCAGGCAATGCGCGTGGTATATGGGATTGGGTAAAATAATATTTAGCCGAAGTTGGCAATAATTTTAACACTGCATCTACATCTTTGTCTTTCACCATACCTGTGATAATATGTAATTGTTGGTAATGCAATGTGGCCAATTGTTCTAACAGTGCTTGCATTCCGTGTACATTATGCGCCACATCCAAAACAACTTTTGGGCTATTTTGAATGCATTCCCAGCGACCCATGAGTCCCGTATTTTCTTTTACATTGGTTAATGCTTTCAAAACCTTTGGTGCAATTAATTTCCAACCCATGCCAGAAAGTAATTGTACGGCCACTAAAACACCTTTTAAATTTTTGGATTGATATTTTCCAGGCAAATCGCATTCTACTGTAAAATTCTTTTGAAAAACAGGAGCGTCTAAATAATGAATAAGTGGTTGGTTAAATTCAAATAAAGAACTTGCCCAGTTATTTTGAAAATGCTGAAAATGTAAAAAGTCTTCAGCAAAATAAATAGGTGCATTCACAGCTGCCGCTTTTTGTTCAAAAACAGTTTTAGTTTCAGGAATCACTTCACTAATTACAACAGGAGTGTCGGCTTTGATAATTCCTGCTTTTTCAGCAGCAATTTCAGTTAGGGTATTGCCAAGCAATGCCATATGATCCCAGCCAATATTGGTAATTATGGATAGTTCAGGGCTAATAATATTTGTACTGTCCAAACGTCCACCCAGTCCAGTTTCAATAATGGCTATATCGCATTTTTCTTGTGCAAAATATTCAAAAGCCATGCCCACTGTGATTTCAAAAAAGGAAGGTTCAATTTTTTCAATTAAGGGCTTAATGCGATTGGTAAACGAAACAACAAAATCCTTGCTACACATTTGACCATTCACTTTAATGCGCTCTCTAAAGTCGTATAAATGCGGAGAGGTATATAATCCAGTTTTGTAGCCTGCTTCCTGAAATATACTAGCCAACATATGACTTGTAGAACCTTTTCCATTCGTGCCAGCAATATGAATGGTTTTAAATTTGTTTTGAGGCTTGCCTAAGAAATCGCAAATCGCATTGGTATTGTCTAAATTATTTTTAATAGCAGCAGCACCTATTCGACTAAACATAGGTAAGCGACTATACAAGTAGTCAATGGTATCTTGGTAAGGCATACAATAAGGTTGTTCTAATTAATCATTTACATATCATCTGTATTCAATATTTTACTATTGAACTTCAAATTTAAATTTCACAGTTACGAATGAACTATGATCGGCTGTATTGAAACTTATTTTTGTAAGGTATTCCATGATGGCTTTTTTATATTTTGCATCATTGGATGAGGATCCTTTTACAATTTGTATAAAACGGCCTGTGCCGCTTGGACTCACTTCAATTTCGGCATAAATAGTGGCTGCTTCAACGTCTCCATTAAAAGAATATACTTTGGTTACATGACGATCGCCTTTTGTAACAAATGGGCCACCTGTTCCAGTATAGGCTTTGCCATTAATACTTCCATTGGCAACGCCCTGATCGCCTTTGCCACCGGCAATGCCTTGGTCTTTTACATTATTATAACTGTCCTGGTTATTGCCTCCTTGTCCATTGCCACCAGCATATTTACCCATTAAGGCTTTGGCCTTTGGAGCTGGAGGTAAAGGCATTGATTTAGTATGTTTTGTTGCAGCTGTAGCAGATTTGATGGCTTCGTCGTTCGCGTCGTTAGACTGTGTATGAATTTTTACAGCATCAACTGCAGCTTTTGCCTTTACTTGTTTACTTGCACCTACTTCAGGGGCTGGCGCTTCCTTACTTAAAGGCGGCACATCTCCTTGCCCTGTTTCACTATTCCCCAAATTCACTTCCATATAAGTAGGTTGTGGAGGTGTAATGATAGGAGGTGTTTGTTGCCATTGCAATACAAAAAACAATAAGGCAATGCATACACAAATGATTGTTGTGTAAATGCTTGCTTTTATATTTTTTTGTTGTTCGAAATTCAATTGCATGGTTTAAAATTAATGCAAAAATACATCATATCCCAATCTACAAAGTGTTCCCATAATTACCACTAAAAACACGGTTCTAATAAAGCCATTCCCTTTAGCCATAGCAAGTTTTGAACCTACCATGCCTCCCAATGCATTACAAATAGCCATTGGAATAGCAATGGGCCATAAAATAACACCTTTCATAGTAAACAAAACAATTGAGCCCAAATTCGTAGCCAAGTTCACCACTTTGGCATGTGCATTGGCTTGTAAAAAATCGAAGCCTAAGAAACTAATAAAAGCCAATACCAATAAGCTGCCGGCTCCTGGCCCAATAAATCCATCGTAAAAACCAAGGACTAAACAAATAAGTGCTGCTTTATACCAAGGAAATTGTAATTGTTCATTTTTAGTGGCTTGTCCAAAGTCTTTTTTGGTAAATGTATAAATGGCAATCAGCGCTAATACAATTAAAATCACCGGCTTCATAAATTGATTACTCACTTTGGTTAAACAAAAAGAACCCAAATAAGAAGCTGAAAATGCGACACTCGTAAATAAAAAAAGACGAGTAAAAGGGATTTTAATTTTTTGCAAAAAGGTTCGCGCAGCAAAAAAAGTACCTGAAAAGGATGGAATTTTTAAAGAGCCAATCACCTGTGCAACTGAATGATTAGGCAGTAAAATTAAACCCGCAGGGGTTTGAATCAAACCACCACCTCCAACAATTGCGTCCACTATACCTGCAAAAAAAGCAATGATGCATAATAATATAATAGTAATACTCATGTAAATTATTCTTGTGAGATGATGGGTTTTAAAGGGGTAGGCCAGGTATTAATAATAATGCCTGTGATAATAATAATACCACTTACGATTTGTGCCTTATTAAAACTTTCGTTTAAAAATAATACGGCTTCAAAGGAACTTAAAATAGGACCAAGCGTTAAAAATAATGAAGCCTTGCCTGCGCCAATTTTTTGAATGGCATTGCTCCAAATTAAATAAGAGATGGTTGAATTGCCAATGCCTATATATAATACTACCCATAGTAAATTGGTATTATACACTACAGGTTGCACATAATTCATTTCATATAAAGCACCAGGTAATAATAAGATAGCGCCTATAATAAATAAGCATAACAAAAAACTATTGTTAGAAATACCAATAGGCTTCTTTTTTACAAATACATTATAGGATCCAAAACAAACTCCAGCTGCAATCATCCATAAGTCGCCCTTGCCAAACTGAAAACTTAAAATATTATTTATATCCCCTTTGGTAAGTAAATAAAGCGTGCCAATGATGCATAATAAAATTCCTGAAATATTTTTCCAATGTAATTTTTCATTTACTAACCAAGCCCCTAAAAGTGCAGCTACGATTGGGTTTACCGTGGAACCAAATAAAGCCATATTAATAGCAGTGGCATAATGCCCAGCCGTATAGATAAGTGTATTGTAAATGGTAAAACCAAAAAGGCCCATTAAAAAAAAGTACAGTTTATTTTGTTTAAAAATGGACCACTCTGCCTTTAAATTATTGATTGCAAAAGGGAACATGCAAATGGTGGCTGTTATCCATCTAAAAAGTGCAATACTCATTGGGCCAGCCAAATGAATGGCATATCTTGAAACAATAAAATTACCCGACCAAATAATCGTGGAAGTAATTGCAAGTAAAGCGCCTATTTGGTTGTTCCTTCTCATTTACTACTGGAGCTTAATGGTGCGCAAAATTTTGCGTAAAGTCGCCCTTAATTCTTTCAATTGGTGGATTATAATATCCAAATTTTAAATCAGGGAATTCTTCTTGAATCAATTCCATCATTTGTTTGATTCCCATAATTTCACCCATCTCTGAAAAACCAATTTTGCCTAAGTACCAATCTGGATCAATATTAAAGTTTCTCCATTGAATCATTTTTAATCCAGTATCCTTAATGAATTTTCTTAAAGCTTCATATTCTTCAACACTATCGGTCATTCCAGGAAAAACAAAATAGTTAATGCTTGTCCATTTTCCAGCAGCCGACATCACGCGCACACTTTCTTTAATATCCGCAAATGTGTAATTGTTAGGACGGTAATAAGCATTATATACATTTTCACGCGCTGAGTTCATACTTACTCTTAAACTATCCAATCCCACTGCAGCCAATTCAGCAACTGCTTTTGGATTGGATCCGTTGGAGTTGATATTGATACTTCCTTTGTCGGTATGCTTTCTAATTTCAATAATGGCTTCTTTAATGGTTTCCCACATTAATAGAGGTTCTCCTTCACAACCTTGACCAAAACTTACAATCGGGTAAGGGGCACTCATTAAATGCGGCACCGTATATTCAACTACTTCGGCAGCAGTGGGTTTAAATGTTAAACGATCTTGCGTTGAAATAATTTCTTCCTCCTGAGGTTGAAAAGAAATACATCCAATACAATTGGCATTACAAGCAGGAGAAATAGGGATAGGACATTCCCAACGGCCCATGGCTAAATTACGCGCGGCAGGACAGGTATAGGTTTGACAACAGTTCTCCATTAAGTGTTTCACCAAACGGTTTTGGCTATACAAGGACAATAGTTTTTGCGTTCCTGCATCAATGGTATCCTGATCATATCCTTCACAATCTTGTCTTATGTCTTTTTCAATTCGAACAGCAGGCACATAGTTTTTGCCATCTAACCAACCCACGGCCGTGTAACAAAATAATGGCAAAGTAGGTGCATCTTCTTCCATGGTTTCATAAGCAGAAACATATAAACCTGTATGCGCTGGTGGAATAAAAGCAGCTACTGCCCAACCTAATTCACAAAGGCGCATTTCGCCTGTTTCTACATCAATACCAATGCCACGACGACCGGGTAATTCGTATAAATTACCACCTTCGGGTAATTCAATCCAGTCCTCCACAGGAATAGGATAAGCATCCCAGCCTGCGCGGCCTACCGAGTATAAACTAGTGTCTTCGAAAATTTGGCCTTCGCCATCGGAGTATAATAAAAAAGGAGAGGTTGTTAATGACATGCTGTAAAGGTATTAAATAGCCGCTAATAAAAATAGCCGCGAATTTTGGAAGGTATCTACTAATTAGCTGCTATTTGAGCACTCAATGCTATTTGTTCAGCACAAAATGCATTGAATTCTTGAGTAATCGTTGCACTTACAGGTTCATTAATGTCTTTTTGAATGAGTTTATTGTTTTTGAAATCAATCGTAATAACATCGTCTTTTATAATTGCATTTTGGATCATTGCCCAAGGAAACTGCTTTTTTGGGAAGGTATTAATCACAATTCCTGCTGGATCAAAAGCAATTTCAAAAGGAAATTTCACCTGACGCTCGAACAAAGCACCTATTAGAAATATTCCCGATATAATTAGTGCATTGGGCATTAAAAACCAACCCCAGCTTGCAAATAGGAGACCTAGTCGATAATATGGGACACCGCCTTGTTTTTTCTGATACAAGCAAAAAATCCACCAACAAATCACCGAAGTCATAATGGCAATAATTAAAGCCGGCTTAGGGAAAAGTCCCTTATAAATGCCAAAGGAGAAGCCCAAAACGCTCAATAAGAACATAAATTGGCTAATACGATCCACGTTTTTATAGTCAGGACTTTTACAAACAATGATATAGTCGAATATGCGCATAAAATGTGTTTATGAGATAGGTAAAATTTGGTGCAATTTAAGCCCATTTGGTTAACTTTGCACTATGAAGAAAACGCATATTATTTTATTGGTGCTCATTGCGGTTGCAATCGTAGTACTAATCAGCTATACGGGCGATTTGAGCAGTTACGAAACAGTGGGTTCGGCTAAACAAAAACCAGGTAAATTTCTGAACTTAATTGTAAAGATGGACAAATCGGTGCCCGTGGAATACGATCCAGTAAAAGACCCTAATTTGTTAAAGTTTGGTGTACAAGACAGCTTGGGAGGAAAAATCAATGTAGTGTATCACAATACAATGCCCACCGATATGCAAAAATCGGAGCGCTTGGTATTAAAAGGAAAAGTACAAGGGAATGTTTTTGAATGTTCTGCCATTGTAATGAAATGCCCTTCAAAATATAAGGACAATCCAAATGCCAACAAGAATCAACCTGTGGCGATCACGAATTAGAAGCAAAGGGTCTATTAAATTATTATTACAAGCAAATTAATGAATACATCAACTAACGCCGCATCAGTGCAATTTATCGGAGAACATTTATTGCCTGGGCAATTAGGTTATTTTTTAACAATCCTTTCCTTAGTGGCTTCCTTGGTAGCCACTTTTGCTTTTGCCAAAGCATTTTATGCAAAGGAAATCAGTGCAGAAAATGACTGGAAACGTTTAGCCAATATTGCATTTTATATTGAGTCGGTGTCGGTGTTTGTGTGTTTTATTATTTTGTTTTATGTGATTTCAAATCACCAATTCGAATACAAGTACGCGTATATGCACAGTGATAAGCATATGCCTACTGAATATCTATTAAGTTGTTTTTGGGAAGGACAGGAAGGAAGTTTTTTATTGTGGACCTTTTGGCATTGTGTATTAGGTTTGTTCGTGATAGGTCGTTCTGCAAAATGGAAGAACCACTCTTATGGCGTAATGATGGTGTTAAACTTTACACAGTTCTGTTTAGCAACCATGGTAGTAGGTTTATACTTTTTTGATTTTAAATTAGGGAGCAGTCCATTTGTAATGTTGAGGACTGAAATGAATTGGCCTATTTTATCGCGCCCCGATTATTTACAATTAATTAAAGATGGGACCGGTTTAAATACTTTATTACAGAACTATTGGATGGTGATTCATCCGCCAATATTATTTTTAGGATTCGCCTCCACGAGCATCCCATTTGGTTTTGCAGTTGCAGGATTATTAAAAAAGAAGAACGATTGGATGACCAATGCATTGCCATGGGCCACTTTTTCGGCAGGTATTTTAGGATTGGGTATTATGATGGGAGCTGCATGGGCTTATGAAAGTTTAACCTTTGGTGGTTACTGGGCATGGGATCCGGTAGAAAATGCGTCCTTAGTGCCTTGGTTAACATTAGTAGCTGCTATACATACTGCAATCATTTATCGTAAAACGGGAACAAGTTTAAAAGCCACTTATTTATTTTTTGGTATCAGCTTTTTATTAGTTGTGTATTCCACTTTCTTAACACGTAGTGGTATTTTAGGGGACACTTCGGTGCATGCATTTACCGACTTAGGAATGAATGCGCAGTTGTTGGCATTTTTAGGAGTGATGGTTGTGCCTTATTTTACTTTATTCATTGTTAGATATAAGTCTTTAACCGAGCCAGCAAAAGATGATGCTGTAGACAGTAGAGAGTTTTGGATGTTGGTAGGATCGCTAGTTTTATTCTTATCGGCTGTTGTAATTATTGCAATTACTTCGATCCCTGTTTTTAATAAAATTTTCGGCACTAAAATTGCACCTCCCGAAGACCCGGCATTTGCACACAATCAAGTGCAAGTGTTCGTAGCAATCATTATTGGATTGCTAACAGGTGTGGGTCAGTTTTTAAAATTCAAAGGAACGCCTGCTGCCAGTTTTTGGAAGAGCATGCGTTTGCCTTTAGTGATTACTGTAGTAGTTAGTGCTGTAATATTTGCATTTGTAGGCATTGCTTTTACTGAAAAAGGAGTTGGCTTTTTAGCCGCTTTATATGTAGGTACTGTAGCTGCTGTTTTTGGTGTTGTTGCCAATGCGCATTATTGGTTGGTAGTTTTGAAAGGTAAAATGAAATCGGCTGGAGCAAGCATTGGACATATTGGATTCGGGTTGGTGTTGGTAGGTATATTTTTATCTTCCTCTAACAAAACAGTTTTAAGTTGGAATACAACGGGTATTAATGTTTTACAAAGCAATGGCAGTGTAAAAAATCCTGCGGGCAATCCCATGGAGAATATTACTTTGTTCGAAGGCATTGCAACGGATATGGGTAAATACAATGTTACTTATGTTCGTGACACTGTCGATAACTTAGAGAAGAAATTTTTTGAATTAAAATTCGCTGCAAAGGCTGGAAAGAATGAGGTAGCTAAAGATTCTTTTTATCTATACCCCGATGTTTTAAAAAACAATAAAGGTATGGAGGGGTTCTCTGCTAATCCTGCATCCAAGCACTATTGGAATAAAGACATTTTTGTATACGTAACTTCATTCCAAGATCATTCTAATGAAGATACCATTCAATTTAAGCCACACAATATTAAAATTGGGGACTCGGTATTTTATAGCAATGGTTATGTGAAATTGGAAAAAGTATTGGTGAATCCAAATGCACACCGTCCCGAAGGAAGCAATGAGTTGGTATTACAATTAGTGGTGCGCAGCAAGGAAGGTTTGGAGTATCAAGCGAATCCTGCCATCAGTTTACAAGGCATGAATATGCGCATGGTGCCTGATACCATTAAAGCACAAAACTTAATTGTGAATTTTAATAAAGTGGTGGATCAACAAAAAGGATTATTGGAAATTGGTATTAAAGAATCTTCGGCATTGTCCAATTTAATAACTTTAAAAGTGTATGAATTTCCATTTATTAATGTGTTATGGATTGGTGTAATCGTAATGACGATTGGGTTTGGGTTGAGTACTTATGCAAGGGTTAAAAAATTAAATGTGAAATAAACTTTTTATAAGTAACCATTTATACTAGGTTGTAAAATGAAAAAAGGGTTAACATATTTATTGAGCTTTGTTTTGTTGGTGATGAGCCAGCAAAAAGCAATGGCGCAAAGAGGTGTTTATGATACCTTAAGGGTGAGTGCTTTTATAACCCCCGAAGGTGATACGATCCCTGAGGCTTGGCTTCCAACGGTGGAAGTAAAATCTATCATGACTTCCAAGCTTAAAAATTATTGGCAAAACTGGACAAGATTAAGAAATGCAGTTTACGTTACCTATCCGTATGCATTAAGAGCAAGTGTGGTAATTAATGAAGTAAATGCACAACTTGCCAATGTAAAAGACGAGAAATTAAGACGGCAAATTATAAGGGCTCGTGAAAAGGATTTAAAGCGTGATTTTGGAGATAAAGTAACCAATCTTTCTGTATACCAGGGCAAGGTGTTAATGAAACTCATTAACAGAGAAACGGGCAATAACTGCTATGAATTAGTGAAAGAATATAAAGGTGGATTTAATGCTGGACTATGGCAAACGGTTGCCTTTTTATTTGGCAGTAGTTTAAAGCAACAATACGATCCCAAAGGGGACGATCAGGAAATTGAGAAATTCGTGCAAGAAGTGCGAAAATTATACGGATATCGAGGCTAATCCGCCCTTTATGGCCTAGGTTTTTGAGGCAGGTTTTTGTACCTTTACGCGAATAGCGTGAATAATTATGAGTGAAGAAAAAAGTCTGAATTTTATTGAAGAAATTATCTCCCAGGATCTTGCATCGGGAAAGTACGATTCTATATTAACAAGGTTCCCTCCAGAGCCCAATGGTTATTTGCATATTGGGCATGCTAAAAGTATATGTTTGAACTTTGGCTTGGCAAAACATTTTGGAGGCAAAACCAATTTACGTTTCGACGATACCAATCCGGTTAAAGAAGATATTGAATATGTAGATAGCATAAAGGAAGATGTGAAGTGGTTGGGATTTGAGTGGGCCAAAGAATGTTATGCCTCAGATTATTTTGATCAGTTGTATGCATTTGCAATGCAATTAATTGAGAAAGGATTGGCCTATGTAGATGATAGTACAGCCGAGGAAATTGCGCAACAAAAAGGAACCCCAACAGTACCTGGAACGGGGAACGCATTTAGGAATAGAAGCATTGAAGAAAATAAGACATTGTTTGCTGAAATGAAGGCGGGGAAGTATGCCGACGGAGAAAAAGTATTAAGAGCCAAGATTGATTTAGCGAGTCCTAATATGCATATGCGCGATCCATTGTTGTATCGTATTAAGCGTGCACATCATCATCGCACTGGCGACCAATGGTGCATTTATCCTATGTATGATTTTGCGCATGGTCAAAGTGATTCTATTGAAAATATTACCCATTCTATTTGTACTTTGGAATTTATTCCGCATCGTGCATTGTATGATTGGTGTATTGAACAATTAGGTATTTATCCATCACATCAATATGAGTTTGCGCGTTTAAATATGACTTACACCGTAATGAGTAAGCGTAAATTATTGCAATTGGTGGAGGAAGGCTATGTGCAAAGTTGGGATGACCCTCGTATGCCAACCATTAGTGGAATGCGTCGCAGAGGCTATACAGCCGAAAGTATTCGTGACTTTTGTGATAGAATTGGTATTGCCAAAAGAGAGAATATTATTGATTTAAGTTTATTAGAATTTTGTGTTCGTGAGCATTTAAATAAAATTGCACAACGAAGAATGGTTGTGACCAATCCTATTAAATTAGTGATTACCAATTACGACAAAGGAGAAGAGATTTTACATTCCGAAAACAATCCGGAGGATCCAAATGGTGGAACTCGTGAAGTGCCATTTAGCAATGAACTATGGATAGAGCGTGAGGACTTTATGGAAGAACCCACTAAAAAATATTTCAGACTTGGGCCAGGCTTATCGGTTCGATTAAAGAGTGCTTATATTGTTACTTGCGACAATTTTGAAAAAGATGCCGCAGGAAATATCACAACGGTATATGCAACTTACAATCCCGATAGTAAATCAGGACAGGACACAAGTGGCATTCATGTAAAAGGAACCTTACATTGGGTAAGTGCAAAGCATGCAGTACCTGTAGTGTTGAATGAATATGATCGTTTATTTAGCGTGGAAGATTTATCGAATGCCGAGGGGGATTTTAAAGATTATATTAATCCGAATTCATTGAAAGCAGTAGAAGCATATGCAGAGCGTGCATTAGCGAAGGATGCATTGGATGCTCGTTTTCAATTTTTAAGAAAAGGATATTTTTATCAGGATACCAATAGCACAAAGGAAAAATTAGTGTTTAACCGAACAGTAACTTTAAAAGATACTTGGGCTAAGGAGCAGAAAAAATAGTTGCGTACAACCGAGTAACCCATTTGAATTGTCCACTATGCTAACTATTGAAACATTTAAGAACTATTGGGATGTACAATTTCCAGATGTTCGATTGCGTCGTAGCCATTTTGTACTTGCTGTAAGTGGAGGCGTGGATAGTATTGTACTTGCGCATATAATGCATTCCCTAAAAGCAAAATGCACCATTGCACATGTGAATTTTCAATTAAGAGGAGCGGAGAGTGTGAGAGATGAAAATTTTGTACGTGAATTTGCTGCCCAATACAATATGCCTATCCAAGTACATACGTGTGAAACTGCAAAGTATGCCGAAACATATAAAATGGGTATTCAACAAGCTGCCCGTGAAATAAGATACGCATGGTTTGGCGCATTGATGCAAGAAATTACAAATAAAGAAAATGAAACTGGTTTATCTGAATCAAATAGTTTGTCTAACAAGCAACCTAGCCCTAAGCCAGTTGTTTTATTAACAGCACACCATGCTGATGATAATGTGGAAACGGTATTAATGCAATTATTTAGAGGCACCGGTATTCATGGATTAACAGGTATTCCCGCACGTAGAACCGATGTACTAAATATGGCGAGGCCTTTATTGGCATTTAGTAAAGCCGAAATTATCGCTTATGCAGCTGCCAATGATTTAAGTAATGTGGAAGATAGCAGTAATGAAAAAAACGATTATACCCGTAATTTAATTCGCAATAAATTACTCCCTCAAATAGCCGAAGTATATCCCAATGTGAGTGAGAATATTACTGACACTTCGAATCGATTAAAAGAAGCCGAACAAATTGTGAACGAAACGGTTGCTTTATTTTGGAAGAAAGGATTTAAAATAAAAAAAGGAATCCAATCTATTCCTATTGCTTATTGGAACAAAGTAAAGGGCAACGCAACTTATACATGGGGCTTGGTGAAAAATTATGGATTTAAACCACAACAAATAGAAGAAATTTATAAAATTTTAGATGCCAATAAAGGCGCTTTTATTGCTTCGGCAACTCACCGTTTTATAAAATGGGAGGATCAAATACAAATTGTTTCCAATTCATCTACAAAAGAATATCTAACCATCAATGAAACAATGATTGGGCAGTCCATTCAAACCCAACATGGAACCCTTAATGTAGAGTTTGTTGACAACCCAATGGTTGCAAATGAATCCAATACATTCGAGATTGATAAGGATCCAAAATTTGCATACTTGGATGCAGACAAATTAGAATGGCCATTGCTTTTTAGAACTTGGGAATCATCCGATTACTTTTATCCATTAGGTTTAGGCAAAAAGAAAAAACTAAATGCCTTCTTGGGTAACTTAAAATTGAGTCCTTCGGTAAAGTCAAATCAAGCGGTACTATGCGCTAGCGACAGAATCGTTTGGGTGGTAGGGGTTAGAATTGATGACAGGATGAAAATCAAAGCAAGCACACAAAGGATAATAAAATTTACTTTCCAAAATACATTTTAATCTGTTCTACAAATGTGCCCAATGCATCATAGTTTCCTGCAAAATGTGATGCAATTATTAAAAATACTACGCCGTAAAGGGATCCCCATAAATGTGCACTATGATTAATGGAGCCGCCCCCTTTTTTTGAAAGATACACTGTGAGTGCTAAATAAATAGGGCCAAACACAAAGCCAGGAATAATTGGAGGAATAAAAAAGAATCCAATTTGCATAGTGGGTTGTAAAAAAATACCGGCAAACACAATGGCCGAAACTGCACCTGAAGCGCCAAGGCTATGGTAATAATATTGTTTTTTATGTTGGTAGTAGGTAGGGATTAAACAAACTACGAGAGATGATATGTATAAAAGCAAATAAAAAAATCTGCCCACTGGGCCAAAAATCATTCCAAAAAATTGCTCTACATAATCACCAAACATATAAAAAGAGAACATATTAAAAGCAAGGTGCATAAAATCGGCATGAATAAAGCCACAAGTAATAGCACGATACCATTGTTGAGGATCTTTCGCTACTGAATAGGGATGGAATATGAATTTATCCATCAAGCTTTCATTGTTCATGGCTAATAAAGAAATCGCAACAGTAATGATGGTTATAATTAAAGTGATGCTCATATAATTCGTTTATTCGTGATGGTATTTTTCGTTCGCTAAAATGCTACAAGCGCGGTATAATTGTTCGGCCAATAGTAAGCGAACCAGCATATGGGGGAAAACCAACTCTGAAATGCTCCAAGTAAAATTAGCCCTTGCTTTTATTTCATCATCTACACCATAAGCACCACCAATTAAAAATACCAGGCGCTGTGCACTTTGGTTGGCTTTTTGCTGAATCAAATTTGCAAGTCCAGGGGAGTTGAGCATCTTGCCTTTTTCATCTAATAAAATCAACACATCGGTTGGAGCCAAGGCTTTTAAAATATTAGCCGCTTCGGCTTTTTTTATTTGACTTGGTTCAGTGAGTTTACTAGGAGTGATCAATTGCCAGTCAATGGGGTAGTAATGCCCAATTCTTTTAGTGAACTGATCCACGCCTTCTTTTATATAGGATTCATTGGCTTTCCCAACCGACCAAATACTTAGTTTCATTTTAGTTATAATTAAAGTAAAAATTCCTCGAAGTTATCACTATGAATAATTTTAATTACTGCTTCTGGGTAATGAGTGGTAAAGCTTTTTGGAATTTTAGCTTTTTCATTTTTATTCCATTTAAATTCAAATGCATTGATATGCCCGTCTTTTTCTTCTATTAAATCTATTTCTTTTTGTTCTATAGTTCTCCAAAACCATGAATTAGCATAGGAATTAGTGTAAGACAAATATTTTTTTCGCTCTGACATTAAAAAATTTTCCCATAATGCACCTATATCAGTTCTATTTTCGATTTGGTTAAAATTTGATATAATTGCGTTTCTAATGCCATTATCATAAAAATATATTTTTCTACTTTTTTTTAACTCTGTCCTTAGATTTCTACTAAAGGAAGTGACTCTGAAAATAACAAAAGCATCTTCCAGCACTTTAATATATTTTTCAATTGTTTTAGCGTCTAGCCCGCAAAATTGAGCAAGCTCCGAGTAGGAAACCTGTGATCCAATTTGTAGTGCTAATCCTTGTAAGAGTTTTTGTAATGCTTCGGGTTTTTTAATTTGATCAATGGTTAGAATGTCTTTATAAAGATAGCTGTCAGCAAGTTGTTTTATAATTGCAATTTCATTTCCAGGATTATTTATGACATCAGGGTAGTATCCAAAAACGAGTCTATGAGGTAATAACCTTTTTTCATTGAGTAGCCCATTAGCATCTACCATTTCTTTGAAAGAAATTGGATACATTTTAAATTCCCATTTTCGTCCGGTTAATGGTTCATTTAATTTATTTGATAATTCGAAAGAGGAGCTACCTGTGGCAATTAGTTGAACTTCATTTATTTGGTCGGTAATAAGTTTTAGTTTTAAACCAATGTCTTGAATTCTTTGTGCTTCATCAATGATGACTATTTTATTATTTCCGATATATGTTTTTAGTCTGGCTGCAGAAATATTTAAAAAGAGATTTCTTACATCTATTTCATCTCCATTCAACCATAATACGTTTTTATGATTTCCAAATAGTGAATGTAGTAAAGTAGTTTTCCCTACTTGGCGAGGGCCAAGTAAAATAATAGCCTTGCCTTGGTTTAGTTTTGATGTAAGGGAATCTTGTAATATTCTTGGTATCATAACAATTCAAAATTAGACTTTGTCTAACCAAAAATACTATAAATCGGGAATATATTCCGTAAAAATAGCAATAAATCAGGAATAGAATCCCTAAAAATGTAAATAATACAGGATTTTTAGCCAATTAGCTGGTTTTTTGAAACTAGAATTAACTCTATAACGCTTGTTGAGATTCACTTTCCGCATATTCTTTGTTATTTTTAGGCCTTACTAGCTTAAAAATCAAATGGAAACCAGGGTAATTATTGCAGACGATCATAGTATTGTGAGAATGGGCTTAAGTGCAATTCTAAAAAAATATCATAATGGCGTGACTGATGAAGTGAGTAATTGTGCACAGTTAATGCAACAATTGCAAACAGAAACCTACACACATTTAATATTGGATATTATTTTACCCGATGGGAATTCTTTGGAGATTATTGAAAACATTAATAATCTTTATCCCAAGATGTCTATTTTAATACATTCCATGCAACCCATTGAAGTGTATGGAAAGATTCTTAAGAAGTACCATATTTTGAATTGTATAAAATTGCACAGGAATGTCATTTGGTATAGGCTCAAATAGGTAATCTTGCTGAATTTTGCCAAAAAGCAATTATATTAGCATAGTAATTTAACGCTATGAAAAATTGTATTTTGATCTTTTCTTTTATAAGTGCTTTGGGATTTTCTGCACAGGCACAACATGTAACAACAGCTACTAAATCTCTACCCATTGGGGTTTTTGATTCAGGCACTGGAGGGCTTACCATTTTGGAAGCCATGTTAACCTTAGACGCTTTTAACAATGAAACCGGATTGCCGGGTGCAGATGGAAAATTAGATTTTAGCTCAGAATACTTTCAATACTTAGCCGACCAAGCCAATATGCCTTATGGCAACTATAATGCTGAAAATAAAACGGATTTATTAAAAGAACACATCTTTAAAAATATGGCGTTCTTTTTACAAAAAAATACAACAAAGCCGGATGTTAAAATGATCGTGTTGGCTTGTAATACAGCTACCGCTTATGCATTGGAAGACATTCGTGCTAAATTAATGGGGGAAGGGTATACCGTGCCGGTGCTAGGGGTGATTGATGCTGGCGCCAAAGCTGCTTTGGAATACCAAGCTAAATACGGAACTGGAACCATTGGAGTATTTGCAACAGCTGGCACCGTTGCTTCTAATGGCTATCCTCGTACTTTACAAGCAATGGCTAAGGCGAAAGGTTTGCCTGAATTATCGGTGATGAGTCAAGGTGGTGCAGGTTTAGCGGAAAGTATTGATCGTGATTGGAGTTATTATGTGGATACGATTACCAAGGCAAGAAGCGAATACAAAGGACCTTCTTTAAAAAATAGTGTATATAAAATTGATTCTTTATTATTGGCTGCTTATAATTTTGATAAAGCGGGTAATAAGTTATTATGTGAATATGACGACAAGGGTAGTTGTTTGGATATGCAATTAAATGATCCTTCTAACTATGTGCGTTATCATTTAGTGAGTTTATTGGAAAAGATGTTGCGTGAGAAAACACCTCAGCCAATGAATACCCTTATTTTAGGTTGTACGCATTATCCTTATATGAGAGATACGATTGCGAAAGTATTACCGAGCTGTACAATTATAAAACGAATAATGAGTATCGTTATCGTTCTTGTATTACTTCGAATGTTAAATTAATTGATCCTGCTGTGGAAACGGCCAAAGAAGCTTTTGTGGCTTTACGTGCTAAGCAGTTAACCAATGTAGGGGCTAAGCAAAAGAATCAGTTTTATATTACCATTCCTAATCTTGCCTTAGGTGAAGTAAAGTTGCAACCCGATGGTTGGTTTACCTACACGTATAAATATGGAAGGGTAGCTGGAGCCAATAAGCAATATGTGAGCTATGTTCCATTTGACCACAAGAATATTTCAGATGCTTCTTATAGCCGATTCAAGTTGGTATTGCCTAATGCTTATAGAGAAATTGTGAAGACGTTTTAGGGGGAGTTTTATTGAAAGTATTTTTTTATCATCTCATATACTTTCTTACTTGTTGCATCTTCAATTATACCTAATTTCTTTACCAGTCTTGTTTTATCTATTGTTCTAATTTGGTCGATTACA
The DNA here is from genome assembly GCA_947454025.1 of Bacteroidota bacterium. GTDB lineage: Bacteria > Bacteroidota > Bacteroidia > Chitinophagales > Chitinophagaceae > Sediminibacterium. The sequence continues at coordinate 13,968 of CANGIZ010000004.1, read as the reverse complement.
ATTTGACCTTCTTTGTTTTTAAATTTACAGTTGACTCTGGATGGATAGTTTTTTAGTTTAGAAGTCAACGGAACAATTACTACGCTGTCCATATATTTATTTGCAATATTGGGTGAAATAATAATACATGGCCTTGTTTTATTAATCTCACTTCCAATAGTAGGTTCAAGTTTGGTAAGCCATACCTCGTTTTTTGAAATTACCATGTCCAATCCTCCTCGTCAAATTTATTGCCAAAAGCTAACCAATCCTTATCTTCTTGAGAAAGTTTATTGTCTGCATTTTTATAGAGCTCTTCCCATCCAGCTCTTGGATCTACAACAATGGGTTTTAAGACAATGCAATCCTCGCGTAGCTCAATACTTACCTCCTCTTCGAGTTTGTATTCTTTTATTAATTCATTTGGCAATCGAATGCCTTTTGAATTTCCAATTTTGATGATTTTTGCTTTCATAATTAAGTAATTACAATGTTATTACTTTGTAAATATAGTGTAATTATTTTGATGAAAGATGAGGGTTTGTACTTTAGAATATGGTCGAACTGCGAAGAGGATTGCTCCCTTTGGTCGCATCCTCTTCGCATTGGTCAGGACCAAAGCCCTCGGATTAGCTCGGATTTCATCCTCGCTTTTCCTCACGCATTGGATAGTTGCTTCGCAACATCCTCACGCATTGGTCGTACCCAAAGCCCTGCGCAGCAGTTCCTGCTGCTTGGCTTTTTTATTACTCGTCTGCTCAATCAAGCAAGCTTGTTTCGCAGCCTCGCAATAAAAAAGCCCACGCTGTTCGCGTGGGCTTTGTGACCCCGTCAGGATTCAAACCTGAAACCTTTTGATCCGTAGTCAAATACTCTATTCAGTTGAGCTACGGGGCCATTCCAATTCCTAGCTAGGCTAGAAAGGGGTGCAAATATACCTCAAATTCCTATTTTACCAAAGGAATTGGGGAATTAATTTAGTAATGCCATCTCACAAAGGCCTCAATAGCAGCATATTTGGTTAATCCTAGGCGCGCGTACAAATCAGCGGTATTGGCATTGCGAATTTCGGCTCTTTGCCAAAACTCCCTTGCATCGGTACCTTGGAAGGGGACACTGTCTTTTTGGGACTGATGAATGAATATTCCAAAGCGTTTTTTCATTACTTGGTCGGGGCTCATAGGTACGGCCATTTCAATTTCTGAAATATCCCATTCCTGCCATGCGCCCTTATATAACCAAACCCAACAATCTTTTACCCAATCATCACCTGCTGCTTTTAAGCGACGCATACTTTCAAAAATCACTTCTAAACATACTTTATGCGTACCATGTGGATCAGCTAAATCTCCTGCGCAATATATTTGATGGGGTTTTACTTTTCTTAATAGTTCCATGGTGATTTGAATATCATCTTCGCCCATTGGTTTTTTATCAATAGTGCCCGTTTCGTAAAATGGTAGGTTCAAGAAATGATAATTGTCCTCTGCAATGCCTACATAGCGGCAAGTTGCTTTGGCTTCGCATCTTCTAATTAAACCTTTAATGGCTCTAATTTCTGAAGTATCTAATTCACCGGCTTTCTTGCCTCCTAAAAACGAACGTGCTTCCGATAAAATTTCGTTACTTTTTTTATTGTCTATCCCAAACATTTCTTCAAAGCCTACTGCAAAATCTAAAAAGCGCGTTACAAATTCATCCGTCACTGCAATGTTGCCACTTGTTTGATAACCAACATGTACATCATGTCCTTGATCGTGTAAACGCATAAACGTACCACCCATACTTATAATATCATCATCGGGATGGGGTGAAAATATCATCACGCGTTTTGAGCTTGGTGTACTACGTTCTGGATGAGCTGGTATCACTGCGTTTGGTTTGCCACCTGGCCATCCTGTAATGGAATCACGCAACATGTAAAACACTTGTAAATTAATCTCATATACCGATTCCTTTAATACCAATAAATCGGCCAAACTATTTTCTTTATAATCATCCGCTGTTAAACTTAATACGGTCTTGTCTAATTTCAAAGCCAATTCAATAACGGCTTTCTTTATCATTTGAGGTGTCCAGTCATTGGCACCTGTTAACCATGGTGCTTTATGTCGCGTTAACTCAGTTGCTGCATATTCATCAATTACAAATGTACAGTCATCATGATTTTGTAAAACACTTGCTGGTATTTGTTCAGTTACATCTCCTTCCACTGCTTTTGCAACGATGTCCGCTTTATTTCCCCAAGCTAATAATACTATTTTCTTGGCTTTCATGATACTGCTAATGCCTACTGTAATGGCGAGTCTTGGTACTTTGTTTAAATCATGCCACTCATATAAATTCGCCATTCTTGTTTGATGGTCTAAATGAATCACCCTTGTTTTTGAGTGAAAGCTTGAACCTGGTTCGTTAAAACCAATATGTCCATTTTTACCAATGCCTAAAATTTGCAAATCAATGCCACCAATTTTTTCAATGGTTTGTTCGTAGGCCAAACAACTTTCTTTTAATTCATCCTTATTCCACTCAGAATTGGGCAGATTAATATTTTTTGGGTCAATATCAATATGATCAAATAAATGACGATGCATAAAGCTCCAATAGCTTTGATAAGCACTACGAGGGATAGGATAGTACTCATCCAAGTTAATGGTGATTACATTTTTAAAACTCAATCCTTCCTCCTTATGCATGCGCACTAATTCCTTGTATAATAAAATAGGAGTGGCGCCAGTTGCCATTCCTAAAACACAAGGAAGGTTTTGTTTTTGTTTCTCTCTAATTAGATTTGCAATTTGGGCTGCAACAGCGTTGGATCCTTCGGTAGGATTCTTGTAAATTTTTACGGGTACTTTTTCAAATGATTCTAGCATAGCAATTAGTGTAAAATGTACATATTATAATTTCCAAAAAAAAGGCCCCGATAAATCAGGGCCTGTATCAATTAGTCAACTTTATTAATCTTAATCATATTGGTTGGTAAGTGCAATTGAACTGGTGTACTTCCTGTGTTTACAACAATATCATCTTTTTTAACAAATTCGTTCTCTTTTAAAATTTGAATTTGATCGGTAATGATCATATCCAAGCTTTCTTCTTTATCATAATAGAAAGCTTTAACACCCCAACTTAAACTCAATTGATTTACTAAAGTTTTTTCTTTTGTAAAGATGAATAAAGGAGATTTAGGACGGAAACTACTTAACATAAATGCAGTGTATCCGCTTTGTGTCATTCCCACTAAACCTTGAGCATTGGCATCCTCTGCTAACTTACATGCATTGTAACATAAAGCATCGCTAATGAATGAAGGGGAGTGTGGTTGAGGTTTTAAATCTTCCGAACGGTTATAGTTGTAACCATACTGCTCAACTTCAGAAATTATTTTACGCATTGTTTCAATTACCAATACCGGGAATTGACCTGTTGCGGTTTCACCACTTAACATTACGGCATCAGCGCCTTCAATAACTGCATTGGCAACGTCGGTGATTTCAGAACGGTTTGGTTTAACACGGTCAATCATCGATTCCATCATTTGTGTTGCCACAATTACAGGCTTCGCTCTATGCAAACATTTTTTGATAATTTCTTTTTGAATCAAAGGAATTTTTTCTACTGGTAATTCAACGCCTAAGTCACCTCTTGCTACCATGATACCATCACTTGCGACAATAATATCTCTAAGGTTAACAATGGCTTCAGGCATTTCAATTTTCGCAATAATTTTAGACTTGCTTTTGTGTTTGTTTAAGATCTCTCTTAACATTTCAATATCAGCAACTCTTTTTACAAAACTTAAAGCAACCCAGTCTAACTCTTCTTTAATAATAAATTCAGCGTCTATTAAATCTTTCTCCGTTAATGCTGGTAAAGAAATTTTAGTGTCAGGTAAATTCAATCCTTTTTTAGAAGAGATAATGCCACCTAAACTCACCGTTACTTTTACATCACCATTGGCTTCTACACTTTTTACTTTTACTTCAATCTTTCCATCATCAATCATAATGGTATTTCCCACCACTACGTCACCTGCTAGGTTAGGGTAGGAAACATATATTTTTTCCATAGTGCCAATGCACTTCTCATTCGATAATGTAAGTATATCACCCACTTTCACTTCAAGGCGATTGTTTTCAATTTCTCCTACTCTTAATTTCGGACCTTGTAAGTCGCCTAAAATGGCTACTGTTAATCCTAATTCTTTATTAATGCCACGGATATTATCAATGATTTTTTTCTTGTCTTCATGGCTTCCATGAGAAAAGTTTAAACGAAATACATTCACGCCAGCAATTACTAATGCTTTTAATTGATCATAGGTTTCACATGCCGGACCTACAGTTGCGACAATTTTAGTTTTATGATGTACTTGTTTTAAATTTTGTTGGCTCATTGTTATTGTTGGGGTTATTTTTCTGATGTTGTGTTTGCTGAAGAATAGATTAAAATTAGCTAGCTAATATTTTTACAATCTTTAACCATTCTTCCGAAATTTTTTGTTTTGCTTTTACGGCATTGTCTAATGGAGTGTATTTCATTTTATTGTCTTCGATACCTACCATAACATTGTGTGTGCCATTTAATAAACATTCAACAGCATGGTAACCCATTCTGCTTGCAATTAAACGGTCCAAACAACTTGGTGCGCCACCTCTTTGTATATGCCCTAAAATACATACACGAATGTCTGCATTGGGTAAACGTTGTTTTAAGAAATCACCAACTTGATTACCACCTCCAAATTCATCTCCTTCGGCTACAACAATCAAGTTTACTAATTTCTTTCTTTTTTCTTTTTCGGTTAATGCCGACACCAAAGCTTCCATATCTGTTTTAGATTCAGGAATCAAAATGTTTTCAGCACCTGTAGCAATACCACTATGTAAAGCAATATAGCCTGCATCACGACCCATTACCTCTACTACAAATAAACGGTCATGAGCGTCCGCGGTGTCTCTAATTTTATCAATTGCCTCTACTGCAGTATTAACAGCTGTATCAAATCCAATAGTAAAGTCACTTCCAGCAATGTCTTTGTCAATAGTGCCTGGCAATCCAATACATGGAATATCAAATTCATTGCTGAATTTTTGAGCACCCTTAAAACTACCGTCACCACCTATGACAACGATCCCGTTAATGCCTCTTTTTTTAAGATTATTATATGCGATAGCACGTCCTTCGGGTGTAAAAAAGTCTTTACTACGTGCAGTTTTTAAAATTGTTCCGCCTCTTTGAATAATATTTGCCACCGATTTAGAGTCCATTTCAAAAATATCATCCTCTATCATACCATTGTATCCTCTTGTTACTCCAAAAACCTCTAGCCCATGATAAACACCAGTTCTAACAACCGCTCTGATGGCAGCATTCATGCCGGGGGCGTCTCCACCAGAAGTTAAAACTGCGATTTTGTTTACTTTTTTAGCTGACATAATTTATTCTATTGTACATTAATGTATTGATTTACAGCAGTAAATCAACAGACTATCGTCTAAACGGAGCCCCAAATTTAAACATTTGATACCAATAATCCACGAAATAGCCATAGATGTGGGTATTTTTCTGCTCATTTCCAATCAATCGTTAGTTTTATTGCCTTCGTTCATCCTAAATTGAATCTTCGAACTAGTTTTATCCTTAATTTGAGTCAAATATTTTATATGCAAAAATTACATAAATCATTGTGGCTTGGTCTTTTGTTTTGTTGTTGCCAAGTAGCTTTGTTCGCCCAAGATTTGGGTGGCTATCAGGTTCCACCTAAAGTGATTGCCGATTTATTATTAGCAGCTCCAACACCTACAGTGAGTGTAAATAGTACTGCTAAATATATGTTGGTGATGGAACGCAATTCTTACCCAACTGTCGAAGAACTGGGTCAGCCTGAATTAAAAATTGCTGGTTTGAGAATTAATCCATTAAACGCTTCTTTAACCAGACAAACTTATATGAATCATTTAACGGTTAAGGATATTGTAAATAATAAAAATTTAACCATTAAAGGGTTGCCAACAAGCTTATCTGCATTGAGTCCTAGCTGGAACCATGCCGAAAATAAAATTGCATTTTTTAATGTATTAGCAAATCGTGTAGACGTTTACGTAATAGACATTCCAAGTTTAACTTGTAAAAAAATAAACACTGCAGCTGCGAATATCGTTTTAGGCAACACTTTAGTTTGGCTAAATGATGAAACCGTTTTGTACAAAGTAAATGTGAATGATCCAACTAAATTGGCTAAAAAACCTATCACACCTAAAGGACCAACTATTCAGGAAAACTTGGGTAAAGTAGCACCAAGTGTAACTTATCAGGATTTGATAAAGTCGCCATATGATGAATATTTATTTGACTTTTTTGCAACTACACAATTAGTTAAGAATACGAATGGGGTAGAAACCAAGATAGGTAAGCCTTCTATTTTAGCAAGCTTAGCATTGTCACCAGACAAACAATATTTTTTAACTCGTACTTTAAATAAACCTTTTTCATATCTAGTGCCTGCTTATGGTTTTGCAGCTACTGTTGCAATTACGGATACCAAAGGAAATATTGTAAACACATTGGCCGTATTGCCTTCGGCAGAAAGTACGCCTTCGGGTTATGACAATGTGCAGAATGTAGCGCGTGCTTTTGATTGGAGAAACGATGCGCCTGCTACCATTACCTATGCATTGCCGTTGGACAGTGGATTGATTAAAAAGAAAGTGCCGTTTCATGATGCCGTATTTGCTTTAGAAGCACCATTTAAAGGAACTGCAAAAGAGTTATTTAAAACGGAAACCAGATACAGTCGCACCAATTGGGGAAATGACCAGTTTGCAATGGTGTCCGAGCAATTGCGCGCTAAGCAACAATATAAAGTAAGTGTATTCAATCCTACTGCTAATACAATGGCTACTTTATATGAAGGCAATAGTACCGATTTGTACAATAATCCTGGAACACCTGTTACTGAAAAAAACAAATATGGTGAAGAAGTGATTGCCATTTTAAAAGACGGACAAAGCATTTTATTTAACAACACCACTGGTGCCTCTGCAAAAGGCGATTTACCTTATTTGGCGAAGTTTAATATTCAAACAAAAACGAAAGAAATAATCTGGCGTTGTGCAGATGATTGTTTCGAATATGTTGCAGATGTTTTGGATATTAATAATCTAAAAGTGCTTACACGTCGTGAGACTGAAAAAGAAGTGCCTAACTATTTTATTAAAGTAGGAAACACTTTAGTACATAGTACGCAGTTAACACATTTCACCAATCCATACTTAGGCATGGAAGGGGTAACAAAAGAAAAAATTAAGTACAAACGTAAAGACGGTATTGATTTAACAGGTGACTTGTATTTGCCAAAAGGATACGATAAAGTAAAAGATGGCCCTTTGCCAACTTTAATTTGGGCGTATCCAAGAGAGTTTACCAATGCAGCGGATGCAAGTCAAATTAGAGGCAATCAACATAAGTTCACAACCCTTTCTTGGGGATCTCCTGTGTTTTATGTTACACAAGGCTATGCCATTTTAGATAACGCCGAAATGCCTATCGTGGCTACTTCTCCTGAAAGTAAACCAAATGATGATTTTGTAAATCAACTTACTTTAAACGCGAATGCTGCCATTGATAAATTAGTTGAAATGGGCGTGGGGGATCGTAACAGAATGGCAGTAGGAGGGCATAGTTATGGTGCATTTATGACGGCTAATTTATTAGCACACACGAATTTATTTAAAACAGGAATTGCACGTAGCGGAGCCTATAACAGAACGTTAACGCCATTTGGTTTTCAAAATGAAGAACGTACTTTTTGGCAAGCACCACAATTGTATTTAGCGATGAGCCCTTTTGCTTTTGCCGACAAAATTAAAGCACCTTTATTAATGACACATGGTGAGGCCGATGACAATACTGGTACCTTCCCAATTAATAGTGAGCGTTTATATGCTGCTATTAAAGGGCATGGAGGTACAGTTCGTTTTGTATACCTGCCTTATGAAGCACATGGTTACAAAGGAAAAGAAAATTTATTACACCTGCTTTACGAGCAAGGTAGATGGTTAGATAAGTATCTTAAATAGATTTATTTCACTGAAACCAAAAAAGGGGTTCATCTTCGCAGATGACCCCTTTTTTTATTAAACTATTAGTCTATTTGCTTTCTAATAAAACCAAATCATTGAACGCAATTTCATATTCCTTATTCATAGAACGAATTAATGCGTTTTTATCGTGGTAGCTTTTTTCGATTGTTTGAAACTTTGCCACATCCGAATAAATTGCAGGATCAGCCATTTGTAATTCAATGGCTACTTTTTCTGTATTCAAAGTTTCAATATTGTGTTCGATTTGTGCTAAGGCCTTTTGTAATTTTTGTATTTGCTTTTGCAATTCCTTGTCTATCGGGCCATTTGGGGTTGCTTTTACTTCAGGTGCTGCAACGGGTGCAGGTTTTGCTTTTTCTGCAACAGGTGCTTTTTTAGAAGCTTCGGGATTGGCTGCTTTTTGTTTTGCCATGCGTTCCTTCCACTCAATCCATTCATGGTAGGTGCCTTTGAATTCGATAATTTTTTCGTCTTCAATTTCCCAAATCTTATTTGCTGTTTTTGAAATAAAATAACGGTCGTGACTTACTAGTATAATACTTCCATCGTATTTAGTTAAAGCATCTGCTAACAATTCAACAGTTACCATGTCTAAGTGGTTCGTAGGCTCATCCAGCATTAGGAAGTTGGCCTTGCTAATAATGGTTTTAGTTAATGCGACCCTTGCTTTTTCACCTCCACTTAATACCTTAATTCTTTTGTCCACTTCATCACCTCCAAATAAAAAACATCCCAAGAGCGCACGTAATTCCAAGTCGGTTTTTTTAGTACCGCATTCTTGTACTTCTTGTAATATAGTATTGTTTAAATTCAATGATTCCAACTGGTGCTGTGCATAAAAACTTTCGTCTACATTATGTCCCCAAACTCTTTCACCTTCGTAGTCTTCCATACCCGCTACAATTCTTAATAGGGTTGACTTTCCTTTACCGTTTGCACCAATCAATGCAATTTTATCACCACGTTCAATTTCAGCAAAGGCATTGTCTAATATTACTTGCTTAGGGTAGGATTTGCTAACGCCTTTTAAGTCCACTAAAACCTTTCCTGGTGTTTTATCTACCGCAAAGTTGATTCTGATATTAGGTCGTTCAATTTGTACGTCTTCAATCACATCTAATTTGTCCAATCTTTTTTGAATACTTTGTGCTGCTGCAGCTTTAGATGCCTTGGCTTTAAATCGTTCAATAAATTTTTCTTGTTGACGAATATAATCTTGTTGATTCTCGAATGCTCTTTGTTGAATTTCTACACGTTGCACTTTTTCTACTTCATAATATTCGTAGTCGCCAGTGTAAAAATTGAGTTGCTGTTGATACACTTCTACAATCTTATTCACCATTTTATTCAAAAAGAATTTATCGTGACTTACAATGACCACACTTCCTTTATAATGTAATAAGTATTTCTCCAACCATTCAATACTTGGTAAGTCCAAGTGGTTGGTAGGCTCATCCAGTAACAATACATCAGGTGCTTGCAAAATCATTTTAGCCAATAGTACACGCATTCTCCAACCTCCACTAAATTCTTTATAAGGACGGGCTAAATCGGCCGTAGTAAAACCTAAACCGTGTAATACTTCTTCGGCTTTGTGTTGCACATTGTATCCATCCAACACATCTATTTCATGTAAAGCGTCGGTATATTTAATTAAAATGTCATTGTCCTCAGGATTCGCTTCTAATTCTATTCCTAATTGCTCAATTTCTTTTTCTAATTCACGCACTCTTTCAAATGCGCCCAAGGCAACTTCCGTGATAGTTTCACTTGTATCAAAACTTAATAAGTCCTGGTGCAAATAACCAATTGTGGTATCACGTCCTTTTTCCACTGTGCCCTTACTTGGGGTATATTGGCCCACCAATACTTTTAATAAAGTGGACTTTCCGGTACCATTGTATCCAATTAAGCCAATGCGTTCGCCTGGCTGAATGTGCCAAGTAGCATCACTCACAATTACTCTAGCACCAAACTCAAATGTCACGTTTTGTAAACCTATCAGCATATTTTTTCAATTCAGAGCGCAAAGTTAGCCTATGATCGGGCTAATTATGCATAAATTTGATAAAAATCCTGGGATGATTAAATATTTATCAATTATACTTTCCATTGGCTTAATGGCTTGTTCTTCAAATACCTACAAGTCAACTGATTCAAGTAGTTGGAACTTTTCTACAACCCATCACGATGCCATATTGGACCGTAATTGCCAACCTGTTATTTACCAATACCAGGAAATTATTAAGGGACTTGCTAATAGGGATACCGTTTACCTACAAGGAGCAAGCAAACAACTTTTGCAAATTTGCGATTCCTTATCGTCTCTTAAACTAGGGAAGGATAGCGTTACTCAAAAAATATGGAGGGATGGACTCACCAATATTTATGCCGAATTACTAGGGCTTACTTTTGCATCAGATCCCAAGGAAATAAATATTTCGGTGCATATGACGGGTATTCAAATTTTGAATTTATTAGCACAAATAGGCTACCAATCACATACCATTTATATATTCAATGTAAAGGATGGCGCAATGGAAGACGGACTTGGATGGTTTGGTTTGCAAAAATCTACACGAGATCCTTTTCATAGTGATAATCGTAAGCTCATTATGGCTACTCAAGTTTTGCAGGAGGCACATACTCAATAACCAATTTTGCATTCATTTTATTGGTGGATGTAATAAATAATTCCTGTCTAGTATCTGCATCTTTATATACAAGTAAAGCTGTGTTAGGTGGCACTGTTCCCATATTGTGTGCTACAATGATAATTTCATGTTCGTTATTGGTATTGCTAAAATTTACATCAAAGTGAATGGCCTTATAGCTTAATCTTTTCTTATTTACAATCAGTTGCTTATTGTCATATACGATAATAGTGTCATTGTCAATCGTGCCATTGTCATATAAATCAATACTAATGCTTTTGTTATGTGTTATTATTTTTTTTACCAACTTGTTTTCTCTTCCCACTAGTACCCAAGGAATCACTTGAAAGTCGTTTTGATTTTTGGCAACTTCAACTTCAGTATTTTCTGTTGCAGCATCCTCGGGAAGTACATTCTCAGCTTGCTTTGTATTTGCGATGACTACAGTAGTTGGTTGTTCTTTTTTGGGTAATAATTTAATTTCAGTTGGCTTGCTATTGGGTATTACTGCCACTGCTGTGTTTCCTTTTGTTACGCGTGTGACAGCAATTTCATTTCCAATTTTTGGAGACGTAGTTTTTATTTTTGTGGACTTTACAATGGCTACTTCTTTTTCTAAAAATACGGTTCCACCTCCACAATCTTTGCCACCATTTACATTGCTTGAAATATAAGTGCCTTGTAAAATTTCATGTCCACGAATATTTTGATAGGATAAAAAATTGCTCATTAAACAGGCTTCCATATTTCTATTTAATTGAAGCTGTTCAAATTTACTTTCCTGTATACTTACCAATTGACTATGGCTTGAAAATTGTACACTAGCAGCAGCTTTTGCAACGGAGTTATTGGAGAACTTAGTAATGGTAAACGCATTCAGTTCATGGTTTCGATTTTCCTGAATCGTAATCTCATATGAGTAGGTTCGGCCAGCTAAGTCGGTATTGGGCGTGAAATATCCCACCCATTTCCCGCTTAAATTTTGGGCAAATAGGGTACTGCTGCATCCTATGAATAAAAGCATTATGAATAACCCACGCATAAGGCAAATCTATGTATAAATTGCACTATAAATCTAAGAATTCATCAACCACTATTTTTTGTTATCTTTGCGGTCTTATATTTAGATACAAATATGGTTCAAATTCAATTTCCAGACGGCGCAGTTCGTTCCTATGAAAAAGGGATTACTGCTTTAGGTATTGCTAAATCCATCAGTGAGGGTTTGGCTAAAAAAGTGTTAGCAGCTTCCGTAAACGGGGAAGTATGGGATGCCACGCGTCCTATTAATAGTGACGCTGCTTTAAAATTATTAACCTGGGACGACAACGATGGTAAATCTACTTTTTGGCATTCTTCTGCACACTTATTAGCGGAAGCGGTTGAAATGCAGTTTCCTGGCGCTAAATTTTGGGTAGGACCTGCTTTGGAAAAAGGCTTTTACTATGATATTGATTTAGGTGGTAAAACGCTGAAGGAAGAGGATGTTGTGATTTTAGAGAAAAAGATGAATGAGCTAGCTAAACAAGCCAATGCATATATCCGCAAGGAAATGTCAAAGGCCGAAGCAGTTGCTTATTTCACGGAAAAAGGAGATGAATACAAATTAGATTTATTGTCTGGATTAGAAGACGGCACGATTACTTTTTACACGCAGGGTCAATTCACGGACTTATGTCGTGGACCACATATCCCTAATACTGCGGCTATTAAAGCCATTAAGATTACCAATATCGCTGGTGCGTTTTGGAAAGGAGACGAGAAAAATAAAATGTTAACGCGTGTATATGGCGTTACTTTCCCGAACCAAAAGGAATTAGACGAGTACTTGTTAATGTTGGAGGAAGCGAAGAAAAGAGACCACCGTAAATTAGGAAAAGAATTAGGAATTTATACAATGGATGATGATGTGGGACCAGGTCTTCCTTTATGGATGCCGAATGGTACTATTATTATTGAAGAGTTAGAGCGCCTTGCAAAAGAGACCGAAGAAGCTGCTGGATACAAGCGTGTGGTTACGCCACATATTGCCAAAGAGAGCATGTATATTACGAGTGGTCACTTGCCTTATTATCAGGATAGTATGTTCCCTCCAATGGAATTGGATGGCACTAAATATTATTTAAAAGCAATGAACTGTCCGCATCACCATAAAATATTTGATGCAGAACCAAAAAGCTACAAGGACATGCCACTAAGGCTTGCAGAGTATGGTACTTGTTACCGTTATGAGCAATCTGGTGAATTGTTTGGCTTAATGCGTGTTCGTTGTTTGCATATGAATGATGCGCATATTTATTGTACTAAGGAACAATTTGCACAAGAATTTCGTGCGGTGAATGATATGTATTTGAAGTATTTCAAAATTTTTGGAATTGACAAATATGTAATGCGATTAAGTTTACATGATCCTGCTAAATTGGGTCAGAAATATATTAATGAACCTGAACTTTGGTTAGAAACCGAAGCCATGGTGCGTGAAGTATTAATTGAAACAGGAACTCCTTTTGTGGAAGTACAAGATGAAGGTGCATTCTACGGACCTAAAATCGACGTTCAAATTTGGAGTGTTATTGGTCGTGAATTTACTTTGGCAACCAACCAAGTGGATTTTGCACAAGGCAAACGCTTTAACTTAAATTTCACGAATAAGGACAACGAGCCTGAGTCTCCATTAATTATACACCGTGCACCATTGGGTACCCACGAGCGTTTTATTGGATTCTTATTGGAGCATTATGCAGGTAAGTTCCCAGTATGGTTAGCGCCATTACAAGTTAAAATTTTACCAATCAGCGATAAGTTTATGCCTTATGCGCAGGAAGTATTTGCTGAATTTAAAAAAGCAGGTGTGCGTGTAGAAATTGACGATCGCAATGAAAAAATTGGTAAAAAGATCCGTGATACCGAAATGATGAAAGTGCCTTATATGTTGGTGATAGGAGAAAAAGAAGTAGCTGAAAGCAAACTTTCGGTACGTCGTCAGGGTAAAGGAGACCTAGGAATGTTGGACAAAGCTACATTCCTTGCCAAAGTGGTGGAAGAAATTGCGGAAAGAATGGCGCCGGAAGCTTAACAATGACTATCTTTACAAAACTTAAACAACGTTTTAACAATTAATGGCATTACCGAACAGAGGACCCAGATTTAACCCAAGGTTTCAAAGACAACAAGAACCAGAGCATCGTATTAATGATCGTATTAGAGTACCTGAAATACGTTTGGTT